>JAFDWD010000896.1 GCA_018268695.1 Actinomycetota bacterium
GCCCGGCCAGTGGCAGCGCGCCGGCCTCCTCGGTCGACAGCGCGTGCGGCTTGTGCTCGAAGTGGCGCGAGGGCGCGGTCACGTACTCCGCGTAGGCGCCGGCTTCGCGCGGGAACCAGGGCATCCCGAACACCTCGTCGCCGACCTGGAAGCGCGTGACACCGCCGCCCACCTTTGTGACCTCGCCGCAGACGTCCCAGCCGACCGTCAGCGGGAAGCCGCCCATCGACGACGAGGCCCCTTTGCCTTCGCGCGACTTGAAGTCGACCGGGTTGACCCCGGCGGCGCGGACGCGGACCTGGACCTCGGTCGGGATCGGCTCGGGCGCCTCGACGTCCTCGAGCCGCAGGGCCTCAGGTCCGCCGAACTCGTGCTGGACGATCGCCTTCACCCGCCGATCTTAGGCAGATCGTCCGGTTCGCTACGTTCGCTGCCCTTGAGGTGGTTATCCCGGATAGCGGTGGACGTCCGACCCCTGCGCGAGTCGCGCGACTTCCGCCTGGTCACGCTGGGCGCGGTGATCACCGGGCTCGGCTCCCAGGCGGCCCTCGTCGCGCTGCCCTACCAGGTGTTCGTGCTCACCGGCTCGGCCTTCCTCACCGGGCTGATCGGCCTCGCCGAGCTGGGGCCGCTGATCGTCGCCTCGCTCTTCGGCGGCGCCTTCGCCGACCGCTTCGAACGTCGCCGCCTGCTGCTCCTCTGCCAGTACGCGCTGGTCGCGATCGCCGCCGCCCTCGCGGTGGCCACCGCCACCGGCCCGCCGCCGGTCTGGATCCTCTTCGTCCTCGCGGGCGCGATGGCGGGAGCCTCGGCGATCGAGCGGGTGGTCGCCGCGGCGATCGTCCCGAAGACGGTCTCGCCGGAGATGCTCCCCTCGGCGATCTCCCTCACCTACGGCCTCTACCAGCTGACGATGGTCGTCGGCCCCGCCCTCGGCGGCGTCCTGATCTCGCTCTTCGGCCTGACCGTCCCCTACGCGGCGGACGCGGTCAGCTGCCTCGGCATGGCAGGCGCCGCGGCGATGATGTCGCGCCAGCCGCCCCCTGAGCGGGAGGCCCACGAGCCGGTCTTCCGCTCGATCCGCTCCGGCATCGCCTACCTACGCAAGCTGCCGGCGGTGACCGCGGGCTTCGTCATCGACCTCTGCGCGATGACCTTCGGCATGCCCCGCGCCCTCTTCCCGGTGCTCGCGCTGACCGTCTACCACGCGGGGGCGGCCGGGACCGGGCTCCTCTACGCCGCCGTCGCGGCGGGCTCCACGGTCGCCGCACTGACCACCGGGTGGATGCGCCACGCGCGCTTCCTCGGCCGCATCGTCCTCGTCTGCGTCGGCCTCTGGGGGATCTTCATCGCCGGCGCGGGCCTGGTCGACAACATCTGGCCCGCC
>JAFDWD010000897.1 GCA_018268695.1 Actinomycetota bacterium
CTGATGTACTTCGCCGTGCTCCCGTACGAAGGCCACCTGGCCGCCAGCGAGGAGCTCGGCTTGAAGACGACCTGAGGTGGCGTGGGGGCGCCTCGCGGTGTCCTCGGTCGCTCACTTCGGGTCACGCACTGGAGTGCGCTCCCCTCAGCTCGCTTTCCTGCGTCCTTGCGAGGCTGGCCCACGCCGCCTCAGGTGCGGAGAAGTGCCGGATTCAGCGCTCCACACCCTGGTGTGGTCAAAGTCGACAGCGCGTTCCGGGCCGCGACGCAACCGTGCGAACCCTCGGAGAAATACCGCACTTCCTCCCAGGACACCGCCGCTAGGACTGCCGGTCCGGCCCGCGCAACGCCTCCCGCACGACCGGGGCGACCTCGGTGCCGAAGAGCTCGATCGAGCGCATCACGTCGGCGTGGGGGAGGGTGCCGACGCTGAACTGGATCAGGAAGCGGTCGTGATCGAAGATCGCGTGTTGGTGGAGGATCTTCTCGGCCACCTCGGCGGGGGAGCCGACCAGGTTGGCGCCCTCGATGCGGCGGCTCGCTTCGAAGGCGGCGCGGGACATCGGCGGCCAGCCGCGCTCGCGGCCGATCCGGTCCATCATCCGGGCGAAGGCGGGAAAGGCGATGTCGGCGGCGGCCTGGGAAGTTGGCGCGACGAAGCCGTGGGAGTTGATGCTGAGGGCGGGAGGAGGAGCGCCCGCGTCTGCGGCCGCCGCGGCGTGCAGTTCGGCGAACGGCTTGAAGCGGGCCGGTTCGCCGCCGATGATCGCCAGCGCCATCGGCAGGCCGAGGCGCCCGGTGCGGATCGCCGACTCCGGTGAGCCGCCGACCGCGACCCAGACCGGCAGCGGGTCCTGCAGCGGCCGCGGGTAGACGCCGCGCCCCTCGATCGGCGCCCGCAGCCGCCCCTCCCAGGTGACCTCGGTCGAGCCGCGCACGGCGAGCAGCAGGTCGAGCTTCTCGGCGAAGAGCTCGTCGTACTCCTCGAGGTCGTGGCCGAAGAGCGGGAACGACTCGACGAAGGAGCCGCGGCCGGCCATGATCTCGGCGCGGCCGCCGGAGAGCAGGTCGAGCGTGGCGAAGTCCTGGAAGACGCGGACGGGGTCGTCGGAGCTGATCACCGAGACGGCGCTGGTGAGGCGGATGCGCTCGGTCCGCTCGGCGCCGGTGGCGAGCGCCACGGCGGGGGCGGAGACGGCGAAGTCCGGACGGTGGTGCTCGCCGACGCCGAAGACGTCGAGCCCGACCTGGTCGGCCAGCTCGATCTCCTCGATCAGGTCGCGCAGGCGCCGCGCGGCATCGACCACCGGCCCGCCTACGACCTCGGGGGTCAGCTCCGCGAAGGTGTAGACGCCGAGTTCCACTCGATGGCGGATCCTATGTCGGTCGAGATGACGCCCCGGCCGGAGTCACGAAACTACGCGGAAGCTCTTCGTCGCCGGCTTGCCGACGAGGCCGGTCGTGCCGACGGCCTTCAACTTGAAGACGTGCCGGCCGAGGGCCAGTTTCGGCGTCATGTAGGGGGAGCGGCAGCTCTGCCACTTGCGGTTGTCGAGCTTGCAGCGGAAGGTCGAGCCCGCTTCGCTCGCCGAGAAGCGGATCTTGACGCGCCGC
>JAFDWD010000898.1 GCA_018268695.1 Actinomycetota bacterium
CCTCGCCTACGACATCGCCCGCGCCCGCGGCCTTAACGTGGATCAACCGCGAAATCTCGCCAAGACCGTTACGGTCGAGTAAGTGAACGTCCAAAAGCTTCTCCCCGCGTCCGTATTGGCCTTGATCGTCGTGCTCGCAGTCGCCGGCTGCGGTGGCGGAGGGGGTGGGGGCGGTGAACCGGCAGGCGTGGTGCCGAAGACGGCGCCGGTCTACCTGCAGGCGAACCTGGCACCCGACGGGGAGACCACTGAAGCGTTGAACGAAGTCGCGCAGACCACGCTCGGCATCGACAACGTGGGCGAATTCGTCGCCGAAGAACTCGAAAACGCGGCGATCGGCGACGAAGAAAAACTGAACTTCGAAGAAGAAGTCGAACCGTGGCTGGGCGAAAAGGCGGGCCTCTACCTCGCTGGATACGACGGCGCAAACTTCAACGGCGTCGGCATGGCGCTCGAAACGACCGACTCCGGCGAAGCCGAAGAATTCATCGAAAAGCGGGTCAAGAGCGGCGGCTCGGAAGCCGAGGAAGGCGAATTCGAAGGGAACAAGTACTTCGAAGACGCGAGCGAAGAATCGGTGATCGGGATGATCGGCGACTACCTCGGCTTCAGCGAGACCAAAGGCGGTTTCGAAGAAATGGTCGAAGCCTTCGAAGGCGAAGGCCTGAACGAATCGGAAAAGTTCAAGGAAGCGATGGACAGCGCGCCGGACGAAGGGATCGGCAGCGTCTACGTCGACATCGGCGGCCTGATCGAAGAAACGAAGAGCGTGCTGCCGGAGGAAACCGAAGCCTTCTTCGACGTCGTCGGGATCGAACCGAAGAAAGCCACTGCCGTCGCCACGGTGATCCCGCACTCCGGACAGCTGGAGATCGACATGTCGTCGAACCTCGGCTCCTCGACGCCGGAAACCGGTGACGCGACGGGCGCCCTGGAAGCGCTGCCCGCGACGGCGACGCTCGGCTTCGCCTCCGCCGACTTCGGCAAGAGCTTCAGCGAAGGGCTCGAAGAGCTGAGCCAGAAAGGCATCCCGGGCCAGGTCGAACCGGGCGAACTCGGCGAAGCCTTCCAGGCGATGGGGCTCGACGTGGAATCGCTCGGCAAATCGTTCGGCGATCTCTCCGGGTTCGTCGAAGGCTCGAGCGAAGCCGATCTCGGCGGCGCGATCGTGATCGCGACCAAGGACGCGAGCGAAGCGAAGAACATGGTCGCCAACATCGGCCTGTTGCTGCGGGCGACGAAAACCCCGGGCGTCACCGCGATCAGCGGCGAAGTCAGCGGCTTCTCGGTCCGCGTCCCCGGCCTCGGGGCGAGCCCGCTGGTCGTCGGCTCGGCGGGTGAAAAGATCGTCATCGCCTACGGTCCCAAAGCGGCCGCTCAGGCGCTCCGCAGCCAGTCGAAGACGCTCGGGCAGACCCTCGGCTTCGAAGCGGCCAAGGGCTCGATGGGCTCGACCCCGATGAGCGCCTTCGTCGCCGGCGCCCCGATGCTGTCGCTGGTCGAATCGATGCTCTCGCCGGAGGAACTTGCCGAAGTCGAAGAAGCGAGGCCCTTCCTCGAGAAGATCGACTACCTCGCCGCCGGCTCCGAAGCCGAAGGCGACACGCAGACGGCGAAGCTGATCATCGGGCTGGCCAAGTAGCTCGGGTAGGTTGGCTCCTGTGGAGCCATGGCTGCGAGGTCTGTACGACGCCGAGGGGATGAGGTCGGTCGATCGCTGGGCGATCTCCGACCAGGGCGTCGATTCGCTGGAGTTGATGGAGAACGCGGGGAGGGCGGTGGCCGAGGCCGTCGCCCGCCTGGCGCCCGCGGGCCCCGTGAGGGTCGTCTGCGGCAAGGGCAACAACGGCGGCGACGGCCTGGTCGCAGCCCGGCTCCTCGGCGAGATGGGCTTCGCGGCCGAGGTCCTGCTGCTCTGGCCGGCGGATGAGCTGAGCGAGGACGCGACCGCGAACCTGCGACGACTGGCGGAGCCCGCGATCGAGGTCGGCGAGGACATCGCCGCGCGTCTTGAGGGCTCCGGCGCGGTGGTCGACGCGATCTTCGGCACCGGCTTCTCCGGGGCGCCGCGGGAGCCCGCCGCCTCCGCGATCGCGGCGATCGGCGAGTGCGGGGCCCCGGTCGTCGCCTGCGACATCGCCTCCGGCGTCGACGCCGCCACCGGAGAGGTGGCGGGAGCGGTCGTCGCATGCGACCTCACCGTCTCCTTCCACGGCGCCAAGGTCGGCCATTACGTCGCCCCCGGCAAGTGGGCGACCGGGGAGCTGATCGTCGCGCCGATCGGGATCCCGTCCGGGGCCCCGGAGCCCGCCGCCGTCGGGGTGATCGATCC
>JAFDWD010000899.1 GCA_018268695.1 Actinomycetota bacterium
AACCACCCGCGCCCGGCGGCCCCGCCGCCGCTCCCCCGCCCGGCCCGATCGCGATCCCGGACTTCGAAATCGTCCCCCGGCTGGGCCTGATCCCGGTGGCGATCGTCTTCGCCGGGCTGGTCGTCGCGATCGCGGTCAACGAACTGTGGCCACTGACCTTCTTCCACGTCGCCTTCGGCGCCGCCTGGACGATCATCGACCTTTTCCTCGGCTTCGTCCTCGGCCCGATCCTCGGGAAACTCTCGGTCCAGGCGCGGATCGAGATGACCACGCGGCTGATGCCGAAGATGGTCCTGATCATGCCGACCGTGGTCACCGCGACCTTGGCGGCGGGCTGGCAGCTCGGTCATTTCCTCGGCACGGTCGACAGCGGCTATCCCAACCACGGCTGGATCGTCGCCAGCTACATCGTCGTCGGCTGCATGGCGGTGATCGCGCTCGGCCTGCTCGAGCCGGCCAACATCGCGGTGCTCTTCGAGCTGAAGAAGCCGCAGCCGAACCCGGCGATCATCGAGGGCCTGATGAAACGCTTCATCTACACCGCCGGGCTCCTCGGCGCCCTGCAGGTCGCCACGCTGGTGATCATGACCAAGATCGCGAGCGGCTGATGGAGGCGCATTCGCTGCCCGAGCCGCGCCCGATGCCGCCTGTCACCCAGGTCGGGATGGCCTCCTTGGCGCTGATCGTCGCGGGCGGGATCTACCTCGCCGCCCACCTGCCCCAATCGGTCCCCCTCACCCCGGCGATCGTCCTCCTCGCCCTCTCCGCCCTTCTCCTGGCGGCCAATCTCATCTCGCTGACCCGGGTCGACGACTTCGCCTGGTGGAGCTTCTTCCAGGTGGGACGGTGGGCCCTGCTCGCCTACGCGATCACCGCCGGCCTGATCGAGTACGCGTTCCTCCGCAACGGCCTCTCCGGCGGCCCGCTGATCGTCGTCACGCTCTCCCTCGTCGTCTACGCCCTCCACGTGCCGATGCTGATCGCCTTCACCGTCGCCCGGTACGCGGAGCCCCGTCCCTCCTGACCGCGGCCCGGTCATGATGAAGCGTCACCTGGTCTGCCCGGACGGGTTCAAGGGGACGTACTCGGCGCGCGAGGTGGCGGCGGCGATCGGCGCGGGGGTTCGTGACGCGGGCTTCGAGGCGGCCGAGCTGCCGCTGGCCGACGGCGGCGAAGGGACGCTCGAGGTGCTGCTCGCGGGCGGCGGGGAGCGGCGGACGGCGGTGGTGTCGGGACCGTTGGGCGAAGCGGTCGAGG
>JAFDWD010000089.1 GCA_018268695.1 Actinomycetota bacterium
CCGCCGCGCCAGGTAGGCGATCGCGGCGCGCGAGGAGGGGTCGAGCCACTGCACGTCGTCGACCAGGCAGACGAGCGGTTCCGCCTCGGCGAGTCGCGTCGACACCGCGCGCAGCAGCGCGACGGGGTCCCGATCGTCGCCGGCGTCCCCGAGCGGGATCGGGCCCGACCCCTCGGCGGCGCCCCGCGCGCCGCCGGCCGCCGCGTCCAGCCCATGCATAAGGTCTTCAAGTCCCGCCAGGGGCAGCCCCGCCTCGGCCTCGACGCCGACCGCCCGCAGCACGGTCAGGTCCGCGGGCGCCGCCGCCGCCAGCAGGGCGCTCTTGCCGACCCCCGGCGCGCCCTCGATCCGGACCGCCCCGCCGGCGCCCGCGCGCACCGCCTCGGTCAACGCCTCCAGGCGCGCCAGGCTTTCCTCGCGCCCCAGCAGGGGCAGCGAATCGGTCGGGACGGACACGTCGCGAAGATACCTGGTCTCCGTGGTTTCACCGATGCGGATCCGGCCCATCTGGACGACCATCGGGGGTCATGCGATCCCACCGTTTCGTCCTCGCTGCCCTGTCCGCCTTCTGCCTGCTCGCCGCGTTCGGCGCGACCGGTGCCGGTGCCACCCAGGTCGCCTACGTCGACGGCGGCCAGGTCTGGATCTCGACCCTCGACGGGGCGAGCAAGCGCTCGCTGTCGGGGCCATCCCCCGATGCCAAAACCTGGACCGAGACCGCGCAGGCCGAAAACGGCACGGTGATCGGCGTGCGGCGTGAACCGGGGAAAATGGGCACGCTGAACGCGACCCAGCTCTGGGGCCCGGACGGCGCGACGATCGGCTACGGGTCCCTGACCGCGAAGCCGGGGCGCGTCTCCTACGCCTATCCGGTCACGCTCGATCTCACCCCCGACGGCCGGACCGTCACCTATGGATATGCCAACTGGTCGGGCTTCGGGCTGGAAACGAAATACGAGTTCGGCACCTACGCCGAGGGCTCCAGCGGCTGGTACATCGAACCCTTCGACATCGAAGGCAGGGAATCGGGGACGCTCTCGGGGAGCCGCGTCGTCGCCCGCAGCGGCACCAGCGTCATGATCCAGAGCCCGACCGGCCAGCCGCCCTACTCGAAAGAATTCGGGACCTGGTTCAGCGTGACCGGGCTCCAGCGGGCGGACGTCAGCGCCAACGGCAAAGTCCTCGCGGTCGAGATCGACACCGGCCCCACCGACGTGATCGCGATGTTCCCGGTCGCCTCGCTGGGCGGCGCCGTGGACGAAGAAAGCGGCTGCGACCTACCGACCCAGGGCGACGCCGGCGAAGTCTCGCTCTCGGCCGACGGCACGACGATGGCGTGGCACGACGACCGTGGCGTCGTCGTCGCCGGGACGCCGGTCTGGTTCGCCACGCCGGAAGCCGCCACCTGCAAACTCTCGAGCCCGCCCGTGGTGATCTCGGCGAGCGGCAAGATGCCTTCGCTCGGCAACTCGACCGCGGCGGTGCCGCCGAGCACCGGCGGCGGCGGTGGCGGCTCGACCGGCGGCGGCACCACGCCCGCGCCGACCTCCACGTCGCCGAAGAAGACCGACGACAAGAGCGGCGGCTCGCAGGGCGACGCGCCGATCCTCTCACCGCTGCCGAAGACGGTGAAGGCGAGCGCGCTCTCGAAAGGCCTCCCGGTCACCGTCACCGTCCCCAAGGCGGGGCAGGTGACGGCGGTCGGCAAGGTCGGCTCCCAGGTGGTCGCCAAAGGCACCGTCCGGGCGAAACGCGCCGGCAAGGTCACGCTCCGCCTCAAGGCGACGGCCGCCTGGAGCAAGCGCCTCGGTCAGCTCGCCGGCAAGACCCTGAAGGTCACCATCACCGCGCCGGGTGGCACGGCGAAACTGACGCGGATGCTCGGCTGACCGGAAGGACTCCGGGCAAGGGACGCAAGGGCTTGCGGCGAACCCGGCCGTCTCGGCCACGCCCCCTGCACGCTTGTCTTGCTATGCGAGACAAGCGTGCAGGGGCTGGCTGTGGCCGTGGCCGTGACGGCCGGGTTATGAAGGAGTGTCGGAAGTCCGACGCCGTCCCGGGGGACGTGCGGGAGATGTCGCGAAGTCCACGCTTCCGTGCGTGTCCCATGATCGGCACGGAGGTGCGTTCGTACTTTGTCGACATATACGGGACAAAGTACGAACGCACCCGATGATCCCCGCCGGGTGTGGCAGATCGCGCACGAACCCGCGGAGAAACACCGCACTCCCTCCGTCCTGGGCGTCTCATGGAGGTCACAGCCTGCCAGGACCTCCATGAGACGCCCAGGGCA
>JAFDWD010000008.1 GCA_018268695.1 Actinomycetota bacterium
AGCTCAAAAATCGTTTAGTCGACAAACATTCTTAGCAAAGTGCCTCAACGCCAATATTCACGTAAAATATAGTCCAGTGAATAGCTAGGCTTTGCATTCATAATCAATTAAGCTGAATATCAACAATCGACGGATCTTTCATGAGATTTGTGAAAGATCGAAAGCGTTTAGACACAATATATCGCTAAGGACGAAGACGATTCATATATCACGCAAAGGATGCCCTGCCCGCAGCAACTTCTCCCCGATTTAACTGTCGTTCGCTACCTCGATAATCTACCGGTCACTACGAGCTTTCAAACCCATCTCGATCTATTGCTTAATAATTAATCAGACAAACGCCAACATGGACAAGGACGAGCACATCGGCAAAAAGATTCTGACCTACACTTTTACGAAGAGACTCGGAAGAGGAGCCTTCGGTTCCGTTTATGCAGCTTTTGACACGCGCACGAACAAGACTGTCGCATGTAAAACCACCAATAATGTAGGCAAAGTCATTCCACAACACAAGCTCGATGAGGAACCCAAGCTCGAGGAGTTGGTGCAGACCGAGGCGGCTGTCTTGCGGAAGTGCCGCAACGAAAATGTGATTGGCCTGGTGGAGGACTTCCGAACCACTCGAAACATCTACATCTGCATGGAGTACTGCAATGGTGGCGATCTGGAAGGCTACATCAAAAATAAGGGAGGCAAGCTTCGGGAGGACGAAGCCTTAGGCTTCATCAAGCAGATTCTGAACGGCTTCAAGGTATGGAAGAATGTTATGTAGGGTCTGCATGAAGTCAATGCGATGCATCGCGACTTTAAGTCAGCTAACGTGCTGCTGCACAACGGCGTCGCTAAAATCGCCGACTTGGGCTTCGCTAAAATCCTACAGGGACCTAAGACTGGAACCGTTCTGGGGACGTGCCTGACTATGGCGCCAGAAGTTCTCGAACACAAGCCTTACGGCTTCGAATGTGACGTGTGGTCTCTGGGAGTAGTCTTCTACGAGATGGTCATCGGGATGTACCCGTTCAGCGCTGTCAATGACATGGAGGTGTTGCGCAAGATCAGAAAGGGGCCACCGAACTTCCCTCAGCAGGTGCCCATCAGCAATAACTGTAAAGATTTTATCCTTCAATGCCTCACCGTTGATCCGCGAAAGCGCATAAGCTGGAAGGCTATTTACGAGCATCCACTCTTCCAACAAGCTAAAGTCAGCATGATTCGCAACGTGAACACTACCTTTGACATTAATGAAAGCCTAGAGTTCTACAAGAACTACCAACCGAAATAGCCCTAAAAGCCCCAACCGCAAAAATTTGCAGTCGTGGAAGTGGCAGAGCCCGGGAAACCGAACGACGATAAATACATCCAAAAGTAGCTCGAAGAGCAGAAGACCAAGGAGGAACAGATTAAACAGTACATGGACACCTACTTGGAGCAGCGTAACCTCATCATGCTCATCCTAAAGTACGGGGTCACGCCGATTTACTCGCTAGACCACCTGCCCCTCTCGCATCATTTATACGCCTTCCTCATGTGTAAGAAGGCCTACTTTGAGATGGTGAACCTCCAGAAGAGGGTCGAGAGCAGGATCAACCCAGGTAACCAAGATTTCTGGAAGGGCTTCTTCCAGTCCAAGGAGTACAGGGGACTGCACGAACTGGTGCGCGGTGACAAAGAACTCATCTACAACAACGCCATCACGTTCATGCTTGAAATCCAAACCAAGAATCCCATGCTGCAGGCAGAACTCAACCTGGACGGCTACACTTCCAAATTCTAAGAAATCCTCCGTCAGGAGCTCAAATCGTACGCTCTCCAATTGTTCGATTGCCGCAACAAGACTCCCGATAATAAGGCAGTCATTATGCGGCTGATCACCTTCCTGTGCGACCTAACCAACGGCATCCAGATTCGCAGCGAGTCGTATGAGGAGGCATTGGAATCCCTCGATATATAGAAGATGGAACAGAATTTCGGAGCCTTCCGACAGCAAGCTCTCTCTAAGTGACCATGTTTATCCAACTCCCAATATTCCTATACTCGTGAACATGTCACAGTTGGCTCCAGTCTTTCTTACCCGACAGGATGTTCTTGAACATCTGCAGGGCTTCTGCGCGTTTGCTCTGAGGCACTTGATGACTGGCGCCCTTGACCATCACGAACTGTACACCAGAGAAGTCCTGAGTAAATCCTGAGTGTTGGCCGTCGGTAAACCACGGAGTGCTGCATCAATAGAGGCACTTACTACGTCGGGTTCTCAATCAGGTTCAATCGTTTGAGGTTCTTGACGGTGTCGAGGTAGGGAACAACGCTATCCCAGTCTCCACTGTACACCACGATCTTGTAGAGGGTCGAGATTTTGTTAAGGAGATAGCGATAGCTGTCCATAGAACCGCGCAGACCGATATGGTAGTTGCTGGTGACGTTATCAGCACAGGGACCGTTCCACTGCTGACCCTTCCACTTCGCGTGGAAGGCTTCTTCGTTGAGGTTGAAGTAGCTGTGCAAACCATCAAAGTAGGCACAGGTCGGATCGTTGTATTTTAAGTTCCTCCTGCCGCTGGCAGTTACAGTCAACGGTTGAGAGTGGTTGACTGGCCGGAACTTGTCAACGATATTGTTGAGGATGCTCTGTTGGGTGCCACGAGGACGGCTGGGCTCAGCCATAAACGAGTCGTTGGTGTAGCAGAAGTCGTATACGCTGTAGGGGTTAAGCTCCCAGACATTATCGTCATAGCGCTGACGGAAGTAGCGGCAACCCGCACTGTAAGGGTCGAGGTGGCAGCTCTTTGTCCAGTAGAGTGTCAGATCGGGGTCCACGAACTCATGGTTCACCATGAAGTCGGTCTGGCTGATCTGAAGCTCGCCACCCTCAAAGGTGAAGACTCCGTTGCCAACAAGCTGACCTCTTAGATTGATGGTGATGATGGGATTGCCACGGTTATACTTGTCGATCTCCACAGCCAAGTCAGGGATGTACTTCCCTGCGTAGCTCTCGCCCGCCAGCCAGAAGTCATTGTTGCTGTATTCTCTAAACTTGGTAAAGAAGTCCACAAGGGCCTTGATGGAATCTGTCGCCACCAGCGAGTCGTTGAACTGCAGAGACGCGTCCAGATTGTAGGAATAGCCGACTCCCGCAGGCGACTCCAGGAAAAGCAGGTTGGAGACAGTGTGCCAGCTGTACGGGTTGACTTTAAGGGTGTCGTTTTCCTTGTAGTCGACGCCATCGGGGAGATAGCAGGGTCCAATTTCCTGGATGAAGCCTGCGTAAGCCAGAGGACTACCTAGCATAGACGAGCAGCCGGGTCCTCCGTTGAGCCACAACGTTACAGGATCCTTGTTGCCGGCACCCTTCACCGACTCCACGAACACGTAGTGCAGCGAGCGGTTGCCGCTGGCCGTTGCGAGATATCCGGAATAGATGCTGGTGTTGTAATTGGCCGGGAAGCCCTACTGTAAGCAGGCAGCGTACCGGCAGTTTGAGCATACGATCGCCGTCGGGTGCCGCCATCACGACCATCACCAACACTGCTAGAGCGAGTGCTCTGCTTGTCAACATCCCGAGATATATTATCCTACACGAGCACTAATCATCTTTCGTAGAAGAGCATGTAAGCGCAGTAGTTGCTGCCCCGACTGCCGAAAAGCTTCTCGAGCATGTGTTCGTCGACGAGTTCAATGTCGTCATCGTTGAACTGCACCCACCTGTTGCAGATGCGGACAATCGAAATGTAATGGCCGTACTTGTTGCCCTGACCGATGTGCACGATGATGCCCACCAACCGGTACAGATACGTCTAGCCCTTGTTGTCGTAGTTCTGCATATCTTAATGGGATACCGACTTGAGCTTTAGCTGCAGGGGGAATGCCACCTGCCACGTGATCTTGGATAGGCCCTTGATGCGCTCGTCGTACTTGAAGCGCTTGAGGTGCACTGTGAGGTATCGTGGAAGCGTCTTTAGCAGCGTCGTCTTTTCAGCCTCCTGCAGAGACTTACACCGGTCGCAGAAGAAGCTGTCAGAGCCCTTCATGTACTCAGGCGTGCTGTAGTGCCGAATGCAGTAGCTCAGCGAGACGTTTGGTTCCGGCAGGTGTAGACTCAAATCGATTTACGACTCGTCGCGCTCGCTGACTATATCGAGGGTGCGTGTACCTGCCTTGCAGTTGCTGCAGACCGTCCGGGTGGTGCGGATGCCGAACATGTCGGTCTAGAGGGTCGTGGGGTGCTCTCGTGGTTTGTAGTTGGCATTCGCGGCCTTCTGCTTTTTCACGAGTTCGTCGTTGATGTCGTTGAGCAGCCACATGAAGAATTCGTGGCAGTCCTGATGCCGGTCCTCCTCCAAAATTTCGTTCTTGTTCTGCACGTACGTCATCAGCTTCTTCGTTGATAGCGTTGAACGCTGCTTCCTGCTCTTGGCCATGGTCTGATACAGATCCCGAATGTAGGGAAGCACTCCCACTTTCTGCATGGCAAGAGAGGTTACCTCGGTGCTGTTTAAGACGATTTGGCGGAAGACTTGGTTGTAGTAGAGCACCTGCAGCACTGAGTTGGCGTAGCACAGAGTATTCGTGCGCTGACTAGCAGAAGCAATTACGTTCTCAAAGCCCACCAGCGGCTCCTGAAAGTCAAGATTGTCTGGGTAATGGCAGCAGCATACCAAAGGAGTTTGATTGTTCGCCTCCCATCAATAACAATTATGACAACGCTTGCCGAGGCGCTGCGACGGTTGCTTAAACACTACGCAGATCCCGAAGCAAGGGCGACCCTCCGGGGTGATTTGGCACTGCTGGAGTACTTCGTGGAGGCACGCGTCTTCGCGAGCAGCGGACGCGAGCTGGAAGCCATGTTGGATGGGATGCTCGAAACGTCTGAAATGATCAGTCTCGAGCGAGGCAAACTGCTGTACAGTTTGGGCGATGGCGCCACCCACGGCTACTTTCTCGTCAGCGGATAGCTGAAGCTGTATAGCCGCAAGTCAGAGTGGGAGCGCACGGAGTTTATTAAGTTCGGGCGGCGACTTGGCTAGCTTTCGCGAATCAAGGAAATATGCAGTATCACGTGCTTCGAGGAGCAGGAACTGCCGAAGAAGGTCGTGGAGGACTTCACCGATGACAAGCTCGATGAGTTCGTGCGATTTAACCACTTCCACACTGTCGAGGCTGGAGGGTATCTCGGCTTTGCAGAGCTCGTAAAGCTGCTATCGCGACCCTTCACAGCGCTAGCCACTGAGAATTGCAAGCTCATTGCGATAAGCTTCAGCAACTTTGAGAAGTACCTTCTGGAGTACGAGCGGTTGAAGCAGATCAAGATGATAGAAATGCTGTGCGTCAACATGGAGCCTGCGCTCTTCACCGAAGTCAAGAATATGTTCCACTACTTGGGCCCGTTCATTGTGTTGAAGAAGTGTGCCTGTGAGGAAGTGATCGAAAGGGAAGGCGTTAAGGTGGCTGGGTGCTACCTCATAACGAAAGGCGAGTTCGAAACATACAAGGAGGTGGAGCTAAGGCTTCCCAAAGAGTATTCTAAACGAGAGATAAAGTCGATGAAGGCGAAAACAGTGGATGTAACGATCGCGAGGCTGCTTCCAGGACAGCTGGTTGGTTAAGAGGAGATCGTTGTGAACAAGCATATCCGCACGTACACCCTCAAGAGCATATCGGGTCAGTCGGAAGCGCTCAAAATTGACAGCGGCGAGTTTCTGAGATTGCTCAACGAGCGGTACGACGTGCTTAAGTTCATTTCGAAGAGGGCCAAAGAAAAGGCCAGAGCGAACCAGAACAAGTTCAAGGAGGCCAGCGATCAGCTGATAGAGGGATTCTACCGACAATACCACGACTATGAGGAAAGGAAGCAGGACAAGCTGGTTGAGCAGGTCGTAGGCTAGAACAAGCTCTCCACTGATGAGATTGAGTGCCTCAAGGAAGTCGAACCCGGTATATTCTACCGCGACACCTTCGAGAAGATCGAAAAGATGGCATTGTTTTCGGGTGCCTCCATCGGCGACAACTACAAAGAGCTGGTAAAGAAGCGACGCTCCAAAGTCATAAAAGGCAATACCTACGAAAGGCAGGAGGCAATTCAGCGAGTAGAACTCGATGTGAGCGCACAGGAAAAGCTGCTGTTTAGCAACAAAAAACACATGAACCGGGCCGCTCTTATGGCCAACTACCTCGATCACAGGGAAAGCAGAGCCCTCCCGCCAGATACCCCGAAAGCTTCCAACCACAAACGTACCAAGAGTAACAGTCCACCCAGACGGGAGACCTTTAAAGAAGACAAGTTACGAATCAACGAGCAGGCCCACAAACGAGTCCTCATTCAAAAGGGTATCTATAAGAGGCAGATCGCCCCGTTATACGAGCCTGTCAGTAAGAAGTTTTCTACTTAGAGCCCTCCACTGCCTTTAAAGAACACTTCGGCCCTGTGATTGAGAACTGCATCATCAGAAAAAACCAAGGCATTAAACGCATAGGATCGCCTACTCGTCGTAAAGAAGTCATTGACACCACCTACAAAACCATCGTTAAGAAGTCGCGCTAACGTTTCGACGACTCGACTGTAGAGCCTGTGCGAATGTTCCACAGTTGGACCATCAAAGACCTCCGGAAGACGTTCAGCACCTTCTCTAGAACTCAGCGACCTTCTGAGCATTAGAGCATCTCACCACTCAAAACAACTCGAAACGGCTTCCAAACACCTTTGTCGCATAAGGAGTTGATATCACAATTCGACTGTATCATAGCGCCGTCGAAGTTACGTAGGGAAGCACGCATGTCATAGCAGGAAGGCATAACCAGCTTAGCTGACTATCAGTCTTCTCGAGAGTACTATACAGCCGGAAGCAGACCTCGTCCTGAGGGGTCTCGCTCGGGGCCCAAACTAATCCTGCTCAACCACATGATGAAGCCCATATCCTATATTAACTGAGTCTCAACTAGGAGCCGTCGGAGTAGTCAATCCAAATGCATTACCGCGGGAACTGACTATTTTCTAGCCTTTTAACAACTGATAGTTGAAATGAAATACCGCAAATACGTTACTAATGACTTCCTGAGCATCCAATTAGCTCTGTCACGAGCGTGTGTTGTTGAATTTTGTTTGAATTATTGGGTGAGTATTTACAATGACGTCATTACTAAACACGGATTTAACCGAAGCAACCCCAGAGTATAATCCTTTCAAAGAAATGCAGAAGCTGGACATCATCTCCAATTCCACCCTCATCACCGAAGATTCCAAAAGTGCCCGTCTGGCGCCGCGTGCCCCTGTCCCCGTCCAGCAGCACCGCAAAATCAGCTTCGACGACTTCCAAACTTCCACCGATCGATTGTTTGGAGTCTTCAATGTCGAGGAGTACAAGGTCATCCGAGGTTTTATTCCCGGACGCGGGAAGCGAGTCCGGCTGCACTACACCAAGTTCTAACCGAGTCATAAAATCGCCAGCATCTGCATTATGCATGGTTATGGCTAACAGTCCGATGACTTCATGGAGGTACCGCTGGTTTTATGCAGATCGCCGATTACTTCGCGAAGCGTCGTTATGTCGTTCACATGATTGATATGCGAGGGTTCGGCTACAGCGGGGGACACAGAGTTCAAGACTCGCTTTCCGAACTGTTCTATGATGTCTAGGCACTTGTGAAGTGTTGCGAGCTCAATCTGCCTGCCTTTTTGCTTGCTTCTGGCATGGGAGCTATGCTTCTAGTGAATCTTCTCATTGAGAATCCCCAACTTCCGATTAACGGAGTCATACTCCTCACCCCAACTCTAACGTTTCCAAAAGAAGAAGACTCAATCGGTGGAGCACTCGTTAAGTACGCCTGCCGGCAGTTAATGGGTTAATTTTTGGTGAACAGTCACGTTAACCCTACCGGGCTCACTAAGCGTGTAGACATCTTAAAAAAGCACATAGACCAGGGTCTCAACTTTCAATACATTAAGTAACGCTTGATTTAATTCAGGTTGAGTATCCTTCAGGATGTTGAGGACGCCACCGAAAAGATGATCAGAGACTCCAATCGGTTTCACTACCCAGTGATAGTGTACTGCGGAGCTGAGAACAGTTTTCAATCGGTCGAATCCGTCGAAAAGCTCTTCTCCGAGTTCTCGTCAAAGGACAAAACCTTTAGGTGTTTTCCTCACGGCTACCACTGTCTGCACCTTGACGACGAATGCCAAATCATAAAGGAAGAGACTCTGCGGTGGATGCAGGAACGCTCCGATCGGGGCAAGTTCGCCAAACTGTCTGCTTTCCGTTCGGTGAACATCTCGAGAAGCCGGGTGCCCTGGAGCAAAATTATAGGGCTTGTGCTGCTGCTGGTAGCAGCGGTTAAGATGTTGCGCTACCTGCGCGTGAAATTTTCTAAGTTCTGATGTATTAAGAGTATTCGGGTCAATTACAAACAGCTGCAGATTTGAATTATAACTGGTCCAACCGCCGCAAAATTCAATTCAATTTATGAGTTCAAATTTCGGAGAGAGTCAGCTCAGCAACTACAGCAAGCTTGATAACATAGGTAGCTGCGGCATAACACAGCAGGCAACGGCACATATGGCATTGTCTACAAGGCCAAAGACAACCGCACCAAGGAACTTGTCGCCATCAAGCGCATTAAACCGCTAAACGAGCTGGAAAACGAAGGCTTTCCCAGCACCAGCATTCGGGAGATATCGTTGCTGCGCGAAATTGAGCACAAGAACATCATACAGTAAGTGCAGATTTGATTCAGGCTCAAGGACGTTGTGATCGACCAGAAGCAGTTGTACCTCATCTTCGAGTATGTGGATCGCGACCTCAAGTCGTACCTGGAGTCGCTGGGGCCCAAGTTCATGGAACCCTTCAAGGTTAAGGTAGGATGTGGGTTAACTCAGAAAATCATCTATCAAATTCTCTCCGGCATCGCCGACTGTCATGTCAAGCGCATCATTCACAGGGATCTCAAACCAGCTAACATTCTCATCGATAAAAACGGTAACAACCAGCGTTAATACAGACACCGTCAAAATTGCAGATTTCGGATTGGCCCGCACCTACTCTATTCCCGTGCGTCCCTACTCATCCGAAGTGGTCACACTCTGGTATCGCGCTCCCGAAATCATTCTGGGGTCTTTGGAGTACTCCACGCCCATCGACATCTGGGCCATTGGTTGCATCTTCGTCGAAATCGTCACCAAGAAGGCTCTGTTCGAAGGGGATTCCGAAATTGATCAGCTGTACCGCATCTTTCGCATTCTGGGAACGCCCAACGAAGAAAATTGGCCGGGAGTTTCTAGTCTGCGCGACTACAAATCAACGTTCCCCAACTGGCAGGCTAACCCCATCCAGAACGTAGTCGCGAACCTAAATCTGGACCCTCTTGGAATCGATCTTCTCAACCGCATGCTAAAGTACGATCCGAACCACCGCATCACTGCCAAGGCAGCTCTTATGCACGTACGAAATCGCTTATCGTAGCCCTACTTCAAAGACCTCAACCCCGACTCATTCTGAGTCTACAGTGATGCTACCTTCATGTATGTTAGGTATAAGCGTAAGCCGATCACCCATACCTGCGTTCCTCATACTTGCCATAAGGTAGTGTTGGCGACGGGGCATGATTGTTGGTACCGTTGGAATGCTCAAACCGGTACTGGTTGTCGCTTAAGGTTTTGTAGAGGCTCTCGATGCTATTGAAGATGCGTTCGTTGGCCGGCGCCGTCGACGGTTTTTCTTCCTTCTTTTAGGGAATGGGATTGGGCTTCATAGGGAACATGTTCATTCGTGCTCGCTCTCCGCCGAAGGTTTTGTTGGAGAAAGAATAGGAGTTGGGTGCTTAAGGAGTTGGTGTTTCTGGAGTGTCTTCTTTTCGCTTGAGGAAGCCCGAGCTTCCTTTAGTTTTATCGTCGTCCTTCTTGAGGTTGAAGCTGGGAGGCGGGAACATCTTGACGCTGGAGCTACGACCCTCCAACCACGACTGAATTCTGCTGTGATCGAGAGGTTCGGCGCCAATCATGCTTCCGAAGGACTGCCAGTCGGCCATAACATTACCATAGTTCTTGATGGTGGGCACGATCGACCGCTCCATGAATTGCTTGAAATAGTTGACGAGGCGGCGCTCACCATCGGTCAGGGGTTGATTCATTTACAAACGATTATAGCAGTGTGAAAGGAAGGCATCTACGTGTCAATAACGACTGATCTTGATCTTGAGGCGGTCCAGAATGTTCTGCACCTTGACCTTCTTCTCCTCCCGGTCGTCCTAGGCCTCCGACAGCTGAGACCGATTGTTGCGGGTTTCATGATCGGTGTTGCGGGATCGCATTGTCGAGAGCAACCGAGCGCTGCGACCGTTACCAGAGTCAAAGTTGATGCTGTCATGGTTCTACTATCCAATGTTTTTCTTGCGCACCTGCCGTTATTGCTTATTGCCGCTCGTTGACGGTATTTGGTAGAAGCTGGCGTTATTACCGGTGATATGGTTGGGACTTGTTGTGACGTTTCGGTTTTATTTCATCGGTTCGCGTTGAGGCGGAAGCTGTGGCGGTGGTTGCTCTTTGGCGTTAGAAGAACGGTTGGTTTTGCTTTGATTGGCTTTTTCCCGTTGGTTCTTTTCTCGTTCCCTCTCGAACAGAAGCTCCTTCAGAAGAGACTCCAGCTGCTCCTTCTAGTCGCGTTGTTTCTCGTTGGAATCACGCAGTCGTAAATTTTCGCGCATCACTTCCTTCAGCTTTTCCTTGTATTACTGGTTCTGAAGCTCCACCTATTCCAATTTCGTGCTCTTGTATTCCAACTCTGAGATCTTCTCCTTCAGTTCTTCTTATAACCGAGCGGTGTAAAGCTGCAGTTCTGCAGACCGCTGCGATTCTAGCGGCTTCATGAGTTGCTGCGCAGCGACTTTCCTTGGTTTTCTAACAGGGCTATCCTGCTGGAGAGTCTCCTCGTCGATCCCAGTAGCAACGTCACCCCTTGCACTCGAGTTATTGATCGGCATGCCTGTCTCTCTCTTTTCTGATTTGAGACTGGCCTGCTCGTAGAGCTTCCGCAGTCGATTTTAGCTTTACCTGCGTTTGATGTTCTGCTAAGGTGAGTCACATCCATTTTCGTCGGAGGAGTACTGCTTGACAAACGAAGGCGTGTTCGAGGGTTTTAACGTATGCTTTTCGTTGGAGTGGCTTCTTCCATCCGAGCTCTTTTCGATGCTACGGAAGGCTCCACGGGATCGACGATGGTCCCCGTTGTTGATCTTGCTTTCATACATCTGTTTGAGCTTGTCAATGTTGTTGAGTTCGTCTTCAAGCGTTGAGTTGCGCATTTGATACGGCTGCTCGAAGGTGTTGAAAGGTGGGAGTGCAGAGCCACCCTGGAACCTGGATTCGACCATGGAGTGCTCGTCCTGTACCTCCGAACTGCCAAATGTCCCAATGGAGTTAGTGGTTTTGTAGTCCCTTTCGTTGTGGGAGAGTTCGGGTGGCTGAACGAACTCAGCACGTCCTCTGGGCTCTTCGTGGTGACTGGTGGGATGCAGCTGCACAGGAATCCGTTTGAGGAAGGTTTCGAGGTTCATTAGTAACGAATTATTTGAATTGCTATGGAGAATTATGGCTCACTTTTAGATTCAGTCCTGCTAAAAGCATTTGTTGGGAGCAAACTACAAATCAGTTCTTGAGATTCTATTCCATTCGCTTTTTTGATGATCGCTCCGGGTGCTGTTTCTGACGCCTCCATAATCATCCTCATTTGGCGGGTCGTGCAACAGATGCGGTAGCGGGGCGACTCCCTGTCCATCGACTGCATCCTCAACGAAGAAAAGATGCTGCATCTCACCATCCTCTCCCTAGAAAAGAAAACTCTCAAGGCAGCACCTTTCGACCTCACCGAAGAGGTGGCTTCTTTCATCCAGAAGATCAACAAACTCACGATGGAGTCCCTGAACAAGAAGACGGAGGAGTCCAGCACGGGTCTCTTTATCAAGGCCATCGACTTGTTAATGTCGAAGAACATTGGTAATCACATCAGCCCGCCAAAGATCCTGGGCGAACTGAAGGTGCTGACCTTCAACAATCTGGCCTGCATCTACAAGCGCAAGAAGAAATACCCGCTGGCACTCCGAGCGGTCAGCTTCGCTTTGGAAATAGAATAAACGCTATTCCAGGACGAAACCTACGATCAGAAGCACAACATCGTGACGACTTACCTCAATAAGGCGGCGATCCTCAGCGAAATGGGAAAGCACGACCGAGCCATTGAAGAAATTAACAAGGGTGCAAAGGTCATAAGGACCATAGAAAACGAAATCCAGGATAAGCCGAAGTCCGAAGACGAGGAGCTTTAGAAGAAGGAGGAGGAGAAGAAGTACTACACGATGTACATGAAGATGATGGTCTTCTACAATTTGGGCGCCGAACACGAACACCTGAACCTAACTGAGACGGCAGTGGGCTACTACCGCAAAGGGAAGGTCATTGCACGCACCATCTCCAACGAGTTCATGGATAAGCGCATCGGCGAGATTCTTGAGAAGCTGTGCGGGGAGGATCAGTGATTCTTGCTTATCTACTTCGAAATGCTTCAAAACAATACGCCTCGACCGCTTACCGAAACCTTCTACCAAAAGCTCACAAAGGTGATTGAAGCATGCTCGGACAGTGATGCACTGATCTGGAACCAGCAGGGCACTGGAGTCATCCTCATCGATGAGGAGGCTCTCGACGAATTGCTAATGGAATTGTTCGGGTTTCACCTGCAGACGTTCCGCAAGATGATGATGATATACGGCTTCCGCAAGCTTACCTTGCAGTCCACTGAAGAGTACATCCATTCCGATTTGGAAGGCAGGAAGCTAATCAGGAGATCGGATAAGGTTGAAGTGAAATAGGCGAGAACCGAAGAGCAGTAGGAGGAATTAGCAGAACAACGAATGAAGAAACAGAAGGCTGCAACTGGAAGGCTACGCGATCTGGCATCATGCATTCGCGGTACCCTCGCCAAGGCAGACTCGCTATCCCAAACAATAAAACAGCGGGGAAAGCTAGCGGAACATATGCTGGACGCAATGATGTTTCGACTGCTGGCTCGACAGGATAGCGAAGGCTCCGACAGACAGGCGCTTTCAGGCAATCTTTCAAGGATGCGCGAACTCGTTAAGCGAAACGAGGAAGACATCAAATCGTCACTGAACCTGCTTCAAGACGAGCTCCGGAAGGAATAGGACATCTGCGCTTTGTTACGTGAAGAACGGCAATAGAATGTTCTGGCCCAGCCTCCGCAGTAACGATCGCAGTTCCTTCACTTCCTCACTGATTCGGAGCTCAAAGCCCAGCCAAACGACGAAAGCCAATGATAGCTCCGAACCGATGATGAATTTACTATTATTTCTACTTCGCTATGACTTCGACGCTTCCTTTCGACTGACATACGACAAATGGAGCTTGCTCCATGGACTTCTGTGAAAGTCTAAGCGATCTTCCCGTCGAAACCTACAAATTATAAAGCAGTTCAGGTCATAACCTGTAGCGTCTTCCTAAAGATGCTCGTCAGCTCTTCTTTGGAAAGCCTTCCATCGCCGTTCGAATCGACGCTACTGAAAAACTGCTGGATGAGAAGTTCGTCTTGAATGCCGGCGATTTCTGCAAGCAGTATCCGCAGTTCGGTAGCTTCGAGCATGTTGTTGTGGTCCCTGTCGTACTTGTCGAAGATCCTGTCGACGATGTTCTGCAACTGTTATTCGTTGAGTTTGCTCATGCTCTGCAAACAATTTGTGATTATTATTCCAGAATAGATCGACTTCAAGTTCCAATCAAGAAGCGAGTAAGTATTACTTCCCTTTTCGATGAGCATTAGCGATTCTAAAGACTTCATAGTTAGAAATCAACGCCCGACATTTTCTGAATATATAACATTCGCGGAGAGTTCGTTAGTTTGGTTTCGCTTACGTTCCACAATCAACAGACCGCTCGCTCATGCCATTTGTTATAGATTGCACAGGCTTATTTGCTCCGAAATTTCGTAAGTCAACCCGAACTTTTGTTCCTGAGATAATAGGCAGCAGACAAAATAGGGCTGCTTTCCCCACCGACATTGAAACCAATTGATGCGAGTCCCAAATAATTTTGTTCCCTCTCTTTGTGAAACCGAAGCAATCGATTCGGATTTTATCGTACCTTTTTTACTTGACTGCCCCTGATTTGTCTTAACATCCAAACCACTACCTTGCGATGCTGGCTAGAGCATTTGCCAATCCTATTCTTCAACGGAAACAAGAGCACTGACAGATCGATTCCTGTTTATTGGTGTTTTTACGAAGGCGCTGTCGTTTGTTGATTATTTTGGCTCGCTTATCTAGGCTTTAACACCTGTTGCCACCGGCATGTCATTCAAATCCCAACCACTTTTAAAACTTAAGAGGAAAGGCAAATAGGAAGAAAACAAAAGTAGGCAGTAGTCATTTCCTCGGATCGAAGGTGGACAGGAAGTTGTAGAGGTCGTTTCTGCAGACCTTTCCGTCTCTGTTGGTGTCTACCAACGGGAGTAGACTCTGACTGCTGTTGTCGTCGAATTCGGATTTGGTGAGCTGGGACAGCATGAGCTCTGTTTCATCGGCATTGAGAAACCCGTCTCCGTTGATGTCGTAGGTGCGAATCAATTTGTTAACAAGCTTGAGCAATCGTGGATTCACAGATCTTCTTCTCTCCATTTCAATATTTATAAAACGCGTTGCTGCCTGACGGTTTTAAACTTAAACTCCGATGATTCCGACGTATCATCGATCCGGAAATCAAAATATTAATGTCATCGTCATCCGAATACATCAGCTCTCGAAATACATCAGCTTTCCAACGTGGTTTTTTGAAAGAAACTCAAGACGTCCTTCATCCACGGGGACGTATCCAGTCCCCATACGAAGGTCACGTGCCCAGCCGTGTAAATCTTCAAGAAACCCTTCGCTTATGGGCTCAGGAGTGCCCAGAAATTGTTAATGTCCGTGACGTCTGCCAACAGGTCATCGTTGCCTCCGAACCATCTTAAGGGAACGCGAATCTTCTCTGAATGCTGAGGAGAGGTTACTTGGGTCCCAGACGGGCGGAGTCGGCTGGCCGTACTGCGCAGTATTCGCCGCTGCCGATCCATAGTCAAAAGCCATGAACTTGCCAGTATCGAGCACCTGTTTCCAGTGAGCCATATTCATGGTGCTAGTACCGGACGGTTCATGCCCGAAGATGACGTCGTATCGGTCGGCATTATCGAGGGTGGGATCTGAATCACAAATGTTCTTAATGAGGTCGCTGCAGAAATTTTCGAAGGCAGCACAGAATAGGATGCCCGCATCAGTTTCGAACCACTTCATGCTGGGCAGGAATTCGTAGATATGATTGCGTTCATACCACTGCAGCAACAGCGAGTGATCGACCAGAGTCATGATCCGGGAGGACTGGTGGTTGACGAAGGCAACGGGTCCGAACCCGAAGTACTTGTCGAGGAGGCTTTAGACGACTGGGTTGTTCTTGCTCAGAGCGATATGCATGATCATGGTGCCCTGTGAGTGGCCGATGTAGTTCAGCTTCTGTTGGGTCTGTCCGGCAATGTACCTGAAGGCTGCGGGCAAGTCGAAGTCAGCCATGTGCTGGAAGCTGAACATCCAGAATTCCTTATCCTTGTTGGGATTGAGAGTGGTGTGGTTGCGGGAGTGTTTATTGCCTCGACTGTTGCCAATCCACACATCAAAGCCCTGGTTTGCGAGGATGAGACCGGGCGCTTTATCTTCGTCGTTGACGATCCACGTATCTGAGGAATCTGTGAGACCGTGCTGCAGGTATATTGGAGTCAGGCCCAACTTGCGAATGGTGGTGTTCTTGCGTTGGATGCGGAAGAACTTGAGGATGTACCCATCGTCAGTGGTGATGTAGTGGGTCTCCACGGGGTAGTTGAAGTACTGGCAGTAGTCGGTGAAGTAGAGTTCGGCCTCAGGATGCACGGGATGTGGCGCACCGGTGAGATGAGCCGACAGAACCAACCCGGTAAAACAAGCCAAGACAATAAGAGGGATTTTCATGCGAACTAAATTATGGTTTATTCTTGAATGGCTCCAAACAATCATTAGGTGTCCATTCCGAGCTCGAAGTACTCTTATTTGATGCGGGTGGCCATGCCGTACACTTCGGCTTCGTTGCTGTATGTCAGATGCTCCAGCAGCTCCATGAAGTCGGGGTTGCGTGCGAGTCTTGCTGCTATCTGATTCTCCCGCAGGTCTCCTTTCCGTTGAAGCACGATCTGTAAGATTTCGAGAGCTTCACTTACAGTAGTCAAATCGTGACTGCCAAGCCCGTGATCAACGATAATGTCGATGATGCCGTCTGCTAGCAACTCCAGGTTGTTGATGTGTTCCTGCCGACAATGCGTCACGAACTGCCTAAGCAACCGAAAGTAGAACAGACGGTAGCATAGCTTGTCGAGGATGATGTTGGAGTTTAGTATACGAAGGAAGCCGCATTCGACCATGAGGGTGGCAGCCTCCTCGTGAAAATTGCTAATCAACTGAGAGAGTTTATTGAGGGCCGACTTTCGATAGGACTCGCAGCCTGAAGTCACGCACTACCAACACCACTTTATCAGATCTTGCAGGACAGGCCGCTGTTGAAAAGGTTTCGCCATAGAAACGAAGTACAGAACTAATTGATAGGCTTCGGTTGTTAAGGTATCGTCTTCGGACATCAGTCCAGCACGAATGCAGTCCAGAACAATGGTAGTATCGACCAGCGTGCCGTTAGCTGACAAGTTAGACACGATATATATGAGTTGCGCTGTGTAACCTGATTTTCGGAGGATGGCGGGGATAGCCTCAACGACCTTCAGGCCCTCTTCATAGTCTAGTGGTTGATCTGTCAGCCTCTCGAGGATCGCCAGATAGACTTTGAGTTTCTACGATTGAGATTCGTCGATGACACTGATCTCCCTCAGACAGCGATCAAGAACTTGCGGGTTCATTTGCCGGTTCGGTATGTACCGCAGAAGCAAGTACATTAGCGTTGCGCCCTCCTTACTTCCTAAGTTCTCCAAGGCCGCATTCATAAGGGCGGCATGAAGCTTCGGAATTTCATTTAAGTTCGGAGCGGTGGTATGATTGAAGATGCTTACAAGAAGCACTAGTGACTCTGCATTGAGAGGTGGCAGCAGCAACTGCATGATGTACTCTGGAGTAAAATAAGATTCCGGCAGCACTGAACTTCTAGATCTCTCTTGCTCCCGCTGCTCCATTTCTTCGATAATCAGAACACGTCTGTTCCGAATCAGCTAACCGTTGTGCTGTCTGCGCAATTACTTCCGGAAAGTTTCGCATCGGTCCCTCAGAGCACCCTGGTCCATTTCAATTATTAAGCAAATGGGCAAGTGCACTAATTATATCGAAATTGCCGTAACTCAGAGAGCGGGTAATTTAAATTGCCGCTTTCACCCAAATTCGAGGAACATATTCCGGGACGAATCATCAGCGGACGTCGCCGCGAATGCGCTTGGCCAGCATCATGTCCTTGCTCATGATGGTGACTCGCTTTGCGTGGATCGCGCACAGATTGGTGTCTTCGAAAATGGCCACCAAGTATGCCTCGGCCGCTTCCTGCAGAGCGTGAACCGCCATGCTCTGGAAGCGCACTTCTTGCTTGAATTATCGGGCGATTTCGCGGACGAGGCGCTGGAACGGCAGTTTGCGAATAAGCAGATCGGTTGAGCGCTGGTAGCGCCTGATTTCACGAAGCGCCACTGTCCCAGGCCTGAACTTATGGGGCTTCTTGACTCCGATATGGATGTTGCTGGGACCAGTTTTCCTCGCGACTTTCTGGGAAGCAAGCTGCTTACGAGGAACCTTCTGCGCTGTTGATTTGCGAGCTGTCTGCTTCGTGCGAGCCATTTCGACGAAATGAGTTTATTTGTTATAGGGCGGAGCCGCTGACGTACCCCTTTATACCCTTCTTCTCCCCTGAACTTGAACACCGTACTGGCGGACCCGAATTGGCTGTAATTAATAATATCTTCCTTAATGTTATTTTTCGCGTAGTAAATTAGGAGGGAATTGCCGCTATGGAACGTTGCTGAACCTCTTCTTCCGTAGTTTGGCTCTCAAATGAAGACCCTAAACAATTGTTATGATGTGCTATTCTGATATGCGCCGCAACTAACCCATTCATCGGGAAGATATAGGAGCGTCAAATTTTGATTCCATGGGTTGACTCAGCGAATAGGAACAGCAGTGCTCCGATCGCGCCAATGAGCAGCCGGCCTTTGTGAGCACTGACCCACGAGTTGATCGTCGTTGTGGTCTTGTCGGAAGGTGCGTCCTCTTCGTCTGCCTTCAGTAACGGCTTATACAGCGGACTGATGAATATCAGTGTGTATGGGAAGCACAACGCCATCGCGGAAGCTCCATAGATGAAGTTCAGGTTCTTGGTCACGTAGTAGGCGTAGAAGCCTGCAGCTGAACTGACTGCAGCCAATCCTCCGAGCACCTTGAGACTGGGCCTGAATTCGTCGGCCCATGCCTTTAGCTTGGTGGCGTTATCGAGACGCTCCCTGCCTTGAGTGGAGATAAATGCCACGTAAGCAGCACCACCAACCCACAAACTTGAAAGCAGAAGAGGAAGCTTTCCGACGATAAAATCGTGATTCATAATTAAAGTTATCAATTAATTCGCTAGCAAACCCAGCCTTCATCGCAGCAACTTCTGAGAGGGCAACAAAACTAGATAAGGAGGATGCATGCCTGATGTAACGGTTTGAAAAAAAACTCCGCGACCGGGAATTGAACCCGGGTTTCCTGCGTGACAGGCAGGGATAATAGCCACTATACTATCGCGGATTAGGCAATTACAGCGGATGCGTCCTCGCTTTATTCTCCCACAAGCCCTTCGCCACTTTGTTTACCTATAACTTGCATATTGGAAATTATTAAAGTCTAAATTAATATAACTGTCAGTTGGTCAGTTCAAACAACTGATTCAGCACGATAGTCATCTGCTCTTCGATTCGCAGCTGTTTTACGCCGTACTTTTGAAATAGGAAGCTGCCGTCGAACATGCTCAACAGCTGCTTGAGGGGAATTTTGCAGGCTTCGTCACTATTGACCATATCCTCCAGCGATTCGTACCCCGAAAAGAACAGTAATATCCTGTCATCATCCGCTAAGCCGACTTATCGCATCGACCCGAACTGCTTGAGGCCAGTGCTCTCAGCGGTGGGCCTGTGATTCACCAGGATTGTCTTGGTGTATGGCTGCTATGCTTTAAACACGTGTTTGAGATTCTTCGCCGCTCTGATAGTATAGCCCCAATATAGATCTCACGTTAAACGACTCTTACTCTGTTCGAGCTTAGGTTGAGTACGCGACACTGCTTCTGCTTCGTAGAACTTTGGACTCGGATCCTGGTAGTTCTTGAGCCTTACTGTGACTCTTGTCTTAGGCGGTAGGAGATAGTCGATTTTGGCCTGCTGTTTGAGTCCGATTTCGACCCAACTCCCAGCACCTGACTTGACTGGCCGATCGATGACTATTCCCTCCCGAAACTCGATAATTTCGTCGGCTTTGAGGTGGTGGTCGCATTCAATGGGATTCATCACTCCCGCATTTTTGAGGTCGGAGTGCATTTCAAAGAGGTGCTTGCGTAGGTACTGCGGCGTCTCCAAATATTGGAAGTTTCGGATCATATACTCGCTCGGGTTGAACTGGTCGCTCTTGGATTCGTACGTGTAGTCGTGCAGCACGATGACTTCATCAACGCGGTACAGGGAGCAGATGCGAGCGAGCTCACTTAGAAAGTAAGAGCGAATGACAGACGACTACATTACTCAGGCATTACCTGTGGAATGCTGACGAGTGAATCAGGAATGCAGATCGCAAGATGGCCCAGCTTTATCTTCTCTGGCGAGTACTCCTGGTGCTCACACTCTTCTTCGATCGGCTATGCCTCCTCCGAAAGCTTTGCTTAAGACCTCTCTTCTTCGACATGCTAATTTGCTTATCTTTCCTCAAAGGTGTTATTCTCTTCTTCTGCCTCGTCCTCTGGCTTGCTCTTTCTCTTCTTTTTCTTGATCTTCTTCTTCCGTTTGACCTGAACCTCTTCCTCTTACTAAGGCTATTCCTCCGGCTTCTTCTCAAAGCTCTCCTCAACAACATTTATCTTGGGCTTTGAACTCATACCGTTTATAATTTGTTGACGCGATCGCCGCTCTGTATGAACTGCTATTATATTTTTTGGACATGACCAAACGCCGAGAAGACCTCGAATTTCCTGAGTTAGGTATGCCTCCAGTCAACCTAGGCATCGGCATGCAGGACATCATCAAGGCGAGCGGCACCAAAATAACTCGCGGTTACTGCAACATGGTCAATACGATGGCTTCGAAGGATGCAGTAAGCATCGGTAGCGGTAACGAGCCCGCGGGAGCGCAACCGCGGAAAAAGATAAAACGATTAGAAGAATAAGAGGCTCTGAATGGAGGCTGGACCCTGCAGTCAATCAACATCGCCACGAACGAAGTCGATATGACTCTCTACAATAAGAGGCTGGATCGACTGCGAAAGACCCATGTACCCCAGTTCTGCAAGCTTATTGGTCCGATGGGCGACCGGTACGTGCACGTTGATACTGTTTTGTTGAGCGCAAGCATGAAAAACTGGTCGAAGGATTGGATCATCATGTACAGAGAGGGTTATTCAGGTCGTATCCGAGGCACAAAATGGTCCAACCCGACAACCAGCTCATAGGCCTGCAAGAACCCGCAATATATCTGATGGGCTATCAATAGTTCATCAGGAGGTTTGCTCGGCAACTGAAGGACACGCCCAACGACAAGTGGCCAGTAGTGTTCAGGGGCTTCTGTCTAGAAGGTTAATCGGAGATTAAATGGCCCATTGCAATCCTACAGCCACTGAATTTCGAAGAACTGGAGGCAGTCGAGTATCTGATAGGCGACAACGTCATAGACGATCGGGGAAAGCTGTCTTTCCAATGGACGCCGGTCGATCAGGAAAAGCTAGAACAGACCGAAATGGTGGAACAACCAGCAGCATCGCCCGAGCCTGTCTAGCAGAAAGATCGAACCTAGCAAGAACAGCCTGCTTAACCGTTACAGCGGGAATAGCGGACTGGCTGCTCGACTGAGAAGCTACTGGTGTGGTTCGTGGGTACCAGTCACTACAGCTTTGAAGTTCTCGCAAATAGCAAGCTCCAACACTTCAACAGCCTCACCGAAGACAACTGGAATCAGCTGCTGATGGCTACTCACTTCCAGCTGGTGAAGGAGGACATCGGAGAAATGCTGGTGACTGCCAACAAGTACAACCGGATGGTTCTGACGGACATTAAGAACGAAGAACGCAGAATGATCATGCATCGATTCGCTAGAAGGGCAAAGGCGCCACCGGGAAGTGAAGCTTACCTTATCGTGAGGTTCATGCAGGTCAAAGAGCAACGAATGATCCTATTAAAGGGATTGCGTTCGGCTATCCTACTATGGGCACCGAGCTAACAGTTCCAGGTGAGCTATTCGCTTCCGCAACTCACCAAAGACGAACTACAGATCCTCTATGTTATTGAAAAGATAGATCCGCTCTACCGCGAGCAGGAGATGTGCCGATTGCTTTTGGCCACCTTTAATCGAGAGAATATCAACGTCAAGGAGAAGCTAAAAGAGTACTTTCCTAGCAAACCCGAAACGCTTCCGTTGAGGTGTCTTGACTGCCACTACATCCTGGCAGACCTCCCTACAATCCAGTGCTTCTTCTGCGGAGCCTACTGCCACACTCGTTGTCTCAGCAGCGAATCAACTAGCAAACAACAAATTACGATCGGAAGTACTGAAGTGTGGTGTTGTGTGGAGTGCTTGCCCTGCAGCGTTTGTTTCTGCCCCATTTCTGATCCAATAGTCTGCAGGCACTGCAAGACGCGCTTTCATCGAGAGTGCGGGAAGACACGCGATCGGTTGAGCGAGCAGACCTACGAGTGCGAAGACTGTTTGGCGTGCGACATGTGCGACAAAAAGCTGAAGAACTGCAAAGAAGGAGCCTACATTCTCGTTGAGGAGAAGATCTACTGCGAGGACTGTCACAGCATTACGGGAGAGTACTGCCGAGTCTGCATGAAGAGTTGGAAGGAGCATAACGCCGAGTGGTTTCAGTGCAACTAGTGTCAGGGATGGGTGCATAAACTCTGCGATGAAGGATTGCTCAGGACCTACGCCAAGTACTTTTCGCAACCGCAATCCGAGTACCTCTGCCCGAAGTGTCGCAGTATGAAGCGTCGAGGTTACTTAAAGTTCGTGATTGACGTGCTGGCCAAGTTCGACGAGTACTCGTACTTCATCGATCCAGTCTATGACAGCCTCATCGACTACCTCGACATCATCGAGCACCCGATGTGCTTCAAGAAGATGGAGGAGCGGTGCATGCACGGCTTCTACGACGTGGATTCACGCCGGCACATCTAAGACGACTTCAACCTCATCGTAAGCAATGCCCTGCGGTACAACATGCCCAAGGACCTTCCTCACAAGTCCGCTAAGATCATGAAGCTGGTAGGCGATCACGCACTCGACCACTTCGACGAGTATATGCGCCTCGACGAACTGGAGCTCATCGAGGACAACAAGATCCATCAGAGGATGCTGGAGCGCGAAATCGAGCTGTTCCGATACATCTACACCCACTACTTGGAGATGTTGCTTAACAAGGGCAACTTCAAAAGCAAGGTTGTGGTCAGGAATAAGGCCAGTGTGGAACTGCCACCGTTCCTCTACTTCAAGCATAGTGAAATCCTCCGGAAGTTCAAGACCAGCACCATCGACCTTGTCTATGCCCGCGAACCACCGACTATCGAACACTTGTTCTCTCTACCCAAGGCCGCGACTGAGAGCCGAAGAATGCCAGCGACTCGCACCATCTGCTTTTACCACAATTAACCAGACATCATTAGCGTGTGCAACATTTGCTGCGAGGCCTTCTGCTGTGTGGAGAAGTGCTTCCTGCACAGGGTTTGCAGCTCCTGTAAGGTAGTGGGCTGCCGCTGCTGCTCATGGGGATGCGGATGTCGCGCCGGATACGCTCCCCGCGACCTGGAGCACCCGAACCTGCGGCAGTATCACACCGACATTCTCACGCTCACTGAGATGTACACGTACTGCGTGAAGTGCAGCATCAACAACATCCAAACAAGGGAGTGCAAATACTGTTCGAAGCTGTGCAGCTACGCGTACATCCAGTGTAGGCGCTGCTCCAAACGCTTTCATAAGAACTGCGGCAAAAAGATCTTCATTGGGCAGTTCTGCTACGAGTGTGAACGCCTTCCCGAAAACGAAAACAAGCTCAAAGAGCAGATCAAACAAGAAACGCGAAAGCGGCTCTTCAAGATGATCCGGGTGGAGAAGTACGTACCGCACGTGCTCAAGAACTATCTGGAAGAAGGTATACGTATGGACCCGCATCAAGTGCGACAGCTCATCCTCCAGAATTACGACAGCATAGAAGAGCATCTCGACAGTCTGTAGTGCTACGAAAACAGCATCTGCCAGATCGAAAAGAGCAAGGTCAAGGAACAAAAGGTTAGGCTTATGAACGAAACCATCAACAAGCATATGCCGGAACTGCGCTCGCCACTTCGTTTGGAGTAGTCGACGATCGGCAACACTCAGATGCAGTTCACGACTATCGACAAGCAGGGCTACAATTGGTGTAGGAACGAATCGCAGCATAAGATATGGGAGAAGTATTACCAGACATCTGACTACATTGAGCAGGCCAGCGGTATCGCACAGGGTACTCCCAGCAGCAAGAAGCCCCTCGAAGTCGCTGACGTTTCATTTGACACCTTCGAACTACCGCAAGCGCAGGCAGACGAACGCGTGCAGATCACGAACTTCACGCACAAGCACACGATGCGCTCACTTTACGAAAGCACTCCCCTCATTAGGCCCAAACTCACCACAGTCGTGGAGGGACGCAACAATCAAACGTACGACTACAAGGGCAACGAGTCAGCAGCCAGAAGGATACAGGAAAGCAAAGAGGCCTGCCGCAATCTCTTCTTGACCTTCTACTATGGCATAAAGCAGTATCCGCGCTCAGGCAGCACTTCCCTCATTGAGCTGAAGGAGCATTCCATTACGATCTACAAGAAGTGGGAGGCTCGGAACGGACTACTTATCAAGCTTTGGAAGGAGAACGGCAAGTGGATGCTCCGCCTCGACAAGTAGTAAACGGAGCTCGTAGACTACAACGACTTACGGCAGAAGCTGAGCCGTTTTCGAGCCTTCGACACGATTGAATAGATGGGAGCCTTTCTGGGCTTCCACATCCGTCAAACGCAGAAATGCGGCGATACCTACATTAAGTTCCTGCAGAACAACCCACTCGACTCGGAAGCATTCATAGACCGCAAGAAGAAAGTCATGGACTTCTACGACAAGGTGTAGCACAATCACGTCGAACGCAAGGAATTGTTCTTCATGAACAAGAAGAGCCAGAACACAGCATCGCCAGCGAAGAGGACTGTCGGACAACCCTATTTGACTTTGGAGGAGCTTATAAGGTAGCTTGACGACCAGCCGATTACGGAAAAGGCAAGCTTCAAACTAACCGATCCCACACGATAGATCTTCATAGCACCTTCAACCATTCACAAGCTGGGACTGTTCAGCCGTAGGAATCATCCGAAGAACACAGTCATCATCGAGTACATGGGCGAGATACTGGGAGAGCCCATCGCAGACATCCGTGAGAGTCAGTTTCATTTTGGTTGCTACATGTTCGGCGTGCCGAAAAGACCATAAGAAGCACAGAAATACACGGAAGATACCGTAGACGAGTACACCCCACATATCCCTGCTAAGCGTGACGTAATCGACGCCACATTCCGAGGCAATCAGGCTCGCTACCTGAACCACTCCTGCGACGTATCTTTCTGGTTATGCAGCCGAATTGCGCTTCTCGCATCGAGGACGTGAACGGACAGCCTCGAATCCTGATCTACGCTATCCGCGACATCCACGCCTTCGAGGAGCTCACGTACGACTATCAGTTCAAGGTGAGCGCAGACTAGAAGATTATATGCACTTGCGGCGCCAAGAACTGCCAGGGCAGGCTCAACTGACTCTCATAGCAGCTTAAATACGGTCAGTTCAGCGGGTCCAGCACGAAGTCCAGCAGCGAACGCACGTCCGTCCCCCGGTTGCTTTCAATACGGCGTAGCTGTTACCGGCTGGACAGAAGTTCGGCCTTGATCTCCTGCAGCCGCAGCTCCTCGCTCTCTATCATAGACTGGTTGTAGTGGGCCGACTAGAACCATCGCTAGGAAGGCAGCTGCACCTCTTCGCTGTGGTAGTGCCCGCGAGCCTTCCACTCGTGGGTGGAGTCCGACATCTTGCGGTTGGTTTGATTGCGCACGAAGCTGCCTCCGGGACGCACTTCCATGTTCGGTACCACCTCGTATTCTTCACTCGTGCGATTGGAAGTGGGTCGCGAGCTGTGGTCCGTAATGCGCAGCTTTATAGTACCCGACCCGCCACTGCTTTCGCTCCTGGCAAGCAGGTGCTGCAGCTGCTCGTCATTATTGATCAGAACTTCGCTGTTATCGAGTGCTAAGCTGTAGCCCTTCTCGCTACCGCCCTCGATGAGCTTCATGCAGCGGAAGGGTGCCAGCAGCTGTTCGATGGTGGGGGCACCCTGCAGCCGGATCTTTTTGATGGTTTGGCCACGCTGCACCTTCACGAACATCTAATAGTTATAGACTGCGTTGAAGAAGCTTGGTTTAACTGCCCAATCAATTCCGACCGGACTGCTATTTCCCCTAGAGCCGCGAGAATCACAGCTTTCCAGCGGTTTCTTGGCCGGTTCCAATAATAAATATAAGTTGGTCGCGTGCATGCAACTCGACCAGTTCCAGTTCTTCCCCGTGCCCTCACCGCATAATCGCAACAGTCCCAAAGCCCAGGCCAACAATCGCATACCCATGTGGTTGTTCACGGGCGAGTTCAAGCAGGAAGTCAAGGACGATATTTTGGCAGGACGGCTGCCCCTGTAGCATCAGGAAGAGGTCTACTTGGTGCGCTATCTTATGGAACTGAGCAAGGAGAAGTCCAACCGTACGGAAAGGCTGTTGCTCAAGAAGCTTTTGCTGTCGGAAACGGTGTGCACGCACCTGAAGACCATACCTTTCGAACTAGTGCTGCAATATTTGGAACTGGAAGTGCGGCCTAAAAACCAGCTGATAATACGGGCCGGCGACTTCTACGACAGAGTGTTCATGCTCATTGAAGGCACACTGTAAGTGCTGTCTCCCCTCAACGAAAGCAGCGCAGTGGATGGCTTCGGGTTGTTCGGAGAAAGGGAAATTTCGCAATCTTCTAAATCAGACGTGACATTGCGTTGCAAGACGGAGTGCTGCTTTCTCACGATCAGGCGACCCAACTTTTTCGCAGCTGCTCGCAAGTATCGCGCTATTGAACTCAAGGAAATTTAGTCCTTCCTGTAAATGGTACTTTTTTGAGGAACTCAGGTGCCTGTCATCGGCTCTTTTGGAGAGGAAGTCCTAAAAAAACTGGCACAATCATGCGAACGGATGGCATTAGGTCCAAAGGAACATTTAGTGATGCAGGACAAGCACTCTCAGTATGTATGGATTGTTGCGGAGGGACAGCTAAAGTCCACTTTCATCAACTACTTCGACCAGTAATGCAATCTAGTGCACTTTGGCCAGTACGAAGTCATTGGGCTTGAGAGCATTCTGAAGCAGCCCTCGCAGATCAACATCTTCACTTACTCTGAGTGCACTATATGCTATCGCATGCTAACCTAAAAGCTGCTGAAAGTGCTCAAGTAGTGCACTCCCGTCGGTCAGGAAGAGTCTACCCACTTCAACGAGCTCAAAGAGTTTACAGAGGCCAAACTCAAGAGCCACAGTGAGATGATCGCCAAGTACAACGGACGCATCGGAATTGTTCGGCTTGCAAGGGCACGTCGTCACGCAAACCACTCGAAGAACTCCGAAGGAATAAATATTTCGCAGGAGTCCAGCAAGGAAAGCAACAGCGGATAAGATCTCCGGCTCAAGACCAAGTACTTCAGCAAGAATCTTGTGATTCCGACAAAGGTAACGACCAGCACTGTGCTGGGATCCTTTACGATTAGGTCGAAGAAGGACCCACCGAAGAGCCTGTACAACATCTATCAGTGTCCTGAAGAGCTGACGAACTCAACCTAGCCCGTGAACCCACAGTTGACAGCCTACAAGCAGAAGCTCAAGCGCAGCGACGAGAGACTGGACATCATCGACAAGCTGTACCACAAGAAACACCAGAGCCGCGAATCCTCTGCGAACCGGTCATTGCAGCTGGCTCCGAAGAGCAAGCGCAAGCAGACGGAGATCCTGATGCGGCGGATCCAGATGAGCAGCTGCCGGAAGCGCAGGAACAAGCAGATGTGCCTGTTCGATCCGCAGCGCATCGTGGATTTCGCGCGTACGACAACCTTTTCCTGATAATTTTATCGATAATTATATGCTGGCGAAGCCCAAGGCTGTGAGCGATGCCGCTACGCGGCTACAGCAGACGCGCCACAAGCTCATGAACATCTTCATCTTCTACGCCAGCTTCGGCGATCGCAATAACTACCGCCTGCTCAAGATCCAGAACTTCCGGCGGATGCTGCTCGACTCCCAAATCTGCCGTTCAGAGGAGCAGGGCAAGCACTACGACATCATGTACTACCAGAACAAAAACAAAACCGGGCTCACCTTCGCTGAGTTCGTGGACATGCTGCCCAAGCTGGCCCAAAGTCACTATGCTGGCAGCAAGCTCACCCGCAAAGAGTTGCTGTTGCGTCTCATGAATGAGCACCTGCTTGTGCTTGAGGAGTACATCATGACCAAGACCGAACTCGCAGAGGACATGCGCCATCTCCACGAACCATACGAGTCGCGGTCGTTTGAAGTGCTGTTGCGAGTCAAGCCGGTTCTCGAGAAGATATACAGGGAGTACTTTCCCAGCGAAAACATACAGGACCGCAGCATCCACGAGAAGTCCTTCCAGTCGCTGTTGGAGTTCTTGCGTGAGTTTGAATTATGTCCTGGGCTCATTACGGGCAGTGTGGCCTTCCTGGCGTACGAGCACCTCACCAACAGCGAGGCTGAGCACGCCAGTGAGCAGAAGTTCGAGCTGCTCGAGTACACCGCTGCCGGCAAGGAGTTCACTTTCAAGCGCTTCATTAAGATGCTCATCGCGGTGGCGCTGATCGGCAACAAGAAGATATCACTGGATGAAGAGTCACAACCCAGAAAGGTGGTGCGGCTGCTCGAGCGTATGGAGATCTCAGCGGGTTTCACCAAAATCGAGCGCAGCATCCAAACTTCACAGCTCTCTCGCACGAGTATGCTCATACCCGAGGAAGTCATCCTCGACATTGAAGGAGGACGGATCCCCTCTGCCAACTACTTCAGTGCCAAGAAGCAACATCATCAGCGTTTCGCAACAGAAGGCCATCAATCGGAAGAGCACCATATCAGTCGTAGTTCCAGTCCTGGTCGGGAGACTTCCGATATGCTGTTCCTTCCGGAGGAAGAGCTGCTCATCAGAAAGTTCCATCGGGAGCTGCGAGCCAAGTTCGAACTGTACTGTTCCTTCGGCGATACACTCAATACCAACACGCTCAAGTCCATCAAGATCTCGAAGATCCTCAGAGAAATAGGGGTGCTCAGTGTGTTCAGCCAGGCTCAGCTCGACCTCATAATCTCCAATCTGGCGCGCTTCAGCCAAAGCGGCAAGATTGAGTACCCTCAGTTCCTGAAGCTGCTTTGCGAGCTCTCGAAGAAGGCCAATATTGATCTCGGCAATCTCATCGAGTGCATCATCGCTCACGAAGGAGCCAATAAGGAGTACGCACGCAAGGTCGAAGAGCGTATCCAACGCACGAGCATCGGCTAGCAGAACCCACACGTCTACACCCTTCTCAATGAAATCGAGAAGCCTTTGCGCATGTACTACGACTACTATACCGGTGGGAGGGGCATGAGCTTTAGCCAGTTCTCCAAATTCATGTACGACTTCGAAATCTTCCCCTTTCTGATATCGAAGCCGCGACTGTTCAGCATCTTTAACGACGCCGCCATCCAGATGGACAAGGGACAGAAGAAGGACCAGTCCTTCACTCTAAACGTGGTTAGCAGTCCCAAGAACTTCTCTAGTGTAAGCGTCAAGCCTTCAAGCACCCGGCACAGCGCTGGGATCCTCAATGAAAAGTACATCAACTTCGAACTGTTCAAGGAGTGTCTGGGACTCTGCTCCCACGAAATCCAGGAGACCAGGCTTGAAGACGTCGAAAGGGTAAGTCTTTGCTTATTGCAGTTGCTGCTGCTCTTGTAGCGCATGAACGACAGCAAGGGCCCGAAGCTCGTGACGAAGGCTCTCGGCAACACCCGAAACGCTTACGGCATGAAAACGGACTTCTTGGCTGAAGTGAGGCGCAAGTACAGCTACTTCTACGAAAAGGACCTCTTCCAGCCGGAGCGGCGAAAGCCAGAGCCAGCTGACTTTGATAGTGTTTTCTTGGGTTGAACACGGGTAGACTACGCACTATCATGACTGGCGCTCTGCCAGTATGAGTTGCTTGATGAAGTGGATGACCTCTTAGCGGTTGCCGAACACCACTTCCTTGAGGAGGTTCTCCCTTTCTCCCCGTTGGGTTGAAGCTTTGTCATGGTCGCCCGTATGACTCGCTGGCGAAAACGTCACTCGGTGGGTCTATTCTGCTGCTGGTGAATCCATCTTTGAAGTCAATTTTAGATCTAGTTTCTTGAGAATAGGAGTAAATGATCCTTTCGATGTTTGGCTGAAACGGACGCGTGAACTCGATTTCGCGATGCTCCTCGGCGTGGAGAAGGTCACATTGTGGAGATCAGTTCTGGGGGTCTTTGCAAGACGCGATTTGCTTGGGGTTCGCATTTTGTTCAACTCAAGATAATGGAGCTTCTAGTGTTTGACGCATTTAGTAGAGGGAGATTTGTATATCCGCTGGAAGACATCTTCGTCTTTGTGCAGATCTTTGATGGAGCGTGATGCCAGAGCTTTCGTACGATCGCCGAGCTTCGGCTTAAATGGCGTTATTAATTCTTTGAAATACTTGGTTTTGGCTGCGAGGTGTCCTCCGTGCTTCTTGTCGTAGTCCTTAAAGCGGTCAAGCACGTCCCTCTCGTAGAATTCCTTGTTGCGGTTCAGAATCCGATTGGTCTGATCGCCCAGCACTGGCTTGTCTTGTAGTTTTGAGAAGCTCTCTGCCAGCAATTCCATTTTCTTGTTAGCAATAAACTCACGGTGGTTTTCTTCCCACCGCCTATTCTTTTCCTGAAACTCGCTCACGTTGAAGCGCTTGTCACTGCGGTTGGTCGCGAGTACCTTGTCCTCTAGTTCGCCCTCCCTTTGGAGCCTTGCATTAAGTACCCGAAACTCCTTCTGATTGATGATGTCCTGCGTGCGCTGAAAGATCGGCTTGCTAGGGTTTCTGCTTATTATCTCCTTCGATTTCGAGTTGGCCACTTTGAAGTCGCAGTTCTGCATCGATTCCTTCAGCAAGTGCTCCTGCCTCATCTTATTGAGGTGCTCCTGAGTCTTCTTGTAACGAGCATATATTCTTTTGACTGCCTGCTGGGCGTCGGTCTTTTTGCTCTCCTTCGACGGAGGATTGATGCGTGGTTGCTGCTGTTCCAATCGCTCCTTCTCTTCTTGGTTTGCGAGCTCCACGATGAGCTCAGACAGCTATGCTAGCACACTGGCTTACAGTCTCAAGCATACGATCCTCTGCATTTCTGTTATGGGCCAACCTGTACATTTTATTATTAAGTTCTATTCCGCATCCTATAATCAATAATACCATCATGAAAGCAGTCATCTTCCTGGCTCTTGTGCTGTGCGCAACCTACGCCTTCCATATCGAGCAGAGCAACAATGTCGGTGACATTACCTGGCCATTCACCAACTGCAACGCCGATGCCATCAACGTGACTGCACTGACTCTGACCCAGCAGCCCGCCAAGAACAAGAACGTCACCGCGAAGGTTGTCGGCAAAGCCATCTCGAAGGTTGTCGGCAAGGAAGTCGCAGTGGGTTTGCTGTTCGGTGCTGGCCCCGTCAACGTGGAGTACGTCCCATGGACCCAGAAGCTGGACGCTGGAGGAGTCGTCAACTTCAACTACGACTTCAACATTCCCGATTTCTACCGCACGGTAAGCACGCCAAGTCATGTAGGGCAAGTACACGTACGTCATGTCGTTCACGGATCCCAACGACCAAGTACTCGGATGCCTGAAGTGGTCCTTCTCCATCTGATGAACGCAAACCACCTCATAAATAATCAACAACCGCATCGAAGTGCTTTCAGCTCTGCTTATAGAACTCCACGACCCATTCATGGGCAGCCTCCTTGAGAATTACGATGTCTCCTTTTGTGTTGGTGCGAATCTGGTGTATTCTTTCGTCCTTCTCAGCGATTTTCTGTTCAGTAATTATCCGCAGCTTCTTTGCGTGGAACTCGTACAGCATGGACCCGTTGCTGAGGAAAACCCGACCGTCTTTGGCTTGACACAGGCTAGTTACTGGTTGGTTGGATTCGTTGACTTCCACGCCGTATACACTCGCAAATTTTTCGAAGTTGATTCTGACGAACTTGCCAGTTTCGCTAATGCCAATCGCACTGACGAGGGAGTTGGCATAACGACCCTCCAAGAGCTGCACGGCAGTCAGCTCGCGATTAAGTGTTGTGACGATCTGCCTAACATCAAGCGTACTTGGTTGGTTCGCAGGTTGACCAGGTGAATTGAAGGACGGCAGTAAACGAACAAATAGGGATTCTGGCCAAGCATGACTTCGATGTCGTTGGGACTGTCAGGAATGGCGATTTTGTCGTCGGGAATGACATAAGGGTTAGACAGATCGAAGTTCTTCATGATGTAGATTTCCCTGCGGGTCGTGGTCGGCTTCAGCAACGGCACCTTCGTACAGTTTCTACCGGCTGCGTAGAGGTTGTTGTTGAACTTGTAGAGGCACTTTACCAGCAGTTTTTTAAGTTTGATCTTTGTGACTTGAATGTTCTCGAAGTCGTCATAGAAGTGCAAGTACTTTTTCTACAGGACAACACACAAATGGGGCGGGAATAAAGCGATCTTAAAGTCTTCGTGCATAAAGCCCTTTGACTCCTGCGTCTTAACGTTGTAGATTAGGAGGCGATTGACGGTCTTGCAAACCACTGTGTCCTCGAAGCTGATCATATCTTCTACCTCCGGTGACACCTCCAAATCGCAGATCATCTTCAACGTGGGATGTTGCACCTGTCGATCTATCTGTCGTTGCCTGCCTGTAAAGGTCGAGAAGAAGCTCAGACTAAACACCGACAGAATCTGGCCACGATCGCCTTTCATCACCATTAACTTTGGCTCGAGTGGCTCTAAAGGTTTGGCAAAGCTGGCATGCAGAAAATTGATTGAGAGCGTAATCGATTCCAGCTGTCCGAGTGCGGAGCAGTACTGCTTGATGAAGTCATACTCGTTCCTGTCTATTTCCCGTTCGGAATAGTGTTGGATCTTCACGTGTCTTCGCAGGTAGTGCAGAGTGACTTCGTTGAGCTTTTTGAAGCCTATACAGTCCACAATTAATGGGATCTCCGTCAGGTAGACCTTGTTCACCTCCCGCCCAACATAGTAGTGCTTCAGTTGGTCTGGCTATGGCTCTGTCTCTGCTGGGAGCTCAATGCACATCACGAGCAGTTTGTTACGGATGTAGTTGAATGAACTTAGTGAGTCATTGTGACGGACGGCGAGGCGCATCGTGACTGCCCCTTTCGGCTACAATATTCCCCATTCACAGTCCATGATGTAATTATCGGGGTTGGTCAGGAACGTCCGGTACCACAATCGGTTGTTGGTGAGGTTACGGATTGGCACCTGCAGAATCTGGTCCAGCTTCTCGAAGTTGAGGAAGAACGGCACCTCAATAAGCTTGTCCTGCCGGACAGTGGTTTTTTCCATACCAGTATTATTCTGGTCAACTAATGTGCGTTCATACAAACGTATCAGCCATCAACAGCCCAAAAAGACACGTCCTTGACCTTGATGACGCGGCTTGAGTCCTCTGCGTGTTTGGCGCGTGCTCGTATCAGATCGATAACGTCGAATCCGCAGCCTACTAAGCTGAACACTTTGACCTTGTTGTCCTTAATGAAGAGGTTGGTGGGCTCGCGGAACGTGTTGAAGTAGCGCTTGTACTGGCTATAAATGACTTCAGTCGGGGTGTTCTGCTTCCGAAGCGGGAAGAAGTGGAGTGTTGCATTATTGTCGGTGAGACTCGCTAAGGCAAACCAATCTTGGCAGAAGCCGGAAAAGGCAACGGGCTTTAGTGAGCTACCTCTGTAAAACTCTGTAAAGGTCTGTCTGGTGTCGATTTCAACTACTCTGATTTTAACTCCTCCTTCCGAAATCAAAGCAGCGTACTTGCCATCCGGAGAGAGGCTGAAATCGATTTCATCCTTGTTCATGGGCACATCTAGGAATATGTCGAGGTGACTGTCGTAGATGTAGAGACTCTGTCGTTCCTTCTTGATAAAGCCTAATCTGGTGGGATCGGTTAAGGACATTTCTAGTTTGCCTTTGTTGAGCATCCCAGCGCCTTCTACCTCAACATACCTCACCGTATCATCGAATGTGCCCTTTTCGTACCCAGTGATGATCTTTTCTAGTACTGTTCCGATCTTGAAGACACCCTTCTTGAGTTCCTTCTTGTAGTGGAAGATTACGACTCGCTCGGCGTTGCTCACAGCAATAAAATTGTTGCTGATCTTGAGGTAGTCGATCTGACAATTGAAGTCCTTTTCGTAGACTATTGTCTTTTCGACGAGATCATAAATGTAGACAGTGTTGGGTCTTATCCACAGTGTCGTTGGGACCATGGCTTGCTTGTAGCCTTGCGTTTCGCCTGACACGTCCGGAACCATATATGTTACGGATGTTTACTTGTCTGGCACCACCGCGATTAAATTGGAGTAGGGAAGCACACTGCTCAGTCGAACACCGGCCTTTCCTCGAAACGGACTGTCCACTTCGTAGTACTTCTTCATTCTGCCGTTTTCAACAATTGCCATGCCCTCTATCACGTTAATGATGACCCTTCCTGTTTCGGGACAGACACTATAACCGTACTTCGTCGTAAACAGGCTCTCTAGCTCTTCGAAATCATCCTCAAGGTCTACCATGTCCATCATCATGGTGTTCGTCGGTTGCGCGCTTACGTCTCCTGACACTGTTCTATCTCTCGTGTTTTCTTACATGATTATTAGTCAGTACCAATAGATTCAAAACGATGGATAGGGAGCTGCTTGTCTTCTACAAGAAACACGGGATCCCCCTCGACGACTGTGATAGCTTCCCCGGAACGTAGGTGATGCCTCCCGCCAATATACACCGTTCGCTTCCGATGCCATCCTGCATGCAAATGATCGCGAGGTAGGGCATTACTGACATAGCGAGACTAAGCGCCTACATTCAATACGTCTGCAGTCCAACAAACAGGCTGAACAACTGTAAACAAGTCAACATATGATTGACCGCATGAAAGCCGAGCTCTAACATATCCGGGAGGAGAGTTTAAAAGCTGCTGAAAGCCACCAGCAAGAAAGATCCGACTTGCTTACCCAAATAATGCTATTGTTCGCTGAGATAAATCGGTTGCGATGCCTCTCAGAATAACTTTCGGAGAGGTTGAGGGAGAGCGAGAAGACCCTTCGGGTAATACGGGCTGACTACAACAGGGAATTGGAGAAGTGCAAAGCCAAAATGGTCGTGTAGTGCGAAGAGCAGTTTACGTAAACGAATATAGCATGCAGGCTGTACAAAAGGAACGTGGCGGATCAAATAGATCGTATGCAGTCGCAATACCGAGCCAAGATGCAATAGCTGACGAAGTTTCAGGCGAGCCGCACCAATCAACAATTAGAGTAAGATGAAGAGCTCGCTTTACTAAAGAAGTAGAATGCTGTTCTGAAGCTTCGAAACGGCTAAACCGAGAAGCGAATCAAAACCCTCACCAGCGATTTGAAGATCACAGAGGCTGACCGTAGGTCCGAAGTTGCCAACCTCAACCAAGAGATCTCCACAATGGCGTCCAAGATCACTGAGCTCGAGGGGAAGCTTCAAATTAGTGAGCAAAGACTCAGTAGAGCACTGGAAATGGCAAAGGATTCTTCTGCAGATCCGAGCAGCTCAGATAGGGAACTGAGTAAAAGCCTCACAAAGGTGCTTGCCGAGCTTAAACGCCTCGAGAATGACAACACATTGCTGAGATCTCGGTTGTCAGATATGGAGAGCAGCAATCCATCTCCGCGCCTATATCTACAATAAATCGAACAACTCAGAGAATAACTGAGTAAGAAGAGCAGTGAACTCACCTACAAGCAACAAGAAGCAGATCTGCTCACCCGATAAAATTCTGAAATAAAAGAACGTCATAGGCGAGAGATGGAAGAGAAGGATCAGAGGATCTGCGAATTGATTGGCGAGTAGCCAGACAGACCCGATGACGCCCCTGACGATGAAGCCGACTACCACTGACATGTGTAAATAGAAGTACGCTAATATCAATTTCAGCGAAGCTGGAGAAGAAGGCGATAAGGACGAATATCGGCAGTTTCGTTGACGACCCAGTTGATATTGTCGACGATTTTAAGTGCACGAGGATTGACACGGCATTGGAGAATGCAGACCACTCCGCGAGCTCGATTGTGACCAATGGCTTCTGGAAGGTGGGGAGTGCAGAATATTCCCTCGCCAATGATTCCTGGTGCAGACAGTGGGTTGATGTTGTTGCGGTTTCGGAAGGCCTGCCCAGGTCCAGGGCGAAGTCCCTCTCTGAGAATACTCTAAGTAGCTTAGAGGCCAGTTCCGTGGTAGGCCACCATCCATTCGTTGTCGTTGCCGTTGTTCGACAGCCAGTTTCCCTGGGGCACATCAAGAGCAATTCCAACGAAGCCAAGAGGCTTGTTGTAGCCAATATACTGTCGAATTCCCGGAATGTTCCTTGGGCCGCGAGTGAACTCACCCACCAGTTCTGCTGGATAAAACCGGTTGAACTACCCGAGACCGCGATTCATGTTGGTCTGGATGATTTGGTTGATGATTCTGAATTCAGGGTCGGCTGCAATCCTTTCTTGGTCCATGAACGCGGCCATGTTAGCGTTGAGGAGGTTAGCCATAAAGGCCTCTCGACGAGCAATTATTTCTTCTTCCCTGCGCTTGATGGCAGCAAGACGGTTTTCTTCATGCAATCGCTTGTTCTATTCCTTGCGGCGGATTTCTTCCGGAGTCATTTTCAGGTAGCGCTTAGGCAGACGGACTAATGGAGACTGATTGTGATCGAATTCGCAGCCATAAAAGAGGGTATTCTCACAATTTTCACAGAGTTCGATCAGAGCACCCGAGATGTAGTGGCAGTTGGTGCAGTTGAGATTTGCGAGTTTAGGGCAGAGGTCTTCAAACATTAGTTGTGAGTGGCAGACAAAGAGTATATTTAATTGGGTCGAGTTGAGATTTGATGGAGCAAAACCGAAATACTTTGACTAAAAGTATTGATATATTCTGAAAGAGGACAGATTCTATCATAACCTCACTCAAACACGTAGTTGCTGAGCTGCATCGAAAACATTCCTATAGGAGTGAGATGGCCGGCTTGACCCTTGGATGCCCCCAAAACCGTGAACAGCGGAATCAGATGCTCTTCCCGAGGATGGCAGTCAAGTGCATGCCTCATCGACTTCCAGTTCGACACAGCTTTGATTCGGTTTTCGTCGGTACCTGCCTGAGCGCAGACTTTTGCGAGATCTTCTTCGAATGGTTTGTCGTTCTTGGGGCCAGAGCCATCGAAAAAGCCCTGCATGTTGTGGTAGCTGGATCCCGAACCTAAGATCATGAAACCTTCGCTTCGAAGGTCAGCTAAAGCCGCTCCAAGTCCATAATGTTTTTGAGGATTGAGGTTGGATTCAAGGGAAATCTGAATGACAGGAATGTCGGCCTTTGGGTACATGATCATCAGCGGCACAAACACGCCGTGATCCAGTCCTCTTTTTGTTGCTGTGGCAAGCTCTATACCTTTAACTGCCACAGTATCAATCACACGCTTGCGGAGTTCCTTGGTGCTTTTGGCGTTGTAGGCATACTTGTAGGTTTCAGGTGGAAAGCCGTAATAGTCAAACAGTAGGCCTGGATTATCCTAGTCGAGAATTGTAAACTGCTTTTCTTCCCAATGAGCAGAGATGATGATAATGGCTTTGGGGTTGGGAAAGGCTTCGCTGATGGCCTTCAGGTGATTATACATAGGCTTGTGTTGATCGGGGCCTGTGAGAGGCATGGGTCCTCCTCCGTGGTTGACGAATACTGCAGGCATGGACTGGCCTTGCATCGGGCAACTTAAATTTTAATATTCGTAGCCGTGGGTTCGCGCACTTATTACCACGATCGTTGCTAGTAGGATTCCAATCACGCCTAAGCAAATCCTTCGACTTAGCATGCTTGAATAACGCAGACAGTCGCTAATTAATTTATCCGGACTATGACTGCTTCATTGTGACTGACTGTTTAGCCTCGATTATAATCAAATGCTTGCCAGCAACCAAGCGATGTCCAGGAGCAACCTTCTCCAGTGGCTGGGCAGCATACCGAACGTAAATGATTGACTAACCCAGGTTAAGGTCGACAAGATTGAGAATCTGGGAACCGGTTGTGTCTACCTCCAGCTGCTGGACCATGTCCATCCACACGCCAAAGTGCCGCTCAACAAGCTGGTGTGGGCTCCCAAGCACGAAACCGAAATCCTGCAGAACCTCAAGCTGGTTAATATTTGGCTGGACAAGGTTGGTGCGGGAAAGGTCCTCGAGGTAAATCGGCTTTGCTAAACCAGATCTAGAAGCTAGCCAAGTGTAAGTACCAAGACAATCTCGAAACCCTTCAGTGGTTCAAGCGCTACGTCGATTCGCGTAACCAAAAGGAAAACGACAAGAGACCCAAGTCGCACGACAACAGTGCACCCATCAACGAGAACAGGATCTCAGCTCCTAACCTTATGCCGCAGCAACCGACCATCAAGCCCCCTAAGAAGCTCGTGAAGATGCCTGAGAAGCAAATTGCACCTACTATTAAGGTCGAGAAGATCGACGTGGAAGACAGCAAGCCCTAGACAAGAACGTTGGCCTCCTTCGAAGAAGTCAAGAAAGTTCGAAAGATAGAGGCTCTTCTTCGCAACGAGCCTGGGCTCGATGACCGCTAGAAGTACACAAGAATCGTCTAAATTGTCTATTAGAGGAACTCGGCACCAGCGTCTATTCGAGAGGCGGATCACAGCAGCGAAGAAGACCTTCTCAAATCCGACCGCTCTCGAACCAATATCCCAGTCGAGTTGTTGTCGGCTTCCTCCAATCTCCTGGACCCTCTCCCGCCCACCTTCACGTCCTTTATCAAAGCCTTCAAACCACCTCAATCGGCAAATTCGAATGCAAACAACAGCCTGCTTTTGGAGCAGAGCGAAAACAAGAGCCTTAACCTCCTTGATTCGTATGGAAAGTTTGGCAACGGTGTCAACGAGAAAGCTGCCGACTTATCGATTGCCAAAGCTACTGATCCGAACCAAGATCGCGCCATCCAAGACGTTCCCAATGTCGAGTCCGCCCACCCGCACACCCGTTCGTATCCGGTCAAGGACCCTGAGAGGAAGGACCCGCAGAACTATCCAAGCTCAACCTGATTGCCAAAACTCAAATGAATTTTTAGCTTCTATGCTAGGATGTAGATTCTTCTTCAGAAGAATGATAAAATCAAAGATAGAATAGAGCCCCATACGTCGTGTATTCGACCTCTCCTCTGTTTCCAATCTTCGCTTCAGTTCTCACAACAGCGAGTACAAACAGCTCTACCAGGCACTCCAAAAGTGGAATAATGACTCACAATCCTCATCTTCTGCCGACCTAGTGCACGAATTTATATACCAGTAACTGCGCATCATCAAGCTCGAGGACTAGCCGGTTCGCAGTAACAATCTCGAGCGACTCTATCGCTGGTTCAACGCGAGAGCGCAGCCTCGAAAAAGCATAAAACTTTAAGCACTTGTAAAAACGACGCAGAACAAATAGAATGAGGAAGAATAAGTCAAGAAGAATTTTAAATCCGTCACCTTTCACAAACTCAAAGAGTACAATCGCAGGCTCTTTGACTGCGGATAGCCCGTCAAACTGCCAGTCAAGAAGCCTGTTCAAATCGAAAAGCGACACCGCGAGGAACTCTCTTGGTCTTCTTCGTCGAAGAGACTATTCAGTTATCACACTCGGGAGCTTTGCTAAGAAAGGGAGCGGTAAGAGTTTCAGTGCATACAAAGCAACCAGCAGCAAGCTCGGCACATGTTAAGAACTAAAAGTTTGAACAATTCTTTGCATTTGGCGGTTCTTACAGAAGACGTCGTCAAGCGAAAGCAAAACTGTGAGCGCTGGAGAAAGGAAATACTTGACGGTTGGAAACACAATGAGTAGTAAGTGAGACATCCAAGTGTAGCCATTTCAGGGTTGACTCTAATGAGTTACCCAAATCTGACTCTCAAGAACCACTATCGGAAGCGCGAATCCCTATGCATATCGTGATTTTTTTTAATATGAAGCACGGTCACTCATTCCTCGGTTTTCTTTTGATCTTGTCTTCTCCAAAAAGGATCAAATTGAGTCGCTTTTTGGGTTTCTTTCGGGGATCCGGCCGAGACTTCGGTGTTGGATTCGCGTTCTTATGTTCACACCATTCGTGGTAGTCGAAGTAGTATCCCATTTGACGCACTGCTTTCGCTGCGGGGTCTTGGCTCTTTATTGGCACCTTCGCAAGGCCCGAGGCGGCATCATACTTCACGTAGTTGCCTTTCAGAATGTTCTTGTTCTTGTCGTCAATTTTAACCATCTTATAGCCGGTGATTCCCTGATAGTAGTCGCTTTTCACAGGTCCACCAAGCTTCTTCAACTCCTACTTCATCCAATCTTCCTTATCCTCCGGTTCGGGAGGCATTTAAGGCAACGGAGCTGCGGTCCCGACCTTAACGTAGTTAGACGGGAAGTAGCCCATTACATCTGGCTTCTTGAGAACGTTGCCGTACCACCAGCCGTTATCGAAAGTTTGCCTCGTCACGATTTTGTCGCCTTTATGGAAGCTCAGATACACAATAGACTGGGTTTGTTAGGCCTATTGTAATTGTTCTTCGTGGTCTGCTGATCTCTTCCTCTTATTTCCTTCTGGCTCCTCTTCCGCTTCTTATGCGTTTGGCTCTTACTATTAATGCTTGGAGTCTCCTGCTTCAGCACTGTGAGGCTCCTGATCCCTTTGAACCGTGTGCTATTCTCCTTTTTCGAGGAGCCTCTCTTCCATCTATTGCTTTGACGCGTTATCAATCTGATCACTTTCAGCCTTTTAACCTTTCGAATCAGCTTTGTCTTGCCCATACGACTGAAGAGCCATTTCAGGCTCGAAGTCGGCTATTGCCTAAACGAGAAACATTTGATTATAGAGTGAATCTCAACTCTGCATTATTATCAATGTTGCCTAGCGCAAGACAGCTCGTTCTCGTCTTGAGGTGCCAAGCTTCAAAACGCAAGTACGCTGATAACCCGAACTTCAAGAGACTGGATCGCCTCAAGAAAATAGAGTTCTTCAATCCCGAACTGAAGTTCCCTTTGCACATCCCCATTAAGCACCGCTACGTTTACTCGCCCGTCAAGCGCTTCCATATCCCTCCAAGCAAGAATATTGATTTCAATCGGCTGAGCGGCAATGAGCTGCTTCTCGCGATGGAGGATCTGGGAAAACTCAAAAAGGAAGAGATTCTTATTGCGCTGGAACGTTTGGCCGAGCAACCCGGTCAGGAGAGTAACATCAACCTAATTTAGAGTTCAATTGGAGGGAGCATCCCTGGGTGAACGCTGCTTTTGAAGACATCAAGCAGAACACGGACAAGTATAAAAAATCATGGGGTTTGCGCTTCTACAAGCTCATGAACAAGCTGCGCAACTTTGACCCTGATATGTGGAAGCTAATTTACCGGCTGATCTATGAGACACTCAACGAGCTTCCGATCAAGGACTTTATATATTTCTGGGAGAAGTACCACAAAGACCACGTGAACGTGGATGAGAACTTCCGCGAGGATCTGTTTAAGATGATGGAGCTAAGGCTCAGGTCGTTCCCACCGAGCAGCATCCTCAAGGTCTACCACATTCTGCAGGAGTTCGGACGCATCAACCACTACTGGATCGAAAACGTGTTTGTGAACCTGTTCAAGAGCCCTGGGTACATCTACAAGCCGGAGGAAGTAGCCGAGATCATCAAGATCATGATTTTCGTGGGACACGAAGTACGAAGTCGATAACTCAGAAAAACCCACGCTTCTATGACGCCTTCTACCCCCGCATTCTCAAGCTCAAGTTCACTTCGCAAAAGGAAATTAACGCGGTGCGAGAAGCGCTGCAAGAGGCTCACGACTTGTTCAAGTCGCACCGACTCGAACCCTACATGGAGTACATGAAGACAGTCAAGGTCGAGGCCCCGTAGGTGGTTATTCTACCCAAGAAAAAGGAACTAGCAGAGATGGTTTTGCAGGACATCGAGTACTATCGCGCACAAAAGAAGATCCAGAGTGAGCAGCCATCGCTGCCAGTGGACACGCCCGCACCAACGCCTGCTTGACCATTGTCGATTATAAAAACCGGCATAATAAAGTTTCATGGAGGTCCGTCCGCGGTAATGTATGGGAAGAAGGACCCATCAACTAGCAAAGTTTAGCAGGCCTATCAGAACTCAAGAAGACTGAATTGGCACGGGCCATTTCGGATCATTATCAGTCATTAAAACTGACGGAAAGGATCGGGAATATAACTATTACTTTTCGAAATGATGGGCAAGTATGGTTGTAAATGGCTATTTCCGAGCGTGATGATAGGCTATACCTTCATCATATGCTTCGGACCACACCTCTTCCCAGAGGTACACGAAAAACTCGTCAGGATCGCTGTCGTAATAGTTCTGGCTCAAGTGGTGCTTCTAACCGTTTCTACAGCAAGCATCCTCTACAAAAGCTTATCGGTGCCGATCCGACAGCCAAATGAGCTCAAGCCAGACGTCGTTCACGCTTGGGTTCTACCAAATTACAACGAAGAATAACATGTTCTTCGTGCGTCACTTACACAACTCGCAAGCCATCCTCTCGCCAAATAGTACGTTGTGTTTCTAGCTATGGAAGAACACGAAAAACACTCGGAGAAGAAGGCTGAATCGATTATCCGAAACTACAACGGCAGTTTTCGACATATCGGTTATACGGTTCATAGAATTTCGAAAGGGGAAGCCAAAGGAAAGGCCTCAAATGTGTCATACTGCGTCGAAAGATTTAAGGAGGTGATGCCATCTACCGTCGTTCTCGACAAGGTGTATGTCACGATCATGGACTGCGACGGCATGGCTCCAAAGGAATATATTGATGAAGTTAATGCTGCAATCTACAACAACCCAGAGAAAAGTTTCAAGACCTTGTTCTGCCCTTCAAAGTTCATGCAACTCAATCGCAAGAATATTATTTTACCCATCAGGTCGTTGGATGATTACCAGTCAATGCTGCAATGGGGTCTCGAAATACCAGGAGCAGATATGGCCCTCGCTGTTTCCAATTACACAGTCAGCTACAAGGCGGTCGAATCGATGGGCTTCTGGGATAAGCATGCAGATGCCATCACTGAAGACATTCATATTGGTTTGAAAGGGTTTTTCAGTAGGAATGAAGACTTCTACGCCCAGCAAATTCAAGTTCCCTTCAACGAACTCAACATCGAAGATAACAAAGGCTACCTCTCAAATTTGAACTTGAAATTTTGGCAGACAGTAAGGCATGCCTATATTCTCAAAGAAGGTGGATACGTTTTGGATCAATTCCTACACCAAAAACAAAAAACTCCGCGATCTTGGGCGGTTTTGGTCTTCATGTTGAACCTGCTGTACTTTTCTTAGCTCATCATGATCTTTACCAGCGTGGGCCTCTACAAAGTCATTTGGTGCGTTCTGTTTCCTTCGAGCGCCACAGCTGATAACTACTGGTTCGCGTGCCTCACAATTACCATTGCAGCATTCTACACTGCAGCCATCATCATGCGTCACATCTTCGTCCGCTACGCAGTCAAGAGATACTTCAATATCGAGCCTCCCGCCTTCTGGAGATTCGTTGAATACTTCGTATTCTTCCTCGTTGGAGTGTGGGTCTTCATGATCCCTGGAATTTACATCGCGACAATTATCGACCTCTTCACTACTCCCGAGTATCACTCTGCTGTCAAAAAGTCCACGCACAACAAGAACAAGTCATGATCGCATTTCTCGCTTTAACTTTGTAAAACCCTAATACGATGATCGGTAGATGAAGAGTAAACTGAAGTATCACGTTTCAAGTTGATTCATGCTTAAGCTCTGATGCTGCTCTCGACTTGAGTCCAGCCAAGTCGAATATTTTCTTTCGGCCGATGAACCTGCCTTTGTTCCTCAGCCGAAGCTCAGCAACCTTCTGCCGGCAGTTATAGCAGATCTTCTTGTCCCAAGTCTTCAGCCTGCGCTTCTCCAAGTAGCGTTCTACCCTTCTGCGTCGGTCGCTCTTGACTTCAGGCTGTGTTGTGATATTGCCCAGCGCCGTGAAGTATTCTGCAGGGATGTCCATTTCGGAGATGATGTTGTGGAACTCCGACGGGATATTAGCCCGCAGATTTTCCCAGTAGGCTTCTTTCTTTTTGTCGACCGTGGCAGACTCTTTCTTAGAGGACTCCTCGTCGCAGTCTTCTTCTTCACTGTTGACCGGCACTATTTCGAGCATGGGCTTCTTCTGCTAAAATCGCGCCCTGTCGACCTGATTGTACTCCTCAGCGAAGGTCTGCATTGACTTCGGTGGATTGTCAGAGCAACGCGAGGCATTGACTTTGTCGATGCTGCGCTCGATGCTCCTCATCATGGACGGGAACTTGTCCTTCGAATTGAGGCAGGAGGGTCGCTCGCAACGTTCTTCCTGTTGCTAAATACTTCGATTTGGGCTTACCTTAAGAATATTGAAGAGGTCATACGACTCGTTGAAGTTACGAAGCACGAAAGCGTCGTCTTTGACTTCGGTGGGCTCTTGGTCGAGCTCGGTGGCCTTAGGCAGGTCAATGCTTAGCTTGAACATGTTGTCAGTCGACATAAAAAATTAGTTGTGGTATAAATATGGTTCTGACAGGAGCACTTATACTGGATCAGAGGCGATTAAATCCGATATGCAACCACATTTATCATGCATCTTTTTCACAGTTTAGCCTGGAGCTGCTGTTGTGCTACTCGCAGCATACTTGATCCCTTCTTATCGAGGTACTCCGAGTTGAGCTGATACGGTTCCAGCAGGCCAAAGGGGTCGTAGATAGAGAAGAGAACATCCTTTTCTTCCTCACTGAAGACAGTCATCACGTCTATAGGCTCGAACTTCAGCCCGTAGAAGGGAAGGCGCTTGATGCTCATAATAAGCTGACCGCAGAAGACCATGCAAATTTTGCTGTAAAGTGGGCGGTAGTTAGGAGAAGTTCCTTTAAGGACCACGCTGCAATGCTTGATCATCGTGTAGTATCCCCAGATCTTGCTGACCTCAACGAGTTCTCTTTGGAGATCTTCGTTCCAGATGCTCTCCATGTCCTTGCCGCTTTCGAGTGCTTTACCAATGCACTCCTTTATTCTCTCGACTTCCCTATCAGAAACATAGGCAGCCGCGACCATCATGGAGTCGATAGATCGGGGGTCAACAATAGCTCCCGGCTTTGGAGAACTCGCCTGTTCAGATTTGAGTAGCTGCCGTGCTGTGAGTTGGAGCAATACTGTGTTATCGCCTTCGTATGTGACAGCCGGATGCATGTCGACGTAGCTTTGAGGAATACCCGATGAGCGGAGTGTGCTAATCTTCGAGAACTCCATATGAGCCGTAATGAATTCGTTGCACTTCCAGGCTGAATTAACAAAGAGTTACATGCGAGAGCTTTGCAAGTAGAGCTGACAATGTGACACTCTGTAAGGAGCTCGTCAGCTTCCTTAAACTGTCTGCTTTCGAGGTGTTTCGTGAATTTTCTGAACATTTAGAATGTTCTCTTGTTAGCGAGAATAATTCCGTAGCCCGCACACAGGCTGTTAATCGCGAGTTTCTGAACACCGATTTCTGAATAGTGCAATAAGTACCTTTAATGGTTCTTGATTGTGTGTGGAGCTCGATAAAGTGCCAGGTTGATCGCAGTATGCCCATCCCAAACGCGCTCACCAGAAGGACACGCAAATTCAGCATTGAACCGTATCCGTATTTGAGGTTCTGCTTGTTGTCGAGGCCCAACACGTTTCCCTTCTCGTCAATTTTTATGTATCGACTGAGCATTGCCTTCTTAGGCACAACATAGTCGTGAAACAGCAGATAGCCATTGTCAGTCTTGCTCAAACCAAGCTTGCTGCCAATATCGCCAATCTCCACTCGTTCGAAGGGCTGAAGCTTCCTACATCTCATTTGTTTTACTCGTTGCGAATTTCGATCACAAATGTTTGAATACCAATGCTCTTTCCACCAACGAAAGTCTGTGCCTGAATAACAGCGTGTGTTCCGAATCTGCCCAGCATTCCCGGCCAGTATTTCGCTGAAGAGGCCTTCGGTGATTTCATTCTGAAGGTCTTGGTATTGCTGTCGTAGTGAGCCTAGGTTTCGAGACCTTGAACATTTGACCCGTGACCCAGTTCCGTTTGTCCGTAGCATCCAGTCGCCTTTCCCTCTAACACCAATGTTCTGAGCTCTTTTACTTGCTCATCGTCACCTAACATCTCAATTGTCTTGAGAAAAGCATTTGTGTTGAGAAAGAACCCAGCGACGTCCAGAACGGCAGTCATGTCCCTAAACAACGCCTCGAAGTTCTTATCCGCCTTGAGAATTCTGTAGCCTTCTGCGAAGCGCTCTGCGACCTTTCGATGACCTTCATGCTCGCTATAGTTAAAGTCATCTCTCCCAGCAAAGAGATTCTTCTGCCTGAACTTTTAAGCTGAGTCTTATGTGGCTTACTTAGTGACTCGCGTGATTCCAGTAACTTCTCTACGAGACCCTCTGCGAAGGCTCCTTCAAGAATATCTTTTTGAAAGGCTTGGCTGGCTACCTGCGATGACGACATTAATAAGAAATCCTATAATGCAAAATTAGACCCGCGCTGACCTAATCTCCAACCAGCATCTTTATTATTAAAATTATGGGGAACATCTCCTTTCAGCACCGAAAGCGCCCCATCTTCGACGAGCTCAGCCGAAGGAGATTGGTTGATCTGAGAGTCCAGCAGCTGAGTCCTTCAAGAAACGGCCTTCAGGAACTCGATAATAACAGAGCGTCTCCATGGCGACCTAAGCATCGTGCGAATCAACTGCCAATTCGAAGAGCGTCGCCCCAGCCTTGTCCACTTGCTGCATCTCAAGCTGAATAATCACCTAGTGCAACCCGACGACCCCTCACTTTTTAAACTCATCAAAAGCGTTTCTTCTTTCCGACAAATCGTGCAAATCACTCTGCAACCCCTACGCGCCCAATCATAAATCCTTCGTCGCGAATCGCTCCTCCTGGTCTTTATGACAGGTCTGACCATCTTAATCGTGCTCGCCACTCAAAGAGTCCAACATATTTTTAATAGCGTCACTTCCCAAAAACTGAGCATTCAAGTTCATTTGACGACCGTGTGCCTCAATAGCGAGGTCGCCCACTGAAATCCAGGTACGTTCACGATGCGTCCCCACCATTTCCTTCGAGATACTCTTTAATTGACATTACCGAACCGACTCTGAACGTGGAGAAATACCCCAACCGCGATGAAATTATTCGAAAGATTAGGAACTTCAACGACTTCATCAATGCAGTCAAGAAGGAGCTTAACGAGAAGCGCAGCAACGAAGACAGCGTCCGCATTAAGATGCACATCGAAAACCAAGCCTTCGATATAGACAAGTACCGGAACCTCTTCGAGAAGGAAGTTGCCAGGAAGTATGGAATTTCGACAATTAACGTGAGTGAGGACAGAAACCAGCCTGTGAAGTATCTTGACCTGCAGATGGCTCATCCTCGTTAGCGCAGTACGCAACAAACAACCGACGCCAGTTCATTGTCGAAAGAGGAGAGCCTTACCAACCGTCGGACCAGTGTCGGTTCGGCGATGAAATCGTCCATGATGGCGAAGGAAAGCATCATCGCGAAGGGCAAGAACGAGCTGGAAGAGAGGCTTCGGCAGACCATGGAACAGCTGAAGCATATCAGCGAACTGCTCTACGACGAGTCGGAACCCGTAAAGAGCAAACAGATCACTACTAACATAACCAAGATCAATGAGATAATTGACAACAAAACGCAAGTTACGTCTGTGGCTGAACTCAACCCGCGTGGCTAAGCCCACGTCGAGGAAGCGCGTAAATGCTTTCGGCATCTCGAGGAGCTAGTCGTAGAACAGAAGTAGGACATCCAGACTGCTCGCACATTTTTACAGCAGATTGAGGTATTGCGTTTGCTTATGTAGGCTACGGACGAGGACAGTGAGTGCTGAGGCTGCGGGCAAGCATCGATGTGATTTTCGCACTGTTCTTCAAGTTAATAGATCTCTTCGTTACTTAATTTCCATATCGAAATGATCAAGTGTCCCTCAAGTGGGGAGCCGCTATGCACCACCGGCCGTGTCTACCTCAAGAAGCTCAAGCTTAGCCGCATAGCGCACGGCACTGACGAGAACAAGCACTGTCCCACCTCGCAGTACCGATCCATTCGAAGGACCCTCGCTCGCTCCAAAGACAAAATACGCCCGCTGATGGGATCGCCCTATCTCGAGCAGAGCTGCCTCACCTTCAAGAAACATAATAAAAGCGCAGAAATCAAACCCAAGCAGCACCGATCGTTTCCGTACGATCAGGAGCAGGAGCAGGAGCCAGGTACCATTCGCGTGGAAGTGCTGTTCAAGGGACAGCGCTTCACAGTTGTGGTGCATGGCGAGCAGTCCGGCGAGATTGTAGCTGCTGTGAAGAGGGAGTTAATATTGAGGGCTCGTTCCACAAAGGAAAATCTACCGGAGTTTCTGCGCATTGTCGGGTTCGAAAGCATCGGCGGGTAGAAGGAACTGGACTACATATTGTCGCTGGCAGACATCAAGCTGACGCGTTCCTGCTACAAGCTGCGACCCCTGCTCTATAATCGCAGCGGCAAGGGCGTATCCCTCAACGACTTCACGTTCGTCAAGTGTTTAGGCTCCGGTGGATTCAGCCAAGTGTTTCTGGTGCGCGGACGCTTCAACAACCGCTACTACGCGATGAAGCTTATGAACAAAAAGTTCATCCTAGACAACGAGCGGTAATCAATCGTAGAAAACGAGCGGTTTATAATGGAGGTTGCGCGGCATCCCTTCCTGGTAGAGCTCTTCTTCGCATTCGAAACCGAAAACTATTTCGCGTTCGTTCTTGAGTGTACGAAGTGCTTGATGTAGATTGCGCCGGGGGTGAGCTCTTCTACCGGCTGAAGAAGATTAAGCGCATGACCTAAGAAGAAGCCAAGTTCTACTTCCTAGAGATACTGCTCGGCATACAGTACCTCCACGACAACAAAATCATCTACAGAGACATCAAACCGGAGAATCTGCTTATAGGGCAAGATGGACACACGAGAATCGCAGATTTCGGTCTCGCAAAGCCTCATATCGACAACAAAACAGTCTCGTATTCCTTCTGTGGAAGTCCTGAGTACATGGCACCCGAAATGCTCACACGCGCTGGGCACTCCTTCACCATCGACTATTATTGCGTGGGAGCCCTCCTCTATGAACTTGTTACTGGCCTGCCGCCCTTCTATTCAAAAGACCACGACGAAATCTACAATTCCATCCTCAACTAAGAGCTTGTGTTTCCAGGTCATGTGGATCTTTCGCCTGACATCAAAAGCTTACTCCGAGGCTTGCTCGACAAAAATCCAAAATTGCGGCTGGGGAGCTATCGCGGGGTCACAGAAATCCTGATTCATCCGTGGGTGGGAAGAATCGACAAGGCGGATGTGCTAGGGAAGAAACTCAAACCACCGTATATACCTGACCCTTACAGCTTCAACTTCGACAGTAACGAGCTGGAAGGATAAATACAAGAGGTCTACAAGAAGGTACTGCATGAACAATCTCACCCACAGCCCTTCTAGCCATTCTTCTCTTCGAAGTTCGTCTATCAAGCCAAAATGGACGACTCAGAGTATGTGCTCTTGCAGGAGTATTAGGCATACAAGGATAGCCGTACAAAATTACAGTGCAAGAGCGTCCGGCACGACAGCCTCAAGAAGGCGAGGAGCGTATAACGCTTGAATCTCTCACGAGTGCCCCTCAGACAGTTGGGCGAACGTCAACTCGAGCGCCGGGTTTACAACGTGGTCAGCCATCGCTAATACTGATTGCCTAACTTTTCAAGTTAACAAGTCATTGGCTGGAGGGTGTGCTCGTGGCTGGGGTGCTGCTCTCGCGTATTTGCTGGACGCGCTTTGCACTGTAGTAGAGCGCGACTAAATAGCGGCCCTGTACGTTAAAGCCGTTTAAATTCTATACTGCGCTCTTCGCGTCGAATATGTCCTCGTACACTACAAAGGCCGTGCCTTTCTTTTCTGCGGTCTTGCCCTTTCTGATTTGTCGGATAGGTCCGAATCGGCCGAAGACGTCGTACAGTTCTTCTGCAGTGATTTTGTATGGAAGGTTGCGAACGAAGATTATCTTGTTGACGTCCTTTGGCAGGCGGACGTTCTTGCCCGTGTTCTTTGCTTCGGACATGCAACTTAAACGAGAATATTATATCTGTATGATGTAGTCATTGATCGTTCTGGAGAATACGCCGGTTTACAGGCTCCGCTGCTTAGCGTGGCACGAGGACTATCTTGCATATCTAGTTCAGACGGAGAGCGGACAGAAGGTGGCGCTAACTCGTATCGATCCTGTGAGTCTGCATCCAGCCTCAACCAAATACTTCTCGGGAGGATAAGAGTTTGCTCTTGAAATCAAATTCATCAGCTACCGCAAGCAGTATTATGTTGCGGCAGTCTTCGAAACCTACGCCAAGTTTTTCAGCTTAGATGGGACCATGGTTGGGTTCTATCAGGAGGAAGCCGCCATCGCAGAATCAAACGAAGATTGGTTGACAGCAGTTGCCACATTCCTAGAGGATGGTGACAAGGAACGCGTTGTATTGGCGACTCGTGGCGGGCGACTGCTTGCCAGCATCGCCAATACATTTGAGTTTGAAGTGAGGCACGCAAGCAAGCGCAACATTTGTTCGATGTGCGTCGTAGGCCAGAGCATCATAGTTGGAGAAGAAAATGGCCGGCTGTTACGTCTGTCATCCTTCGAAGATGGCTTTACGAAGGAACTAAACCTGTCCCAGCAAAAGCTGCCCATCGAGATTCTGCAAAAGCACAATGACACTCAAGTGCTTGTTGGTACCTGCTAAGGCGAGGTGCTTCTGGTGGACATCGTCAACCTCACCGTAATTCTGAGGATATACGCGCACGCAGCACTAATTAACTGCATTTGCCGCCTCAACGACTTCATTATAACCTCCTCGGAGGACGGTTACATCAACAAGTTCAGAATAGTGGAGGGAGGACTGGCGGTATTTTCGCCGAGTAAGGTCGCACGGTTGGTGCAGGGCATCGTAGTGGTTGCATCACGCGTATTCTTGGTCTGCTACGAGCTGGCCACGCTCAAATAACTCCAGTGACTCGCCGTTTTAGAATATTCCAAATGAGAATTTTGTTCGTAGATGCTTGCCAGGGCGCCGGAAAGACCTACTATCGCAACTGCGTGAAACTCATCAGCCGCATGGTGCTTAACCAGCAGTACGTCTGCGACACCGAGCTCAGCATGGTCGAAATTGAAGCAGCCGCCCTCGGTGACTACCTGTACGAACTGGAAACCTCCCGTTCTTCCGTGATGGTATGAAAGTTATAACTCAGGCCAGGCAAAACTTCGAAGGCGTTGACATGCTGTTCGTCGTGGGCGACCAGCGTCTGCAGCCCTGGAGCAGCGCCATGTGGAATGTAAATTGTTTGGTCAGGATGTGTCTGCGGTCAAATAAGCCGGCATTGCTTCTGTCTGACTCAGTCTTCGAGTCGCTTGTTTTCCATCTCGTATCTGGGCTCACTGTCGACGTGTCGCTTGTAAATCTGCCTACGGTTGACTGCCAATCTGTCAACCTTCGTCGACCGAACAAGAAAACTGAGCTGTTTCTGGACAGCAGAAACGGTTCTTTGTACGCTTTCAATAGCGAATCGAACGAGTGGTATCTCAAGAAGCACTGTGGGCTGGTTAATTATAATAAGTGTCCCGCTGGAAGCAAAACTTCGGAATTGAAATGCCCAAGCAGATTCGATCTAAAGTGCAAAGACTCGAACTACACCGTATGTCAGACTCAACGCGATCATTATCTATTCCGATAAGTTCCACACGAATTCGTAGTTGAGCAGAGATCGAAATGGAGAGTTGTTGGCGAGTCAGACCTGTTGAGGTGCTGCATTGGCTGGTCGCCTCAAGGAATCAGCATAGTTGAACAAGGAAGCGTGTTGGCAGTGCATTTCGTAGTCAGTAAGAAGCAACCAGAGACCGTTCAGCTCCTTAAGAATTATGTCCATAACACACTCGTGAAGGTTTTCGACGAACCCGGAGGCAACTGCAGAACATAAAAGACAATGCATAGGCACAACTACATGCCGACGCGATTGGAAGTCGAGAAGAGTCGATAAATCTTTAGCGAAAAGCTGACAATCCAGAATATCTTGCAGGAAAAGCAATCAAGGCCAGCGACTAGGGGTCTGCGGCCGCATACGTCCACTAAGGTGCTTCGAAACAAGCATAAGTCGTTTGCTCGACTTCCACAACCTCGTGAATAAGAACATTTAGGGACTCAACCCGAGACAGACGAGTTTTGGGCAGGGCCAGTCATTAAGATAAGACATCAAAAACCGGCACTGAGGACAGGAATGAAGGAAAGAGTGAGCGTACCTCCTAAGAAGAAGCCTCCAACCACAGAGCACAGCTGTAAGTGCGAACAACGTTCTGTAGAAACAAACAATTTTCTGTGAATTCTAGTTTCCGAAAAGGGTCGTGCCCAACAATATCGAAGGAGCTGATTTGCGTGCTTATAGAATCCAAACGATATATTTCGCTCTAGTAAATAAAGTTATTTCATTGATGAAGTACTCTCATTCGCCCGCTTGGTCGATGGCTGGCAAAGTCAAAGGTACCGTTTCGACTCATCAAGGAGGACGTCAGGAAACTGCTCCAGGCCCTGCAGCTTACTCGCCCGATAAGATTGTCCCTACGGTCACTCCCACATGGAAGTACGACGCGAATCATGAAGGATCGGCACAAGCACAAGGCCAGACCTCGCCCAATGCGATAAGAGTGTTCCTGGTCCTGGCTTGTACGTTATCCGCTGACTCAGCTACAATCCTAAGCAGAAATACCACATCATTTCGGGATCGAAATTCCATGCAAAAACTTACGAGACGAAAGACAGACTCAATCAAACCACTCCAGGACCAGGGCAATACAGTCCGTGTTCCTCGAAGTTCAAGAGGTTCTACGGAGGCTACTACATGGCAAGCAAAAATATCAGGACTGAAAAGGGAGCCGATATTCCTGGACCGGGTTCCTATGACCCCTTCCGGTCCAGTCTGGCCAAGCAAAGCATCAAAATAGGATATGAAAAGCGGCTATTCGATTACGAGTCCAAGGTTCCTGGACCAGGAGGTACTGGACATATAATTCAGCTTACAATGTCTCGCGACCCCTGACTGCTGGAGCCAACGGACCGAGAGCAGTGTTTTCTCGGGAGGACCGTATGAAGATCACCGGCATGGATACTTCTGACATCGGACGTAAAGATGAAATTGACTCAGCTGGCCAATACAACTTCGAATCCAGTTTCGCGCATGCGGATAAAAAAGGCTACAGCATTAGTGGGAAGACCGAGTTGAAGAGCACATAAGTGGTTCCCGGACCTGGAGCCTACAGTCCTCGTTCGATCGATAAGCCGACCTCCCCCGTCATTACGATGGGAATGCGGACTCAAACACTAAGTTCTAAAATGCAAGAAACTCCTGGCCCAGGACAGTACCTGAAGACCGAACCGAACGGAATCTATGCCTCTCGTTACTGCAAGATCGGCACTGAAGAGAGAAGGCCCTTGATGGAGGATACTGGCACGCCTGGCCCTGCTGCCTACACCATCCCTGTCAAGATAGAAGGTCCTAAGTACTCTCTCCACGGAACCAAAGAATTCAAAAGCAATGAGAAGATTCCTGGACCAGGGGACTACGAGCCTCGTGTAGACTACGTTCGAACCCGTCCGACTTCAGCAAAGTATCTTCCTTTTTTATTCAGAATCGGAAATAGCAAACGCAACGAAACCAAAACAAGCATGGCTCCTGGGCCTGGCAGCTACAACTACAAAGACTCCGTGGAGGGTCCAAGCTGGGGCTTCGGAAAGAGCATGCGCAACGGCGGTTCGAACCCAAGTCAACCTGGCCCCGGCCAATACGAAATTCCCTCAACAATAGCCCAGGTGGCCTCCTATGCAATGGGCAGAAGCACCTCCTCAAAGTACATGAGCAAGTGATATTTTTGACCGTGGGCCGCACCCGTCCATCACGCTATTATTATGCAGAATAATCCGTCTGTAGTGCAGCGCGTAAAAGTATCGCGGGAACAAATTCAACCAACCTCCAAACCTTCCTTCGACGACGAGCCCGCTGGCAGTCGTACGACGAGTTAGCTGGATACTAACGACGTGCAGCAGCTGAAGGAGATTCTAATTGCCAAGGAGATGGAAATAAGACTGCTGAAAAAGGAAATTCACCACCTAAAAAGGACTCAGCGCCGATCTCCCGAAAAGCCTGTCTTCAAAACAGTCTACGAGCAGAACATCACCTCCGGTGAGAAGCTGAACTCGCCGCACCACCGACATAATCGGGTCTATTCGATCGGCGACTACCGCGATTTTTCTTCAAAGTTGTCGCCAGTGGAGCATTACAATCACGGCGGGTATAAGCGTGCATGAACTGTATTTCACTGAATGTTAATACATCAATCAGAGGCACCGCATTGTTTATCATTTTCAGGTTCTTTATATGTATCCGATTGGTCCACCAAGCTACCGACGATTTCCACCACGAGCACTACGGCTAAGGCCCAGAAGGGCATCAGCATGTAAAACAGGTAGGAGGTGGGCACCGTGAAGTTGGCTGCCCACTCTTTAGACACGAGCAAACTAAGTACGTAAAAGAGCAGTGCGGCCATGATTAGGGGTAGGCTCGCAGGGACATACCTTGCGAGGTGATTTCGCGCCGGAATCAGCATTGTTAGGAAGAACGCCGCATCTGCGGCAGTTGTGCAATTTCCAAAGTAGTATACTACCTAGAATGGATCATGAAAGTACGAAGAGGCAGATGGCAGTTAGGGGCGGTTCGACTAACCACTAAGGTTTATTGAGCCTTTGAATGATTCTGCAGAGTGGATATATAGCCATTAGAGGCAAGACAAACAGAAATATCGAGTACAGTGTTCGGTAGCGATCAAAGAACTATATTAGGCGGGGGTTACGTGCGAATGCAGCAGCCATATCAGGCTAAAGTTTGGTGCATAGACTGAAGGAAAGACTTGCTCGTTAATTATGCACTTCAACGAATCTCCATTGGAGTGTTGCAGTAAAGGAATCAAATAGTAGCGGAGACCCAGAAGGGTCAACCAAAGAGCAAGCACCTTAACCACGAATAGAAGGAACCCGGCGAAGTTGTTATGGTAGCGATGGAAGCAAATCACAATCAAAATAGCGTAGTTGGTTTGTTGATAGACCAGCACTGAAAGAACAACGACTGCTAGGCTGTCGAACGTGAGGAAGGTCAGCACAAGCAGTTGGTTGAGAAGGCTCGGGCGGTAGTACTCCCAAAAGAACAAAAGCGGTGCCGAGAGAGCGAAGATCCACACAGACAGTCGATATGGCTGCTTTCCGAGGCTTCTCTCGACCACTTGACGAAACAGCAGAGTGTAAGCCAGCAGAACAATTGGAAAGAGCAGCTGAGATTGCCACTCACTTCGGTTGAGAAGCCATTCGATGCTTGATGAAATTTGCGGTACCGCTACGAAGGTCTTTTATGTTAGAGCGTTGGTATTCATAACTGATAGTAGTAAACAACACAACGGCTCATTTCTACATATGTATTTTTTGTGAGGAGTTCTGTTTTGGATCGGGAAGCATTGGGTTGATCCTCAATAAATGAACCCTTGCCATTATTTTAACTCAACGCTAGTTCATGGAGGAGCAGCCAGAAGCGGCAGTCGACTAAGACGCTATGTCGAGGCAACTCGCAGCTTATCAACTGGATACACAGAGGAAGATTATGGCACTCAAAGTCTTCTTACTGGGAGCTCGAGGGGTATATCAGTCGTAATTCAGCTCGGAGCAGAAATCGCTAAAAACTTGATTCTGACTGGCTTCAAGAGAGTCGTCGTGTGCGACAACGAACTCGTTAAATTGAGTGATTTGGCAAGCAACTTCTTTCTACGAGAGCATCACGTAGCAAAGGTCACTCGTGCTGAAGCTATCCGCCGCGAGCTCTCTAGTCTCAACCCTGCAGTTGATGTGCAAGTGACCTCAAACAGCGACATCAGCTTCATTTCCCGCAACTTCGACTGCGTGGTTATCAGCGACTGGTACGATCTGGGTTATTTGATCGAGCTCAGCAAAGCCTGTCGGAAGGCAGGGACAGGATTCATATACACCGGCAATTTGGGACTCTACGGGTTCGGTTTTGTTGACTTTGGAGATCAGAGGCAAGTGTTGGATACAGACGGTGAGACCTGCAAAGAGTCTTTCGTCACGAACATCAGTCGGGACAATGAAGGGTGGGTTGAGGTTCACGATTATAATCCTCATGAGTTCGAAGATGGGAGCTTCGTGAGGTTCAGATAAGTCCGAGGGATGACGGAAGTCAACGATAGAGTATTCAGAATTGCAGTCAAGAGTCGTTACAGCTTTACGATTGGAAACACAACGGACTTCAGCCCTTATGAATCAAAAGGAGTTGTCTAGCAAGTTAAAGTACCGACATTCGTCAGATTTCTTGATCTAGAAGAGGCATTAAGCAACCCTTTTAGATCGAAGAGTAGCGCCAAAGTAGAGGGATATCTTGAAGCCTCCAATGAATTTGACGTTTGTGACTGGAGCAAAGCAGAGAGACCTCAACAGCTTCACGTCGCCTTGAAGGCCATACTCTAATTCTATTCGCTTCATCGCCGGCTTCCTCGGCTGCTCAACGGTGAGGATGCAACAGAACTGGTTTGTATTGCCTGTTCTCTCTTCACTGCCTTACAAGAATAATCCGGTCTGAAGATTACCAAGCTTGACGAAACCGTAGTTGCGAATATAGCGAGGTACGCTGAAACCCAGATTTCACCTTGCTGTTCGTTTTGGGGTGGCATCATCGCCCAGGAAGTTATTAAGCTCACTGGCAAGTATACTCCGCTTCGCCAATGGCTTCATCACGACTTTCTGGAGATCCTTCCTGAAGGAATTGTTCGAGCCCCAACGAACTCTCGCTACAGCGACTATGAAGTACTTTTCGGAAGGGATTTTGTAGAGAATGCAGCTCGCGCAAGGGTGCTTCTGGCAGGAGCTGGAGCCATCGGGTGCGAGTTTCTTAAGATGGCCTCATTAATGGGACTAAGCACAAAAGGCAAGTTAACGTGTGCCGATGCCGACAACGTCGAAGTCAACAACCTCTGCCGTCAGTTCCTGTTTAGGCGGGAGGATGTTGGGAGGAATAAAAGCGAGATTGCTTGCGCAGCCACTCGGCAGATCAACTCAGCTTCGAATTTCCTTCCAGTGAATATGAACGTTAGTGTAGACAACGAAGAGTACTTCAATGACGATTTCTGGACTTAATTGGATTTCGTCGTCGCTGCAGTAGACAACATTCGAGGTCGGACTTATATTGATGGCCAATGCGTACTTCATGAAAAGGCGATGTTCGACAGTGGGACCTCTGCTACCAAAGGTAGCACTCAAGTGGTGATTCCCCGGCACACGCAAACTTACAGCGATTCCGCCGATCCTCCATAACAAATGTACAGTACATCCGATATTTAGGGTTGACTGGAGTACCCTCAAAAACTTTCCGTACCGAAGCGAACACGCCATCGAATGGGCGAAACACGAGTTCGAAAATGCCCTTGTCTATCGACCAGCGTAAGCAGCAAAATTCCTGGCAGAGCCGCACCGATACCTCGCAAAAGTGGTGGAGTAGAATAGGAACGTACAATCCCAGTAATGTAGAGATCGGGAGAATTGAAGGAGCTGCTAACGAGCATCAAACGACTAACTGAGGCACATCAAAAGCAAACCTATCAAGCCTGCATTGAACTTGCGAGGGAGATGTTCGAAAAGATGTTCTTCAAAAACATTTCACAATTGATCCATTCGTTCCCGAAGAATCACGTCACTGAATGCCAGCGGTTGTTTTGGTCGGGATTGAAGCGCGCACCTGAACCAATCGTATTCGACTACCGAGAGCCTCTGCACATGGAGTTCATTAAGTCAACCGCTGATATCTTCGCAAGTGTCTTCGGCGTAAAACCTGAGACCGACCTCGCTATCGTAGCTCAGATGACTCAAAAAGTAAGCTTCCCCAAATTCAAACCTGTCTGGTACGTTCGCTCCAATCGACCTAAACATGATTCGGAAACGGAAGGAAGTGGTTAAGAAGACGAATTGGCGACTGAACGTCTCGAGAAAGAGCTGAGTTTCAAGCGACTCAACAGGAACATCTCCTGCCACCCGATTGAGTTCTGCAAGGACGACAATCTTCACATTCAACAGATCAGCAGCGCTTCCAATCTGCGATGCCGAAACTATAGTTTGCAGGAGATGAGAAACTTTAAAGTCAAAGTTGTTGCAGGCAGGATAGTTCCAGCCATCATAACGAGTACGGCTGCAGTTGCGGGTGCAACAGGCATCGAAGTCCTCAAATATATCCTCAAGCTTCCTGCCGAGCTCTCAAGAAACTGCTTCATGAATCTCGCATTGCCCCTTGTTCTGTTTTCGCAGCCTGCTCCGCCGATTTTGAATCTAGACAAGGAGTATCATCCGATCTACCTGGGTCCGATAAGGGCGATTCCGCCAAGTAAGCTGGGTCTTACTTAGAATTTACGGCTTGGGATAAAATATACCTGCGGGGTCCGCTAACGATTTCACAAATCGAAGAGTACTTCCAGCGAATCTTCAATGTGAGAATTAGCATGCTGTCCTGCGGTCAGTGCTGTCTATACAATCGATTCATTAGGAATCCCTAAGCTTTTTCTGGTAGAACCCCGCTGGAAGTATATTAAGAAAAAAGCCACAAGCCTATTTCAAAAAATAAGAAATTCATGTTAATTGATGTCTGCGGCGAGCTTCTGGACAGCGATATCGACGCGATAATGCCATCTATCCGCTACGAATTGTGATGTTGAATTCACCCGCTATAGCATAGTTGAACATAGCATGGTACATAGATTCCCATATGCCATTACGGCATGTTATAGAACCTACACCCTTAATAAAATCCAACAACATGTCCGAACCGGCCAAAAAGCGATTCTGCGCGGAGGATGTCTTCAAGGTCGCCCTCATCGGGGTCAGCCTGATCGTGTCCCTCTGCATCAAGGGAATCCTCGAATTCCGTCAATTCTGCCAGCTCAATGGCTACTATGTGTTCGCGGCAGAATCCATGGCATATTGCCTGGTCGGCTTCGTTATGGCTTGGGTAACCTCTCATTTCATCTGTAGGGTCTCAAGTACTCCTTCTTCTACTGCGTCTAAGATCGCGTGGAGACCTTGCTTCAGCCGAAATATGAAGGAGAGATGCGCCAAATTAAAACTAAGGCCGTGGCCAAGCTCTTCTACGACACCATTTTCTACATCTTCACAACCGTTTCCGCTTACGTGGTTTTCCGGGAGGAACCGTGGTTCCCGAGTATGATTGGCGGTGCCGGCAAATGCAGCAACCTCTACGACAACTACCCGGAGTGGCCCACAGACAAGCGCACTGAGCTCGAGGTGTTCTTCACGCTGCAGCTTGGAGTCCATCTTTTCTCAGTTTTTGAACTTGTAGTCATTAAGCGCAAGACAGACCGAAAGTTCTATGAGAATCTGCTGCACCACTTCGTGGCTGCCAGCCTCATCTTGTCTTCGATGGCCTGCAACGAAATTAGACCCGGAGTCGTAATTCTGATCGTTCACGACTGCAGCGACATCTTCCTGGCTTTCACTCGAGCCTACCTCGAAACCATCCTGCCCAAGGTAACCGGAGTGTAACTCAGTCGTTCTTCATTGTAGTGCCTGCGGCCTTCCTGATGCTGATGAACTGGATCTACATGCGGTTGATCGTGTTCCCGGCGTGCTTGTTGAAGAACGTGTACGACAACCAACCGACCGAGAAGGACAGCTGGAATATCGTGTACAATGCGTACATGTACCTGCTGGTGATGGCCTTCGTGCTGTTCGGCATGCACATCTACTGGACGTTCTACATGATCAAGTCCGTCTACAAATCCATAACAAGCCGAGACGTGCTCAACGAACACGAAAAGCTCGTCAAGGAAAAATGATTACTTCAATGTGATCGTTTGTTTGAGCAAGCATACAACGTCAGTAGTACGAGATTGTCGTTCGGTCGTTCGAACCCATCAGCTTCTCGTAATAGCCGTAAATTATGTTCACGGACAGGAGGATACCCGTGCTCGAGCCAATCACGTTTAGAAGGTCGCCCAGGATCGTCAGCAGGCCAATGGTCATGCCTCCCAGCATCGCTGCGGTTGGGACGTACCGTTTGAGAACCTCGAAAACCGATTATGATCGATAGCTGGCTAGGGTTAATTATTGATCGCGGAAGCGCTTTGCGAGTTATCTGGGTGTCTATTTGCTGATGACTAGCCAAAGCTGCGCAAATACAGCGCAGAGCGCGCAGACGAACATAGTATACGTGAGTCCTCGCAGAGAAGCGTACTCGTAGATGCCCGTCGGAGGTGATATCCAATAGCTTAGTCCGCCAGTTACTTTGTTGTTTTCCCACGTGCCCAACAGTCCGATCAGCGCGATTCCCTTGAACCGGCTGTAGAGGATGGCAGACAACTCGTAGATTTTGGATGCGAACATCGATTGAAGGATGATGCTCATGCTCGATGTGAAGAACAGCTTGACTTTAAAATCGTAAGTGTAGCCGCGGCTGCGCTGATGAATGAGGGGGATGTGCATCTTGACGCCCTGCAAATAGATCACAAGGAAGAAAATGACGATTGTGCCTACAAGCGAACTTAAATTGGGGGCCGAGCTGCGAGTGAAGGCAAGGTAAAGTGCTTGTTTTGGCGATTTGGTGAGCAGGAAGTGCACTAAGCAGAGGAACGAGCCTTCAAATTCAATGCCGAACTCTGACGATAGGGTCACAGGACTGAATATCTTCCAGAAGATGTTTTCTGCGGTGTTCGCTACAATGAAGAGAGACGTTCCCGAACCCAAGCCATATCCGCACTGTAGCAGATCGTCCAGGAGGATGACAATCACAGCCGAAAACATCAACTGTGCTAGAATCATCGAACATCCGCATATTCCGAGAGCTTCTACTGGTCCGTACGCACCGTAGAAAAGCTGTCCGATCACCTGGCCAAAGGCCATCACAAGAGCCAGCATTTTTTCGACTCCCTGGTATATTTCAGCATCTCTCGCCACTTTGAAGTCGGCTTTCAGCAGTCCGAACGCTCCGGCGAATTGCAGCATCCACCCAGCAGATATGATAGGCGATATTCCCAACTCCATGAGGGTTCCACGACTGCTTGCGAGAATCACCCTGGTCCAGTACAGGGGATCGCTTGACTGGTTGCGAATAATTCCGTAGAGAGGGATCTGACAACATATCAAGTATGCGAACAGCGCGACCGCGGTCAGGGTCGTCTTTTCTCCAAGCGTGATTAAAGCCTTTGGCTTGATTACGCGAGGAAAGAGATTTGCGATCGGTTCAAGAGCGTAGAGCAAATTGGGACCCATATCGCTTCTAAATTCAAGGAATTCTACGAATTCGATCTGCCTCCACCCCACTTATAATCAGCAACCTTCGAAGATTTTGCCAATAAATGTTATTAAGGATGAGCGTGCAGGCGGCAACTTTGTTTCTCTTGATGGCATCGCTCGTAAAGGGATTACACACCGCTCATTCGTCAAACATCCACTCGCGGTAGTACTTAGAGTCCCTTGTGGAACGCTAGTCCAAACTCAAAGCCGACCTTGACAACCTCAAAGCCACTAGTGAGATGCTTCGCAGCAAATTGAGTATGCGCGAGTCGCAGAACGATAACACGCGGGTGCAGCTCTTCCAGGAGTCCCTTGCAGAGGAGCGAGACATCCTCCACCGAGTCGAAACCTACCTGAGCTTCCCCTTCAGTATCAGCGTATGTCAATGCTTAAACGTTTCTGCTCGGCTGAAGGCGGAAGCACGCAAAACAATTGCGAGGATGGAGCAGCAGCTGCGAAAACTGCACGGAGCCCTCGCGGAGTGCCAGCATTGCCCTATGGTCCAAGATTTGCAGCTGCAAGCCGATAAGCAAGGAACTTTCGTGAAAGAGATAAAAGAGATTTTGGATGCGGATTGCTGCTAACGGCAGGAAGTGGAGATCGTGCAGCCGTTGGTGCAGAAGCCCAAAGGTCTCGTGGACCTCAATGCAAGCATCTACGTGAGCAACCTTGATCATACTGACTGGATATTCGGCAACACCACAGACAAAGAAATGAAGCTGAAGATGTTCGGCTTGATAAGCAAACACAACACCACCAAATGCAAGCCGTCATAGCCCATTGCCATGACAGAAAAGAAGTGCACGCGCTGTCCACTCGACTCTCCCATATGGAACGTTGGCGAGGCGAAGTGCGTCAGTTGCCCTCTCAACCAGCTCTACGATGGAAAGGCGCATCGTTGCACAAACAAACCTGTTGTCCCGCTTGTACGGAAGTTCAACAGCCAGCAAAATGTTGAAAATTTTATCGGTACGGCGCCAGCGAGGCAGCCAGAATTGCCCGACTGTCAACCTGGATAACCCTACTCAGCCGTCGATCGCTGCGTGAGCTGCTCACTTCCAAACGTCTTCAACTACGACACACTGAAGTGCCAGTCTTGTCCTGCCGGCCAAGCCTTCGATTTGAACATACACAGCTGCCATCGCATTGAGAAGGGACTGGTAAGTGACATCGAAAAGCGAAGCAACTGGGTCACGATCCGGCCTCTAATTGAGATATTCAACCAGTTCGCAGCAAACATTTCCCACAAGAACTTCACTAAATGCCCTGCTGAAGCATCTTACTACGATTCGATCACTTGCATTCCCTGCAACCCTCCAAAATACTTCGACCTCGATAAGGAGCGATGTCTGTCGGTGCCGTCGGACAAGATGTTCGATGGGAATATGCATCAGCTCTTAATGAAGGATTCGAGAGCATACAACACGATACCTGGCAGCAAGAATATGTTGATTCCTCGAGCAGAACTAACCCCAACCGCACGCAACGATCTATGCACTACTGATCGACCCTATTACGATGGGATCGCCTGCATTTACTGTCAATAGCCGTTTCCACTGTTCAATGTGTAGTCGCTGAAATGCGAAAGGTGCCGCACGAACAACGTCTACGATCCAAACACCCACAAGTGCTAAAAATCAACGGTGAAGCTGTACACCGATCTTTCTGCTGGGAAGATCGTTACAAACGGTAATATTGCAGACAAAGCCGCTACCCAAAACAAATGGAAACAGGAAAGCGTATTCCCAACAAAGATGTGTCCAAAGGATGCTCCTTACTTCAACGGAAAGGAATGCATACATTGCGGGTAAGACACTCCTCTCTTTGACCTATAAACACTTGCGTGTATGAAATGCGAAGCAGATGCAACTTACTCAGCCGCCGCAAGGAAGTGTCTCAGAGACATCTGGTACACCAATCCTTAGGCTGCAAATATTGTGGTGTCTCCACTTTACGACATTTAGAAATTCAACGCCGATGTCGAGAAGACCAAACAGAAAAATCCATTCGCTTTAGTCAGAATGTGCTCAAATCCTGAAAAGCCGTTCGCAGTGGACGGAGTTTGCAGCTCGTGCCCTTCTTCCAGGCCTTTGTATTCTTTGGCTTCGAAGAAGTGCATACAATGCGATGCGAATCGCGACTACGACCCATCCACCAAGACATGCAAATGGTACGACAGAATCACATCTCCGAAGGCACCTAACCTGTTCTTGCAGGGAGGCAGAATTGAGGAATACGAGCAGGAGTACTATGACAAGAAAGCAAAGAAACCAGATCTTCGTGACTGTCCACTGTCGGCTCCGTACTTCAACGGACACACTTGCTTGAGCTGCCCATCCAACAAACCGCTGTTCGACATCGTCGCTAAGGAATGCATAAAATGCCTGGGAGATACCCACTTCGACGAGAAAACTAGGAGCTGCATCGCAGGAGGCCTGGTCTAAGCGAGCCTTGAACGGGCAATAATGAATACGTGATGTTCTATATCGATAGCTAGTATTCTGCGATATTGCCCGGGAAATTCCACGATGAATGAAAGTTGCGAAGTGCTTCCGCTACTGCGTTTAGCCTCTCGAGCGGCAATACGGGAGAATCCACGCAGCGTGAAGCAGATGCTTAGCGCCCGTCAGGAGTATCAACTCGAGTTGCAGAATGCCATGAGCACAGCAATTCGTTCCACGAAGAACATTCTGGCTGCCGTGTGTATTCTCCAGAGCTTAAACTACCCGCTGAAGTAGGGCGATTCGGTGATCAAGCTTCTGGACCAAGCCATCTACGAACTGAAGAGCATCGGCGAGATCAGCGTGAATCTCAACCCAACCAAATTCTTCAAGAGCGTCTTCGAAATGAACGACCAGCAATCAACCGATTTCGCATCAGTCGAGAGTTTCAGTGGAGAAGTATTGCAGAGCCCTCGGTTTCGGCCATGGTTGCTAAACTCCACGATTAGAATCATTCTTAATTGCAAGCGTAGTGTCATCCTCGAACAAATCTGCTTCGTCGTCAATCGGATTCAGATGTTAACCTTCCAGGCCGACTTCAACTCGCAGAAAGTCATCTAGCTTGACCCGATCCAAATTCATCTGCGCAAGCGTCCTTCGAATGATGCAGCGGCGTCAATCAATTGTATCGAAAAGAGGGTATCTATCAACATCGACAATCAGCCGATGTCGAATCTCTACGCGACACTCAGATAAATCATTAGTAAGAAGCTAATGAAAGGCTAATCTGATAACAAACTCGTGGACAAAAATGGAAACTACCGTTTAAGGTTTAACCCCCAAACGAAGGAGTACCAAAGAACGCTTCTCAAAGATTACCAAGCAGAGGACATGAAGGGAAGCTGCGATTTCGTGGATAGACTCAACCACTCTATAAAGGAACTAAACACTCAAAAAGAAAGTACAGACCTCTTAGCTTCCCTGCACTAAAACCTTTGGTTCGTCCTAACGATTGTCTTGGCTATTCTTCTGGGATTGGTTCTGTCGCTGATGATCGATGACAGCCGAAATCACTGGCTGCTCCAGCTAATCGTGTTTTCTCCAATCGTCTTCAGCTGCGTCAAAATGCTAAAGTTGCCAGTGTACTCTCATCGCACCTTTAAATACGCCATACGGGAGCTCCTCAGACTGCATTACGAGCAAAACGAGTCGGGAGAGGTCTACGAAATGGAACCAGGAGGCTACGACATCCTAATTCTGGAGAAGACTTAGCTTTCATGATATTTGTACATATGAGTTCACAGGACATCTGAAGCTGGGTTTGGGTTAGTATGGTGGGTGAACTGGGTGATATCGCAGCGCCCTGCCCAATAGTACTCTTTCCGGACTCGCGCCATGCCATTTTGTATGAACAAGCCCTAGTTTGTGCCCTTCTCCAAGCATCCCCTTAATCGACTGAGCTCGACCAGATGCGTGTCGTTATGCATGAACTCTCGGACGCATTGTGTGACCGGGGTACTTGGTAGGGATCCACAGCACAGCTCTGAAAGAGGCTGATCTTGAGTTCGAATGAAGAAGTTGTAGTTGATGGGAGCGTACTTGGCGCACAGTTCGATCATGCTGACGGGATAGTTCTTGTAGAGCAGAGACATAAAGTAGCTCTCAGGCAGTTCTATTATTTCTGCGTACTGTGCTATTCCATGTCTGATGAAGCCTTCGGGTAGAGACCGGAATAGTAGGCTGACGTTTGCACCCTCGAAGACCGACTTGATGAGAGTGAGTTGAGACTGTTAGCTGTATCCTTCGAGGATAAGGTAGGGGAAGTAATGTGCATGGCGATCAATGGCTTTTCGAAGCCCGTACCTATCGAGTTCGCTGTCCTCACGCTGGTTAAGGTGCAGGGCCCATACTTCTTAATGCCTCCTCTGGAACTCCGCAAACACCAGCTTAAATCTTTCTGAATGGAGATTCCTCACCGTCGCGACAATGTGCTCTCCTGCCTTTAGACGTTGACTGAGATAATCGACAACGAGCAGTTCCTCCCGAAGCAAGACAGGCTGGACCTGTCCCAGCGGGTACACCTCTCGACTTAGCACGTACTTCTTGCCGTCATGCAACTCCGTGAACCGAGTGGCCCCGTAACGCAGCTCCGCGACAATCTAATGCAGGAGGTTCACTGCAATAAGCACCACGATGATGTAGCTCATGAGCCGGATGCGTTTGGGGGAGGTGGAGCGGTACAGAACGACCAGTCCCACAACCGCGAGCAGCGCAATTAAAACAAGGATCATAACTAACTTGCCTGGTGGGGTTTGCGCATCAGTTATCGGAACCCGATTTCGTTTTCGCAGTGGTGCACCCGGCTCTCCAGCTGGAAGTCCTGCTGCTCGGTCTTCACATGCTCCCCCGATATCTTCTGAACTTCGCCTTTGAGATCCTGCAGCTGCTTGCGTTCTTGGCTGATACCGCTGCTGAACATACTCTTCAGTCGCTCTGTTTAGGCGGTCAGTGTTGTCATTAATTCTGTAGCGGAGGCGCGAGCCTGCGAGCCTACGGTCACTCTGGTTGTACTTTTAGCTTGGATGTACTCGCGAATCGCCTTCATTCTCTATCTGTCGTCGTTGAGGGCGCTTATGATGCCGTTTATGCTGCTCTACCTCTTCCATTGCTGTACCTCAATGCGCACGATGTGTTCCGTCATCGACAGCTTCTTCAGCTTGTCCGGAACCAGTTCTTCTACGATTCTGGAAGCCGGCCTATTAGTGTTCTGCATCGCTTTCGAATTATAATCTATACGAGATCAGCAGAAAGCTGTCCCGGAGCGGAGGTCGCACGACCTTCCGAAGGACGGCTTCAACATCCAACGGCACTGGTCGAGCTTCTGTGTCGAGATGTGGCACCGAAGGGTATGGTATAAGTGCCGACAGACAATATCATTTGGGACGGTCATGGTGGATGCACACCACGACACCCTTGTTTGCTCGAAACGACTTTGACTTCTCGTAGAAATCATCGGAGGCTCGGGCCATGCCAGAAGCGCCACCTGATACTTGCTACGTACGCCCGGCAGCGTAGCTTGGGTTTTGAGGCGACAAGAATTGTTTGCGATGGTCTTCCGCGATGCTGTCCCGAGCCGGCAAGTTCTGAGGACTGCCTAGCGTCTTATCTTCGCTGGTGAAGTTGAACACCTTCTTGATTGTCGGGGCCGGTGACAGGAGAGTGGGCAGCTTGAACGAGTCGGGGCTGTTGCTGGTTCGAATTTTGAACTGGAGAAGCTCCATGATCTTGGCGTTGGCCTGTTTCAGCTTTTCCTTGGCGGCGTCGTACTTCTTGCGCAAGTCAGCGGTCTACTTGCGAGTCTTCTCCAGGTCCGCGGACAGTGACTCTATTTGTTTAGTGAGTTCTGAATTCAGTATCTCAACTTCTCTTGTCCGAGAGTTGTTGAACAAGCCATCTTGCCTTTCGAGACTATGCTGGTTGGATACATCCTTCGTGCTTTCGTAATTGGTTATGTTAATGTTCCTTGTATCAGCCACATCTAAGCGTGGTGCTCGGGCGGCTTACCGGTTTCTATTGGCCACTTCCTTAAAATCCTTAATCTCCTTCCGATACTGTTCCTACTTTTCTTGTTGGTGTTCGTTGATCCGTTTCGCATCTTCCAAACGCTACTGGAGCTGGCGGTGTTCCTTTTGTAGCTGTTGAAGTGAGTGTCGGGTGATCTACAGAGTCTGACGTTCCTCATTGAGTTGCTGTTTGCTGTTGGCTCGTGCAACGTCCACTTCTAGCTCTGCGATCGTTTCGTTCAGGCGATTGATCTTGCCGTCCTTGCTTCGCAGCTGCTCATACATGTCTTCGATGTCAGTTTATAGTTTTCGGAGTTCCTTTTCCTTCTGAGCTAAGAGGAATCGATCTCGATCGGCAGTCGAATTCACGAGCTGTCTTTGCAGGCGATCTGCTTCTTACCGATGAATGCGCACTTCGTCGCGAAGCCGCTCAACCAGTTTGCTATGAGCAACTGCGTTACCGCTGGACTCGTTCTTCAGCCGAGACTGTTCTTGCCTCAGTTCCTCCACTTCTCTGTTCTTTTAGATGAGCAGTGTCCGCATTTCCTCATTGTCCCGTCGCAGCTTTCTGTTGAGCTCTTTAAGAGTGTCTTCGGGCTGATTAGCTCCTTTCATTCTGGTGATTGTCCGAGTGAGATTCTATAGTTCCTCGATGTGTTGCTGGCGCATTTCATTGATGCTAGCTGACGTCTGCCTCTCCTGGAACTTCAGCTTTTCCTCAAGAAGTTCTTTCTCTCGGATGGATTCGTCGGCCGAGTTACGAGCCCGCTCCAACTGTTCCTCTCGCTCTTCAAGTTTCTTGCCGTATTGGTCTTACAGCTCACCCAGTATCTTCATGCGCATCATCTAGAAGTCCAAGTGAGGATTCAGCTGGTCTAAGTCGATTGGTGCATACCTCTCACACTTTGAATTTCGTTCTGTCGCGAATCGACATCTGCCTTCATGGAATGCACAGTGGCTTCGTAGGAGATGCGCAGCTGCTCCAACTGCCCTTATAGGCTTCTAACCTTTGCCTCCAATGAATGCTTCTCTCGAACAAGCTTGTCGCTTTGATTACGCAGTTCATTAATTTCTTCACGTGCATACTTCAGTTCCGCTACATCAGAAGCATCGTACATTCGAGTTGGGAGTTTCTGACTTTGAACTGGTTGAGATCCTTCTTGGCCAATAGCAAGTCCTGCAGCAGGCTCTCGTAGTTCTGTGTCATTTAAATTTAGACTCACGTATTATCTACAGAATGGCAAGGCTTCTCCGAACAGAAACAATACTCAAACTGGAAGAGTCAACCGAGATCACAGCCACAGTCGGACTTAAGAACGGGTTAATCGCACTATTCTTTTTGCGGGATTACGCTGTGGTCAATTGGCAAGCAGGATAGATTGTGGCAATCGGACGAAACGAAGAAGAATTGAGCGAAGTTGCGCCATGGCGCGACTTGACAGTCGTCGCCTTTAACATCGCCAAGTCAAGTATAGTCGTGTTCGAACTAAGAAAGGCTCAAACTCTCATCAGCTTCGAGTTTAACTTCATGCAGACTGAATGCGTCAATTCACTGGTGTCGTTTGGTGGGAATTCTGTTGCTGTGATTTCCCTGACAGCCAGCGAGTCCACTGTACAGTACTTTAATTCGGAACTACGACCTGTCAGAAAAGGTTTGTTCAGTCCTCTGCATGTGTTCGACAAGCTGGATGAGAAAACTGGGGTAGCCGCATACTGTCAATCAGCAAAAGAGGGCACCATTGCAATTGAACTTGTGCACAGCTAGTTGGATAAATGCAAGCACGTGTAGATACACAATATCAGCGAGGACGGAGAACCCCTCTTGCAAAGAGTGTGGAAGCTAACTGAGGATCAGCTGTTATTAGGATTTAATCATCGCAACAAATGCTTTTGGGAGGTGCACAATATTGAGCGAAGAGAAAGAGTGTTTCGCCTTGAACGTTCCGATATTATCCAGGACAGCTTACTGCTAGACACAATCACTTCTCACAGCTTCTCATTCTTGGGAATGAAAAAACAGGTCAAGGAGGGTCGTCCACTCACAATCGTCTACACCTGCAGCTACCGAACTTCTGAAGGAGTATAAAACTACGTTCACGATTCTGGTGAGCGTACAATCGCAGATCGCCGGACAGTTGTATTCTGCAAACGGCTAGATAAGGGCCAAGTTAGAATCGAAGCATTGCGATCAATATCAAAAGACAGTTGCTATCTCCATCTTATGAAAAGCCTTAAGGCCTTAGAAAGATACGGCAGCACCATTGGATCCATCTGTACAAGCCTGCTTAGTTCAGAGGCGGAGATCTGACAGCGCGGCGAAATGATAGTTTGTATGTCTGTTTATCTCTGTGCAGCAGCTGTAACGGATTATATTGTTCTGTTTAACGATCAGTGGGATTGAGCGCCTTTCCTCGCACTGCATTCTTTCCACTTAGCGTAAATATCCTTATGATCGTTATTTAATGCTTCCATAATGGGGATTTATCGTGAGGCCATTTCTTCATCAGCTCGAACTTGTTAAATAGGAAATTCATCAGGCTGATTTGCTCGTTGTTGCTGAGGGTTCGACCAAACTCGTCAGCATCGAACATCGACTTGGCAACGCTGGCCTGCATCTAAGGATCAGCCTTGAGTATTGCGGCCATCTTGGATCCGATCATTTTTGTGCGTTATGCTTGAGACTGCTATGGGTTTCCGAAAATGTTGATGAATTCAGGGTCAGCCATGACGCGCATCATTAGCCTTTCTCCGACTTGCATACCCTGCCTATAATTTATTTAAATTATACGAAAAGCGATGCATATAAATAGATCGAAGCTGTATAAAATGAGTGTTTGAACTTCGCTATAATCGCAAGCATGATATTTCATTGGAGTGATTCGGCGGCAACACAATCTTAAAGATTTATAAAAGGGTCATTGAATCACTGAGCTTTTGAGCACGGAACGACCGTAACCTCAACGAATTGAAAAGAACTTTCACATATCAAGAATTTGCTGGCACTAGTGGGTGTTTACTAAAACTAGTCGAACTATATGCAAATCAGAGGCGCGTCTTGGACGTTCTTGGAGATGCCATGGTTTGGGTCCGCCGAGAATGCATATCCTCTCGCCTGTGCCTGCAAGCTTCTCGAATCTTTGCGAGGAGTTCAGGAGTTCGCTGAAGGTCCGGTATGTTCATTGAAGTTGTAGTTTGGCTCCAGAGATGGTTGAAACGCGCCTTCAAATTGCTTTTCAGCTTTGCTCGCTCAGCATTAACTTCTTTATTGTTGTCAGCCAGTTCGCGTAGCTTCAGAAGACCCTTCACCGACTCCACTTTATTCTCGCCTGAAGCGTCTCTGGCGTTGATCTTGTTGATGAGGTCTTCTCGCTTGGAGAGGTACACCAAGTAGGTGATCATTTCGGTGAACTTCGTCGGCATGTAACCTTCCTTTTTCATGCCGTTGATTATGCTCGTGAAGACTCTATTTGACCTTTCAGAGAGTGCGCACTGTTTGAATTTTGTCAAATCGAGCTAGTTGAGGTTCTTCTCGACACTGTCGTACAGCTCGTCGAGCTTTTCGATGGGCATATCGATATTGAAGCCCTGAAACATGTTGAAGATCTCTTCCCGCGAGAGTCCGCCCGACCCATCGGCATCGAACTCGATGAAAATTCTTTCAATCTCGCGTTCGCGCGTGAGCTGCTCCGGCGAGAAAAGGTAGTGCGGATTGCGACGATGCTAATTACGGAAGCGAGTGCGCAGCCACTTGATCACCGGAAAGGTGTTCAAAGGAGAACGTCTTTCTACAGCCTTCATAAACTTCTATGGAATTTAAAGTTTCTACGACGGAAAAGATCAGTCCGTAGCTCGCTGGCGGTAGCGGTTGGTTTGCCGGTTGAAGAGAATGTTGCCAGTGCGAGTCTTGGGGTAGACACTGGACTAACCCCGCCAGACATACTCGTCGTAGTCGTATTTAGCTGCTGAACTTGTGTAAGTGGGATGAATGACATCTCGCCTCTTAGTGAGAGTATTGAATGGTGCGCCCACTTTCCCCAAAGGCTTGCGTGTATACTAGAAGTTGCAGTCGTAACAAAGAGGGCTTGCTTCAAGCTTGGGATAAACCTTCTATCGCGACAGCTGCTTCTCGAATAAGATGATTCCCTTCTTTCGAGTTCTTTCTCTTTCGTCTGCTTCCATCTTCGAATCCATTCCTAAGTCTTACGGATTTTCAGTAGAAGGCATCTCCGACGGCATCTTAAACGCTGCTCGGAAGGACTCCTGCCTGCCGATCATTTTGGACATGTCGATGTGACCTACTGACTTGTTATTTTAAGTGGCTTCGAAGCTCTCGCTGTACGGTACCTGAATATCCGGCTTTGCGAGCCTTCTTCGCCGTTGGGCCACTCCTTCTTGATTTCTTTGAGCCTTTCGATAGGCTTCCAGATAGTCCATGATGAGTTGCGGACGTTCATTAACTTCGTATCTGTACTGTCCAACCACTGGGTAATTCAGCCTTTCGCGACTAGCTCCTTCCCGCTTCTCACGACTGAGGCTTACTGTGAAGGGTTCGGGCTTGGAAGAGAGACTTCGGTTCGGTTGCAGTGGTTGCGTGATGTCCATGTTATGGGTGTGCAAGTCAAAGGTCTGCTAATGATGGATCTTTCGCTTGGCCAGCATGGGAATCTTTTCGGTGAGCTGCCTCCCGGTCTTGGAGAAGACTCCGAGCCCGCTGGGGTCGTTCACGTCCAGAATCATGCAATTATTTTATTTATTGTCGGTATTACGCAATCAGTTCTGCTTAGACTGCTCAGTAAGTGCGCTGGAACTTGCCATCAACGCAGCAAAACGATCGTCAGTCAGCCACCGTTATACCTTACTTGAAGTGAAGTAGAAACTGTAGGTTAGTCCGAACAGCGCACCCTGCGACCCTTTGAGTGCGTATTTTAGATAGTGAGTCTTCCCCTTGCCAAAGTTCCAAGCCAAAAACATCACACTACCGATAAGCATGCATTTCGTTGTATCAGTCTTTAGTATTCTCCTCCGTTACGGATCCTTCTCAGTCTTCATAAAGCTGACCGTAGTGTAGATCTTCGTGAAGTAGTCACCGATTGTTGATTGCAACCACTGCATAATTTGTATGATCACAGTCCGAGGTAATGTCATTGGCGGGATGCGATGCGGTGACTTGTTGTTTTGGTAGTGGTTCGAAGCTCATACTCCGACGAAGAGTCAATGAGCCTGCCCATGCGTTCGTTGGAACCTTTCAGCTGCTGCGCTGTCAGCAAAAGATCTTTGACGCTTACTCGGGAACCGCTGTTCTTGGATTAGTTTGCTGTCGGGCTGCGAGTGCTCAATCGCAACACTTCAGATTCCCTTTAGCGCAGACTTTGTTAAAGCACACCAAGCTTTTTAGAAAGCAAACTATTCTCAGAAGACAGTCGGCTGCATCCCTTGCAGTCCGACTCCCGGTTCGCAAGGGTTCGTTCTAGCTTACTGAGTTCTGATAGCAGTTGTTCCACCTTTACGTGAAGGGAATCCCGCTCACGTGTTACTTGTAAGAGTTGCTGAGATCCTCGCATCTGGGAGTCCTTCTCAGCAGCTGTCCCAAGTGCAGAAAGCTTGTTTTCAAGGCTTGCGAAATGCTTCCGTAGGGACTAACTTTCGTTGAGCCTAAGAGTGCGCAGTTCATTTTGAGCAGCCGCAAGTTCTCGTTAAAGCGATTGGGTCTTCCCATTGACTGATTGAGATTCTCTTGCTAGTGCTTTTAATTCGGAATCCCTTTCTTGTAGACGCTTCTAAAGTTCGTCCACGCGATCTGCCTTTATTTGATATTCATTGATTCTCAGTAGGAGTTGCTATTTTTCATTAAGATAGGCGTTGGTCTGATTAAGCGATTGCTGGTTTTCTGCTTCGAGCTTTGCTCGCATACTCCTCAAATTCTGAGCCTCATCTTCCAAGTTCATCAATCGCTTTTGATTGACGCTCGCGGTTGTCTCTAAAGCAGTCTATCGCTGGGCAATAACGCGCAACTCCTTATCCGTCTCTTCTTTCCTTCTGAGCAGGTCGTTATATCGTCCCCTTTCCATCGACAGTTCTGCCTCGAGCTCTTTGACTCGGTTCTTTTCGTTGTGCTAAAACCGACTATGACTCAGACTCATCCCTGTGAGTTCCAGTTTTGTGCTTCTAATTTACTCTTACTTATGTGCAAGCTGTCGATCTCTTTCACGCAGAGCCTCTTCGAAATGTCTTACTTTCTGCTGCAGGCTTGCCACTTACTCATGAGCAATCAACAGCTCTTTGATCTTGCTGTGCAGCGTAGTCTTTAGCAATTAGTGCTCCGACCGGAATTCTCTCGTGATTTGTTCATCACTGGTACGAGCAATCTTGAGTTTTTAGCAGAGTCTACCCATCCTTTCCAACTCCACGCATACCATCAAGTAGCGCATCATAAGTCTGTTGTCCTCCATGACAGGGTCCTCTTGACGAGGCATGTGAATTGAGCGGCTGCGGAGGCCATAGCTGCTAGCCATGCTAACTTCCGACTGCACATCGAAGCTGTGATTGGTGTGGAGGTTAAACATTGATAGTTCGGGCTTCTTGCCAGGACTCACCCTTTGAAAGCTGTTGTTCACAATGGCGTATTTTGGCGACTCCTGCATTAATTTGAGTTATATTCAATGAGCGGCTTGACTCACCAGAAAGATAAGGCACATAATCAATCTTCTAGCTAATCCACCAATAACCATAAGGCCGATTGCCGCACTGACAGCAGATACGAAACCGATTTCAGGTGAGTTTGAATTGCAACAGTTTGTAAATAAAAGTAATGACGTTTGATTCTACGAGCGGTGGCACCGGCTACAGCCGCAACATGAATGTTTCGCAGAAGCGTGAGCTCCTTTGGAACATCGTGGAGCCCGGAGACCCCTACGATATCAAGAAGTCCCTTATTGCGAAGCTTCCGGGTGAGCGACGGGTCTACATGGGGGACTGTCTGGAGATCGTTTGTCTGTTCCAAGCGGCTGAAATTGAGCGTCTGATTGAGAACTTGGACGAATACCGACTGAAGTACCCATTGGCTGACAGTCAGGTACAAGGAGATCGAAAAACGGGAGCTGGACCGGCACTCGTACGAGATCCAGATTAAGGAGCTAGCGCAGCAGTTGAGCGAAACTGAGGGACTGCGAGTGGAAATCCTGAAGCTGAGGGAATTCATTCGGAAGCAGTCGGTAATTTGAATCTTAGTTAGGTGGAACTCGAAGAGGAAAAGAAGAGAAATGCAGGCATCGATGCCAACCTCCAACACAAGTACAACAGCTCTCTGGCTCAAATCGAAAGCATGTTTCAGGAGCTCAATCAGGTCAAAGCTTAGCTGCATTCCTGGCGCAGCCGCTACGAAGCTCTTGATCGAACCCGTTTGAAGGAACTGGAAGAGCTGCGCAGTTCCATGGACGTCCAGCGGAAGTCCCAACTCGACAAGGAAGTCAGGGACCTTACTGTCAGGTTTAACCTCGAGCGCAGTCAGTTCGAAATTGAACTGCGTAGACTTAAGGAGGCGCTGGAAGCTCGTTCGCACGAATCCGAGGAATGGAGAAACAAGCTGAAGATCTGCTAAGCTCAGCTGCAAGAAGCCAACAGCAAGTTCGGCCACAACCAGCAGCTGGAAAGACGCATCGGCGAGTATGAGATTCGGATGAGTGGCTTGACCCAGAACTTGGAGCAGCTCGACCGCCAGCTGAAGGATAAGACCAACGAACTGATACAGCTAAGTGGCCAGTACCGCTAGTTCCAGGCTGAGTATTCTCGCCGATAAACCGAAGTCAGACAGTACGCCCAGCGCATTACGACATACGAGCAAGAAATCGAAAAGCGCAACAGGGCCTTGGCTGAATTCCAGGCTAAGTTTGTGCAGATCAGTGAGCAGAATAGCCGACTGACCGAGTACGAAGACAAGATTGCACTGCTGAGTCAGGAAATCGAACGGCTGAACGTGGTTCTGAAGAACAATTTGCACGAGAAGAACGACATTGCAGCACGCTACAACAAACTGGAGTTCGAGCTAGAGAGTCTGCGCAGCGCTGCCAACAGACAAACCGCCCAGCTCGACGAAGCCTATCAATCCAAGCTATCGGCCATGACTCAGGAAATCGAACGCAGGGAACGCGAAAAACGCGAGTTCTAACTGAGGTACACACGCATCGAAACCGAATTCGGACAGCAACGTATTCAGCTAACTCAGTACGCAAGCGAAATCGAACGACTGACGAGGGAGTGGAACCTTGCCAACTCTAAGTTATCGGACGTGGAGAGACTGGGTCGGTTGAACGGAGAGCTACAAGCACAAGCCACTCGGTTGGCCAATGAGAAGCGTGTTGTTGAGGAGGAGTTTGCGAAGCATCAAAGAGAGTGGAATACCAACCTGCAGAGGACGGGAAGCGAAGTCAACGAATACCGTAGGCAAGTGTCCGTCTTCACCGAGGAGAACAATCTGCTGAAGAAGCGGCTGCAAGAGCTGGGCGACCTTCCTCGAAAGATCAGTGAGTATGAAGCAAAAATAGCTCTAATGGCGAAGGAGCATGAACGCATAAGTGAGCTGATTCGTCAGCATGAAGGTGAATCGCAGTCCAAGCTCACAATCTACGTCAAAAGAGAAGAGGAGTACGTCAGGAGGATACAATAGCTTGAAGGCAACTTCCGTCAGCTACAGGCTCAGTACGATAAGGTGCAGCTGCAGGTCGAGCACCTCGGCAGAGAAAATTCGAGTTTAGTTCAGAGGACAAATGAAATTGACCGTCTGAACAAGTCTACGATCGATCTCCAAGGCTCGCTGGTTAAACTCACTAGAGAAAAGCAAGAGATTGTGGAGGAAAGCAGGAATGCACAGGAGACCCTACGTCAGACCAACCTTAATTTGCAGAGACTCATGGGAGAGCATTCAGATGTACGCCAGAAGTACAATCTGCTGCATCAGGAAAACGAACAGCTTAAGAACAGTCTTGCAACTGCCTCGAGCGAAATAGGAAGGAGGTTAGGAGACTCTGAGAATCGAGTGCTCCAGCTGAGCTCAGAGAACGACAATTTAAAGAGAAGACTAAATGATGCGAACAATGAATGGAACTCCAAGCAGAACGGCTATGAGCAGAGAATAGCTTCGTACGAACAGCGCATCGCCGGCTACGACCAGCGTATTGTCACCTACGAGTCGAAGATCAGCAGCTACGAGCAACGGATAACGATCATAACCCGCTAATTAGACAACTTGAAAAGGCAGACTCAATAGTCTGGTGACTTGTTGCGCAAGCTTGCCGAATACGAAGATAAGTTCGGAATGCTCAGCATGGAGATCGAGCGACTCAATGAAAAGCTGCGGCAGAAGTCGGCCGAGGCCATAGACTGGGAGGGACGGTTCAAGCAGACAGCCGCCGAGCGAGACCAGTTGGACGCTATCGCCCACAACCTGCAGCAACAGCTCAAGGAAGCCACTGATTCTTCACGCAAGCTGCAGGAATACTAGAACGAAATCAGACAGTTGGGCCAGGAAGTTGAAACGATGAGCAAGAACCTGCGAAGCAAGGTCGAAGAATTGTCGCGGCAGCAGCTTATCATCAATGAAATGACCAACTTCCGAGACAAGTACCACCAGCTCGAGCGGGAGCTGGAGTCGCGGAACAGGCAGTTTGAGGAATAGATCAGGCGGATCGAGAACGACTTCAACGCAAAAGCAAGAGGCAACGAGGCGATGCTGGCCAACCTCAGGAAGTAAAACGAAGACCTCCGCAAGAAGGCTGTGGACAGCACTGAAACAAACCGACGCATTACCGAGTACGAGAATAAGTTGGCCCTCTTGGGCCAAGAAGTGGAGCGTCTCAACGAGAAGCTAAGAGGCAAGATCGAGTAGCTAGCTAGCTGGGAAGCCAAATGCAAGCAGATCGCTAGATAAAGGGATGAACTGGATGTTATTGCACACGACCTGCAAAATCGAGTTCAAACCACCGATGAGCAGTTCTCGAGATTCGAAGGTGTCATCAATGAAAGGGACAGCACCATCGCAGGGTTGAATCGGCGACTCGCAGAAATAGACGGCATGAACCGCGAAGTCAGCGGACTACAGGACCGCTTAAATCAACTTCTCTCTTAAAATAAAAGGCTCAAAGACGATTTGAGAGCTGCGGAGGACGGAATTCGATCAGCAAACAACAAAGCAGCAGCACTCGCACAGGAGCGCGACGCGCTCGCTCGCAGAAACAGCGATTTATAAAACTCTGTCGCTAGCCTTTCGATGGAAGTGGAACGTCTCAACAAGATCTTAAGGGCAAAAGTTGAATAAGCCGAGACTCTTGCGGCCAGACTGCGTGATGCATAGGCGCAAAACAAATCGACGGTTGAGTTGCAGTCTCGCATTTCTGTGCTCATTCGAGAAAAGGAAATGCTGGTGCTGGAGAGCCAGAAAAACAATGAAGGACTGAGGGTGTCTCTGAGTTCACTGAAGAGCTAGAACGATAACCTGAAACAAAACATTGCCGAGCTGAGAGGGTACCAAGACAAGCTCAATGCTGCCGTCCGCGAAAACGAATAGCTTCGAAGGAACGTCCGCGAACTCAACGAAATGCTGAAGAAGGTGAACGAGCAAGAGGCCAAAGTCATTCGGCTTTCGCAGGAAAACGAAAAGCTTGGAAACATGCTCGAACAGAAGAATCGCGAGTATCAGCAGCTGAGTCAGCGGTTGGCTGACGTCGACCAGCAAAATAGGACTATCAAGGAACTCCAGGATCGCTTGGCAAAGCTAACCAGCGAGAACGTACAACTAACTTCTGAAATCACTACTATTCAACAGACGTCGTTGATACAGGTGTCGAGGATAGGCCAGGAAACCAACGAACTACGTTCGAAACTCAACTCTTCATTACAGGAAAGTGACGACTTGCGAAGGAGACTTGCAGAGGTTGACCACCTCAACAATAAAATGTCTGATTACGAAACGAGGCTTGCTATGCTTACAAAAGAAATAGAACGGCTTAATTCAGTCCTAAAGACTAAAGTAGAAGAGTCCAATACCCTCCAGAATGCCGTTCGAGAGATGTCTTAAAAGAACAGAACACTCCAGATGCAACTGGAAACGGTATCCGTCAGCGTCCAAGACAAATACGAGGAGAGAATAAGCTTGCTTGACAAGTAGATCCTTCGTCTAAACGATGTGCTTCGAAGGAAGGTGTAGGACCTAGGAACTTGGGAACAGCGTTACACACAGCTTTACGCAGAGCGAGAGGAACTAATGAAGATATCACATGACTTGCAGCGCAAAGTGCAGGAGTTCAACGACGTGGATCAGGCCAAGCTCGGCGAATACTAAATAACCATAAGCAAGCTCGGCAAGGAAATCGAAAGGCTTAATGCAGTCATTCAAAGGCTCAGCAGCTAAAACGGTGAGCTACGCACGCGAAGCATCCAGATTAATGAAGAGTACACCTCGCTGAGGACCCAGTATGAGCAAATCAACATCCGTCATGAAGAAGATGTGCGTGGACGACTGGGTTCTCTCTCGAAGGAGAACGATCAGCTGCGACTGGAGCTTAACGACAGTAACAACGCCCGACTTCAGTACGAAAACAGGATCGCTTTGATGTCGCAGGAAATCGAACGACTAAATTCTGTGCTGCGAGGAAAGCTGCAGGAGCTCAAGGAAGCTGAACTCAAGCTGCAGAGGTTCGGAGGAGAGTCCACCGAGACCAAACAACGACTAGCTATCTTGTCAGCCGAAAACGAAGAGCTGAAAGGGAGGTTGGTGGAGTGGTCTCAAAAGCTGGAGATTGAAGTGAAGACGAGATCTTCGACCTTCTAACAGCGCTTGGTGAGTGTAACCCGCGAGCTGGAGGAGTACCGCAGACGGCTAGCCGAATCTGAAAACAACAATGCCGCGCTGAGACAATAAATCGACCGATTGAACATCTCATTGAAGCAAAAGCTAGACCTGGAAAATAGATCGGCGCACCTCGTGCAGGAGATCGAGCGTCTTAACAATGTTCTGCGCATCAAGGTGCAGGAGTCCCAGGAGTGGGAACAGAAGTACACAGACCTCTACAGCCGTTATCGAGAAATCGAGTCGCGCACAGGATCCTTTACACTGTAGTACTAAAAGCTCCAGAACTTGTACGCACAGGCCATGCGTGAAAACGAACAGTATAAGCGCCGCAGCCAGGAATTCGAAATGAAGTACTTACTTTACCATGTAGATTCACAAAGCTGAACGCCTAGTTCGAGCGACTCAACGCTATCATAACGGAGCTAAAGCAGTAGAACTTCAGACTCAAGAGCGAACTCTCGAAGCACGACTATCAAGCTCTCGAAGAGATGGTAAGCAGCCACTTACTCAGAATCGGCATCTGAGCGCAGAAATCGAACGCCTCAACAAGATCATCAAGCAGCTCGAGCAGGACGTCTCGGAGCTGCGCATCCGCCTCAGTGACGAAATTTCGTTGCACAAACGCATTCAGGAGCACCTCGCACTCTTCGTGGTGCTCTTCGCGGAAATCGAGTCGCTGAGGAAGCGGGTCAAGGACAAGGAACGCGAAGTGGAAGACGTTCGCAGGTCGAGTTTGGCGCCCTTCAAGATTTCGTGATGCCCTAATCGACTCATGTTACCAATAATATTTTCCAAAGTGGAATGCAGCGTAGAAACAATGCCGAGCCGATCAGGCTACTCGTGGAGAACTCTGCTGAGAAGAAGCTTCCCGTGCCGCATCTGGACATCGTGAGTCTAAACACCTATCAAAGCCTGGATATCCGGTCTGAAAAATCTATGGAACAACCTCCGAAGGGACAAGATGATATCTGCGGAGGCACATGTCTCCGCATACCGGAAGACACCTTCCGCAAGCACGTGTCTGATGAATCATTTATGATTAGGTTCCTCATGATCTGCATCGAAAACGAGCGCATCGGCAGAATTTCGCAGCAAACCGCGATGCGACGGGACAACGACAGCAAGCGGATAGAGTAACTTTCTGAGTAGATAAATGCTCTTCGGTATACAGATACTTTGCGGGCCGCGTAGCACAAATGTCTGAAGGATGAGAACATGACATTGCTGATTAAGCAGCGCCAGACCTAGCAGCTTGTGAGGGAAAAGGAAATCGTGATATCGAGTAAAGAGCAAGAAATTAGCGACCTTCGTGTGGGTATGCAGACAGCTAGACATCTAAAGAGCAAAGAAGAGCTGAGCGACAAGAAGATCCAAAGAGAATTGGAAAACGAAATAATTGCTCAGAAGTCAAAACTCAATGAGATAACCAAGAAGAAGGAATAATTGGAGATGCAGCTAAGGCACGCAGCAGAACGAGAGTCTGACCTCGTGGCAACTATCGGCAGACATGAAAACCGATTGGAGCTTGTGAATAATGAGTTGCAGTCATTGCGTAACCTTCGAGTACGAATTGAGACCGAGCATCAGCAATCTTCATCTGCGGCTGCTATTCTATCGCTGTAAAAATAACAGTTGCTGCATCAACTTTAGCAATATCGGACGAAAACGGAGAGTGCGGACAACTTGCAAGCCCGGCTGCAGTCTAAAGAAGCAGAGCTTAGCGCAACAGTAAAGGCAGCACAAATAGCGACAGGAAACGCCCAAATGCTTGAGAGAGAGTTGGCAGCGACTCAGAACTAACTGAGAAGCCTCCGCACGAACGAAAACGAATCAATTAAGAAGCAGTTTGCTAACCTAGAGGTTCGCCTTGATCTCATGGGAAACCTCGAGAAGGAATCGCAGAGTCGAGCAACCCACATCTAGCAACTGACTCGAGAAAGAGACACGTTGCACTCTAAAGTCGAGCAATTGGTTGTTGAACTCATGAGGCTGGAAAAGGTTCTGACGAATCGGGAAGATGAATGCAAAACCTGCATCAGACTGTCTACTGAGAACAGCCTGCTCTCAAAGAAGCTAGGCGTGCTTTAACAGTGTTTGAAGGAGAGAAATAACGAAATCGAAAGACTCTCCAAGCGGCCAACTGCACAAGTCAAGGAAAATAAGAATAGTAATGTCAGCCTCAAGGATCTTTTTCAGTCTGCTCAGTCGCTCAAAGGCTCAAACGAACGTATGAACCGGCTGCTGCTGCAGTCGGCCAGCACCAACGAGGCTAACATTTCGATTCAAATTAACAAGTCGCAGAGTCGAGCAGAACTAACATCGTGACTGTTCATTAATAATGCGCGTCAAAGAAGGATAAGATTTAGAGCGGGAGATCTCACAGAACCAGCCAGCACTGAAAATGCTGGGCGAAATCCCTCTGAATAAAGCACTAGCACAGAAGCATAAAGAGCTGACGATTGGAGGCACCCCAGTGCTCTTCCCATATGAGCCTTACAAAGTTCAAGTCGACTACATGACCGAAGTGATAAGATCGCTCGACAAACGATAGAATGGGTTACTTCAAAGTCCGACAGGCACGGGCAAGACCTTGTCACTGCTTTGCTCGTCCCTAGCATGGCTGAGGTAGAGAGTCCTATATGCAGGAAGCACAGAAGCGAGCATCCCAACGAGGAGCACTCAGTCCGCATAATATACCTGTCCCGCACTCATCAACAGCTGAAACAAGTGGTTCGCGAGCTGAAGAAGACGGCATACCAGCCGAGGATTGTGGTGGCTGCTAGTCGAGACCACGCTTGCTGCAACAAAGAGTTGAAAGGGCTCTCAGGTGCCTTGAAGGAATTGGAATGCCGAAAGCGGATCGGCGGAGTGGACAACAAATCTTGTGCCTATTCCCGAATCGAGCAGACATACTCTGCGATGGCACCGAAGGTGTCGCAGAGGGTGATGGACCTGGAAGACCTGGTGCAGTACGGTCAGCAGAACATGATGTGCCCTTTCTACTACTCGCGCCGCGTCAAAGAAATGATGGACATGGTGTTCATGCCCTACAACTACCTGCTGGACCGCCGAGTCTCAAGTACGCTTTGGGAAACGCAGAACTCTTGAATATCAGCTGCAGGAACGCGATTCTGATATTCGACGAGGCCCATAACGTCGCATCGACTTCGGAGGAATGCAACTCTATCGAGATGTCAACGGCTGTACTGACTGCAGCGATTGAGCAACTCTCGACTCTCAAGGAAATAATGCTTAGATCGGCCAAGGGACTCAAGCCAGAGAAGAAGATACAGCTGCAGATGGCCAATAATTACGACTCAGTCGTTAAGAACGACCCAGAACACAACTAGTTCAAGTCGAACGTATCGTCGATTGAGAGCTTCCTTCGACCTATCGTGCATCTTAAAGGCTTTCTCACTACTGCAGTACACGAACTGTTCAAGAGCAACGAATAGATGGAAGAAGGGATCCTCATAGGCTTCAAGAGATTCTACGAAATGCTGTTGAAAGGAATGGAGCCTTCTCATCCAATGCAGGACTTCGCCGATTACCATCAGAAGAGCCAGATGATCCTCGCGGACATGCTTTATGTGAGCAACTGGGCCGTCGACAGTTGGATTCACTTCTTTATGGAAATGCATAGCGTGACCAATGGTAGCGACAATCTTGCCTCGAAGTATACGATATCCCTCAAGATGAACGGTAGCGATCTGCAGATCAACGCCATCTGCTTGGACCCCGCGAGGAGCTTCAACTTTCTCAGGGAGCATGAGCCCTACAGCATCATCCTAACCTCGGGTACACTGACCCCAATCAAGTTTTGGGAAGCAGAGCTTCAAGTCAAGTTCCCCAAGCCGCTCTGCTGCCCACACATCATTCAAAGCGAACAGCTGTTCGCCGCTACTGTTACTCATGGCCCCAAAAACCACCCTCTAAACTTCAGTTTTAAGGAAAGAGACAAGACGGTCGTCTACAAAGCTCTCGGTGAAGTGCTCCTCGAAATTGTGCGATCTGTTCCCAGTGGTATTATTGTGCTGTTTTCATCTTACGGGTTGATGGATACCTGCTGCCACGAACTCAGAAACTACTCGTTGATGGGCCAGTTTTATAAGCACAAGGAGATGTTTATTGAAGATCGAAACTCAGTCAACTTCAAGGATCAGCTCGAAAACTTTACTAAAGCAAGTCGTACTGGAAAAGGGGCTCTGATGTTCGCAGTGATGCGTGGCAAAGTAGCAGAGGGTATAGACCTGTGCGACGACGAATGCCGAGCCATCGTGCTTGTCGGAGTGCCCTTCCCGAACCTGAAAGATAAGAAAATTGAAGCTAAGAAGAATTACTTGGACGCTCAAAAATCGGCCCTCAATGGAAGAGACTGGTACATGGCCGAAACATACCGTTCAATAAATCAAGCGCTGGGACGCGTGATCAGAGGAATTAATGACTACGGGGCAGTCTACCTACTCGACCAACGCTTTGAAAAGCAGGAAATCAGACAGCATATCAGCGACTGGGTTTCGAGCCGCCTTGAAACCTACTACGATATTGGTCGCCTTGGGTTGGAGACGAGAAAGTTCTTTTAAGAAAGAAGGAAAAAAGAAGTCAAGAAGCCATAGCCAGCCAGAACGGACACTGAACAACCATTTCCCGTTCCTTCTTCTGGGAAGGTCGAACAGGACCAACCAAAGGAGGTATTCCCGTTCAAAAGCATATCGCTCGGTCGAAAATCCAACATCAGCGGGCCCAAACGAAAGCCACTGCCAACAGCGACTCAACCGGTTGAGCGCCCTACCAAATCAGAGTGTGTTCCCAGTGCAAACGGCAAGCCCCGCAACTAACTCCTTTCGTTCCTCAACTAAATCAAGCAAGAAGAAGCCAACAAAAAGTTGACCACAACGCCGGCAGGAACGTCGAATCCGCTCGTTCGACCTCCGCCAGGTCATCTGATAAAGACACCTGCCAAGCCAATGATGATCGAATAGCAGCGCCCTCCGAGCGAAGCAGACCGCTCGAACTACAAAGTCGATCACTTTGACAGCGAGGCGGTGGCAGAGTAGAGCTAATGCCCAATTTGCAAGATCAACAAGAAGCTCATTAAGAACAGAGCTTGCAGCCATTCTCTGTGTCTGATCTGCTGGGAGACCTGGCTGCAGACCCGCTTGTCGTGCCCGATCTGCCGATAGCGAGTCAGAAGACCCTACTTACTAGCATAGTGATTATGTGCAAATTAAATGTTGTAGAGATGGGCGACTGGGCTGCGTGCTGTCCTGCGACAGCATCGAGTCTCATTCTTCTTCAGCGGGCAAGCTACTAAGGAGCGTCTAACTCGCTTTGAGCGATACGCCGTCATTCGCGAGAGGAACAACCGGATTAAGTAGGCTAATAGAGAAAAGCGTGAGCTGGAGCGAACCGAAAAGATGAATTCGATTCCGAAGGATTCCAAACAGCTGACTTGTGAAGGATGCTCAGTTTACCTGCAGTCATCTCGCATGGACAAGTACGGCTATATAGACGGCAAGGTGCTTGCAGACAGCATCATCCACAATCAACAGCTTCTAAACGAACCCACAGATAGAACCGACGATACCATAAGAATAATTCGAGAAGTCTAACAGTAACTAGGAGTGGAGGTGCTCGATGAAAAGAACGGACCGCTGAAGAACCTGGACAACTTGGAAGTGCTCATGAGAATCGAATAAAAGCAGTAGGAAAGCAGGAAAGAGCGTCAAGCAATCGTGCCGCCACGCCAACAACGCAAGGAGTTGCTCTGCCGTCGTTGCTTTTACCTGAAGCACCACAACCAGCTGCCGGACGAGCACAACCATATCCAGCCCATCATCGACGAAACCGACGAAAAGCAGCTGCTCGAAAGAATCTTCGCGAAGAAGGGAGACACCTACTATTTCTACCTCATCGACATCTTTGATGTCTGCGGCACGCTCACTGAAACGGTGCTCGAAAGGCTGTTCCTCAGCAAAATGCAGTTCACGCTGCTCCTCAGCAAGTTCGATATGGTTAACCGCAAGTACTTCAACTACGTCGCTATGAAACCGCAAATTCGCCAATACATAGTGGCCACTCTCGACAAACTCAAAGAGCAGGGAACAGTTCCGAAGGATTATCGATTGGAGGATTACATGCAGTACATCTACTTCATCAGCAGCGACAACAAGGTGGGACTCAACAAGGTAAAAAAATTACTGGAGGGTATGGCCTGCAAGGTTCAGATGATTGGATATCCCAATACCGGTAAGACCTCTTTGCTTAACGCCATCACTTCCCAGAAGAAGCCAACGTCGACTGTGCCAGGAACATCGCTGACCTTCTAAATAGGCAAGTTCAACCGCATCAAGATATTCGACTGCCCTGGCCTCTACAACAGGAGCAGCATGGTCAACCTAATCAACAAGCCCAACGCCAAAAGTCTGTTGACTTGGAAGCAGCCGCACTTCGCGCCAGGCATCCTCACGAACTCAGTCGTCTTCTATGGAGGCATGATCTAAGCAGAAGGAGTAAGAGTCATTCTTTTCGGCAACGGAGGCGCCAAAGCTGTTGAGAAGGGAAACTCCGCACGGTGGCTCCTTAAAAACTACGAAGAGTTTTGGAAAGGGTTGCCGTCTTTGGAGTATCTCAACATAGTCAAGCATGAACTTCGGGTTGAATTCGAAGATGGAAAAGGGCCAGACATAGAAATCGCTGGTTACGGCTTTATTGGACTGAGGCTTTGCCGGACTGGCAAGTACGGCGAAGAGCATGTCTTCAAGACAATAGCTTTGTACCTCCCAGCAACAGTAGAGTTTAGGTTGAGAAATACACTTGTTCTGGACTAAGGCTTTCACGACAAATCGGCAATCCAGAAATCATTCCGACTACGGCGCTTGGTTGAACAGACAAAATGATCTTGGACTCGTTGAATAAAGTTATAATATGATGAACGAGCCGGCGAGCGAATAATTCGATTGGAAGAAAGAACTGGCAGCTTTACGAGCTCGGCAGGCCCAACATCCCGAACCGCAGTCAAACGCAGATCCCGCAACGTAGCCTTCTTTCATGGAAGACCTTCGTAAGAGACAGAGATAGCGTGGTGTGCCTGAAATTGTACTCGAAACCCCGCAACCCGCCCCGCGGAACACACTCGAATTGATAAAGGTATCAACCATTGCAGTGGGTGCATTCGGGTCTGTGTATCGCGTTTACGAGCCGAAGCTAGGACTGTGGCTAGCTCAGAAAAGCATCCCCAAAACGACAGTCAGAGAACACAGCGAGCTGGTTATGAGTGAAATAAAGATTCACGCTTGGGCTGTGCATAAACACGTAATTTGCCTGTTTCATTTCTACTCTGACGAACACTTCGTGCACTTGCTGATGGAGCTTGTAGTAGGAGACAACCTGGCTGTTTGTTTACCGAAGCATAAACCCACGCTACAACAGATGAAAAGAATCACCAGACAGCTTCTGTCGGCTTTGAACTTCCTACATAGCAACGAAATCGTCCACAGAGATATCAAGCCTGAAAATGTGTTGGTGCTAGACGACGATTATCAGATGGCAAAGCTCTGTGACTTTGGATTTGCGTACCACCGCCGACGGTCTGGAAACGAGTGCATCGGCACTGTGGACTACATGGCCCCATAAATGGTGTCGGGGGAGCACTATGGCGATAAGGTGGATGTGTGGGCACTAGGAATCATCCTCTACTAGATGCTCACAGGAAGACCCTTACACGACACAACCGACAACGCCCAAAAATACTATTGGCTTAACAACGTAACATTGTGGTAATTCAGTTCAAAGATGAGAACATTGACTATACGCGGATAACTGACGCATAGGCAAGAAGCTTCTTAAAGCGCTGTTTGTGCAGAGACCCTTAGAAAAGAAGCACCTGCATCGAGTTGCTTCTGCATTCGTGGCTTATCAACTGAAATGAGAGCCTAGTTGTTCTCTTTCAATTGGTGATTACATCGGATCCTGCAGGATAATTAATTTAATGGAACCTCAGAATCCTCAGTCGGAAAGCCAACTGACGCGGTTGAGCTATCGCTATTTCCCGAGGAGTACCAAAGGGCCTATTCAGGATAGGAGGAGAAGAGCAAGTTCGAAAAGGGTGGGGTGCGCTACTACTTCTACGGGCAGATTGAACACGACGAGTACGAACTCAGAAAGCTCGCCGAGTTCGACAAGTACCTCGCCAAGGAAAAGTTGAAGCTGCCTTAGAATCCGTTCTTCACCAGGCAGAAGGTGCTGCTTATCCTCAGCGGGCACGGCTTCAAACCCGAAAAGACTTACGAGGCCATCGTAGAGATGGACCAGTGGCGCAAACAAAACATCCCACCCAAACTCACTGACAAGGCGTTGAGCATTCTGGTAGCTGTAAAGTAACGCAGAAACAGGGCTTCATGTACGTCTGTGGAAGGGACTACCGTATGCGACCAATCATAGTCAACAATTTCAAGCTGCTCGACTACAACTTCCTCGAGGAGTATGTCAGGGCGTGCGTCTACCTCAGCGAATGGGTTATTAAGAACATGTTCTTACCTGGGCAGATCGAAAATTGGATCATCATATACGATCTTGGGAAGATGGGCATCACGGATATTCCCATCAACGCCTGTAAGCAGATCATGCAAACGCTGTCAACCAACTACGGCGGCAAGCTCTACAGACTCTTCGCCGTAAATGTTCCCAAGGCTGCCTGGTTCACGTGGAAGCTGGCTTCGGCAGTGCTCGACGACATCACTGTCGAAAAGATCAGTCTTGACACTGAAATTGATATCCCCAAGCTCTTCGAACTGTGCGACCGCAGCCAGGTTGAACAGAAATACGGAGGAACCCAGCCCAACCGAACAGAATACTGGTGAGTATGCGGTAATATAGGCCCTGGAAGTTACCAGAGCCCGTTGTGAAGCCCGAGCTGTACCTCAGCGACCAGGAGTACGTGAAGCGCTACAAAGAAGGCCGTCTCAAGAATAACGTTGTGGATCCCGACGTGGTAGCAGGAAAGATTTGATTATAACAACTTGTCAATACGAGTTTACGCAATTAATGGATAGGGTTATTACGTGGGAGGAGTACGCGAAGCACACCAACAACCTAGATTGCTGGTTGCTCATCTAGGGCAAGATCTACAACACCACGACGTTCCTGGCTGAGCATCCCGGCGGCGACGAAATCCTTTTGAAGTATTCGGGGCTTGATGCTACCAAACCTTTTCAGCAGCAGATGCACAGCGCCTACGCGGTCAGCATTAGAGATTCTCGTCTCGAAGGCAAAATCGAAAGCCCTGACATGCCCGAAGGACATGAATAGCGAGTCCGTCAAATCAAAGCCTAATATCAGGAGAAGAAGCGGCAGAGAGATGAAGAGCGTCGTAAGGAACTGCTCAAACTCACAAGCGAAGTATCTTCAGCGAAAGGGGCAGGCGGGAAAGGCCCCAGAATATCTGCTGAGGAGGTAGCAAAACATCGCACGAAAGATGATTGTTGGATTATCTTCGAAGGGAAGGTATATGACGTCACCAGCTACCTATAAGACCACCCAGGAGGTCCTGACAAGCTGCTAGGAGTCGCTGGTAAGGACGCAACCGCCGACTTCAACAAGGTGGAGCATAGCGGAAACGCACGCAAGATTCGCGAAAAGTACTACAAAGGTGACTTGGGCGGATATCAACCGCCGAAAGGCGCAGTAAGCAACCAGATTTGGGGGATGCTGGCACTCACGGTGCTTCTTGTAATCTACTCTGTGTATTTCTTCTCCACGCGGAAATGATTACCCAACGAAATCATTTAACTCTGCTTTCAATCTTGAGGGTCTGCTTCTCGCTTTCTATTTCGTTGTTGACCGCCTGAAGCGCCTTCAGAAGTTGCTTCCCCTTTTGCTTTTCCTTTTCCAACTGGGCTGTCAGTAACCGAATGGTTTGTTCTTGCTGCTAAATCACGTCTTGGTCTATCGTCGTAGTTAGCATTGACTGGTTGTCTACCAGTTTCTTGTTCCGTCGATGCGCCAATTTCTGTTTCAGAGAGTTCATGCCGAACACATCTTCCTCCTCTTCTGCTGGCTGATAGCGGCTGCCGTAACCGTTGCGATCCATGCCTCTGCCGTCTTTGGACTTACTGCGACTGCTTCGCTTATCCCTCCTGAGATCCTTCCCTTTTGAGCGGCTGCTAGGTGCTTCTATCAAGGCTCCGCTCCTTCCCGAGAGGGCCTTAGACAATGGTTTGAACTGCCTGGCGGGCGATGATTTTCTCACAAACATGCTAATCGAGCGATTTGAATTATGACTGCGATACAAGAACACTGCCAGCCTGCAGCGACGCTATAATCATATGGAATTTGGTTTCATCGAAGAATACGGGTCCGTCTACAATATCACGGTCAAACATCCTTCCATTGAGATTCCGGCTACTCTTCGCGCTGTTCCCGCGGTACCCACGCTCTAAGAGTTAGAAGATTAGCATTACAATAGGGTCGCACACAGTCAGTAACAGTCTGGCTCCGGACATAGAAGGATGCTTTGTGACCTGGAGAGAATCGCTGACAGTCAGCGGAATCACCAAGGGCACCCGGTAGCTCACATTGTAGCTGTTCTTGGAAGATCAGTCGCAATGGGTGTCAGTAACCACGACAATAAGCTTCGCGACTTAAAGGAAAAGAATTATTGTAGGAGATCAATTTTCGAAGGGCTATCTCGATCTGCGGATACAAACTCTTAAAAATGAACTGACTAGCATTGAGGCACTCCGAACGCCGCGGGCAACTGGATTGGCCTCCAACATTCAAATTGATCTCACTTAGAGGATCATCAACGAGGTTGCAGAGGACGATATTGAGGATCTTCCTCTAGAAGGCATCGATTCTTTTCTTCAACAGAACTCATAAATCACTTAAACGCCCGTAACTCAAAACAGTTAACCTCTGATTGAAGTGTTTACTCCTAAGGCAATCGAAACCAGCCTCATCAAACTCACTCCCGGCTGTGTTTCTGAGATTGTCCAATCTATTTGTGAGCCAACTGCGTTGACTTTGGAGACCCTGCCTCAAATGATTGCACCCGAACTCTGTCCAGTACCATTAAACGACTTTTGTGTTGGCGATGACGAAGTGGTTTTGTTCGGACTGGAGGAGTTTGAGCAAAACCGGTTCCGATCTCGGACATGCTATCATCCAACGGCTTCAAGCTTTCGTTAGGACTAATCATAACCGCTGAATAGAACCACTCTTACCTCTTAATTAGTTCAATCACCTCCGCAAGCAATAAGTCAACCACAAACCTCTTCAGTATAAGAGCAGCATGCCTTCATCGTCGCAGATAATGTCGGCGATTGCCTCTTTATTGACACGGTCTCGGAAGACAGTTCTCAGAGCGGATCTCATCAACAGCTAGTGATGAGCACACCTATCACAATAAACGCGCATCAGCAAACCGAATAATCTTCAGAAATGGTTGTATAGAAGAATAGTTAATAAATAGATTATTCCATGCAGCAGGAGGAAGTTATGGAAGAGCATCCGCGTCACGAAGTAGAAGCAAAGAGCACGAAGTTCCTTGAGAAGTGGCCTTAAGTCCTCGAATGCTGCTCTGACAGCGACAGATAAATCGAACGACTCGTCCATCAGGAACTCTCTAATATTCGATGTCGGGTGGCCATCGCAGAAGCCTGCGCAGATAAACTCACCATCAAGGCTGCAGATCCCAGTGTCAGCAAGATCCCTCCAGCAGCGGTTCGGCAGGAAGAGAGAGCCAGCCGTAATGTGCAACCAACACCTTTGGCTGCCAGCACCATTATTCCTTAGAAGGAAGATTAAGTAATAGTTCAGTCTGACAAAAAATAAATAAGGCCGGCGAACATATCAAACGTTGGTTAAGTGGAGCAGTAGAGGTTCGATCCACTAAAGGAATTCGCCAAGTCTCTCCGTTCTGCTTACGGCGATAGTACCTTTCTTCATCAACGCAGAAATCTATGAAAACAAGAGTGCTACCACTCTTCAGAAATCAGTCCTATGCTACTCAGTACCAAAGGCCAATCGCTTTCTGAAAGCACGGGTGCAAGACACCGGTACCACCTACTTCACAGGCAGCTGCTTTCAAAACAGCAAGGCCAAAGGCACATCCTTCGGCTTCGGAAATCGCAAGGCTTATCCTCTTTGGCTTGAGAGAAACATGAAGGAAAACCCTGCTCCGAACAGCTACCAGGAAGTGCAAGGCTCGAGCCCACGCCTGCCGAAGGGGTACTCTTTCGGCCTGTCCTACCATTATTACCAGAAGGCATCCATATTCGAAGCGTAACAGCCGAAGAAATCTCCGACGATGCCTGCAATTAACAAACTAAGGTCAAAGAGCAGGAGGGATATTTACGCGAGTTTGACAAAACAGACGGGCAGCGGTGGCAACTACCATTTCATGAGCGGGTCGCAGCTGGCGCGGGCAGGCGGCCTACGGTGATGGTCGACGTATAATTTTAAGCTAAGTAGAAATGGAGAAGAGAGGTTCTGTGCGGGTTGTGAGCAAGAAGGCCTACAGTACGGATGGTTCCACGTAGATTGTCTGCAGAAGGTGTTCTGCTGCCGGTTTCTGCACTGCTGCCAAGTAATGACCCGCTGATTCAGGCCAACGATGAGTCTCTGCTGACCTCCAAGGATCGCAAAAGTATGTTCATCAAGCTGGCCAAGCGCTACGAAAGGACGCTCAGCCAGCACGAATAAGTCAAACCCTTCCATATGCTCATGACGCTCTTCATCTAGAACGGAGAACTCTACAGCGAAATGATGGAGAAAGTACGCATTCACTCCAGTTCGCGCCACAGCAGGGAAGACCTCGAATTCTACGTGCCGCAACTCTGCACGTACCTGGTCTTCCACGAGGAAATGCACAGTCCCGAACTAATCAACTTGCTGGAACGCGCCTGCAAGCTTGATTTGCACTTCGCTCATAGATTCTACCTGTACCTCAACAGCCTTGCCGTTATTGGAAGCAGTCACGAAGTGGTCGCTCAGTACCTGGATCGCCTAGTCAAAATCATGGCGACCAAGTGGAGTGTGCCTCGCTAACCGCCCGTTTGTGCTGACCCTATAGTACAGAGTTATCATTCCCGGCACTTAAAATAGTCCCAGCAAGCCTTTTCGAAGCTGCAAGATCTTGAGGTCAGGGAGGTATACCGCAGTCTCTACTTCGACTCCCCGAAACTATCAGCTGAAGAAAACAACATATTTGCACCGACTCTCGAGTTCTTGAGGGATCTAGTAACCCTCTCGGAGAAGCTGGTGACCCGACCCAATCGCAGAGAATTTCTCGTGAGTGAGCTATCGAAGATAAACCAGAAGCTTCCCGCGTTGGTGCATCTTCCGTTGCATAAAAGTACAACGTGAGTAATAAAGATTCCATTAGAGAGAAGACAGTGCTGAACATACTGTACGAAGAGTCCAAGATATTCGCGACCAAGGAACGAGCACCATACTCTATTGTTTTGGAGCTCTTCTACGACGCGAGTCAGCACCAGAAAGTACCAGTGCCTCCTTTGTCCGGGACCACTAAAAAGCTACACAGAGAAGGCGACAACCAGGTAGGCACAGTGCACGAGCTGGAATTGGTAACACCTCGACACAATCACGATGAAGGCACAACTGAGGCTCTAAAATAACACGAACCCTCTCCGGAAAAGAAACTGAACAAATTTCAACTGCTCAATAAATTCTTCCATCTGCGCAAGAAGAACAGAGAGGCTGTACAGCTTGTCGAGTAGAGACACGAAGACGAAAAACAGTCAGAAGAGGCAGAGCCATACATGCCTGAAATATTCCCTGAGTCATTCTCGCATAAACTCGCTCGTATCTCCAAGTATTCGCCATACTCGCAGCTGCCTCAGTATGAGCTGATCACCCTCATCGTCAAATCCAACGACAACCTCAAGCAGGAGCAGTTTGCCATGCAGCTGCTCCAGATGTTCAAAGACATCTTCCAAAATGAAAGCATTCCTTTAGAGCTATACCCCTACTAAATCGTTTCAGTGTCTCACAACTCAGGCATCATTGAGTTCATGGACGATTGTCTCACCATAGACGAGCTGAAGCGACGGGATTCGTCCCTGATAGAGGTTGTTAAGGGTCGAGAAAGGTTGCATCACTTCGTAAGAAGCCTTGCGGCGTATAGTTTGATCACATACTTGCTTCAAGTCAAGGACCGCCACAACGGAAACATCATGATCTGTCGGGATGGCTCACTCAGACACATTGATTACGGGTTCTTCATCAGTAATTCTCCGGGAAAGGGAGTCGAAATGGAGAAGAAAGTTCCTTTCAAACTGCCAAGCTAATACGTCGAAGTGATGGGCGGTTTGGATTCAAAGCATTTCCATGAGTTCCGAAAACTCTTCTACCAAGGCTTCAACGCCCTCCGCAAGCACCAAGATCGGATACTGATTCTGGTGAACCTCATGTACAGCAGCCACGGTACGACTATGCCATGCTTCGAGCGTGGATAGCAATGCATCCAGTAGCTCGAGCAGCGGTTCAACCCGGAATCCATCCACACGGACGCTTAGCTTTCAGTCTTCTGCCAAGGGTACTTCCCGGCCTAACTTTAGCTTAATTAATGCAAGCATAGACAACTGGCGGGCACGCTGGTACGACAAGTGGCAATACGTCGCTCAAGGAATTCTGTACTGAGGTAGTCACTTGAGAAGCCGACGACTCGCTAATTCTGCATTTAATGTATTATTTACTCTGCTCCTGTATTGCCTATATAGAACGCTGCAGCTGGTCCACGAACGAACCGATGGTCTGCTCAATTTTCTTGCGCATCGTCGTAATGTTCTTGTCTGTGAGCTTGAGGCCGATCTTCCGGAGAGCAATGCGAGCGAGCTCACCGTAATTGCTGTCCGCGAATATCTCCATCAGGACCTGCGACTTATTGAATGAAAATTGCAGTCTCATGAGAAGGTTTCGCCTGCGTTTAATGAAGACTGTCTAGACTGGCACCTTCTGCACCTTGCTGTCGGGAGTCTCCTTCAGGAAGTGCTGTGTCAGCTTAACTGAAGTTAGCCGCAAAGATACTTTTGGAGTAACAGTCGGATTCCTTTTCGACCCGGGAGTATATAGAGTTCTTCAGATTGCTGTACCAGTCAGTCTCCACTTTCGATCGAATGTGCACATCCATATTCTCCAGCACTTTCTGCAGGTTTTGAATGTTCGTATCGATTTCCTGCTCCTGTGAGGAGATCTCCTGCATGCGAGACTTCCGTTCTTACAGGGCTCGGTCCAACAGGCTGCCAGGCTCTACTTCTTCGAAGAGCGGTCGGTTGGCCTCATCCTCTTCAATTTCACGTTGCTTATCGCGGCTAATGTAGTTGAGTTCGTATTCGCCTTCATCGTGCTGTTCGTCTTCCTCGCCAATCACGGATGTCGGATGGTAGTAGCTTTCCAGCATCTGTGATATGTACTTGCTGATGGTCCGCAGCAACTCTCCTGTATTCTCAAAGGACAGGCGCACGAAATCTGCGTTGTACTTCACGGCGAGTATCTGCCCTTCCTGATTGGCTAGGTTAACCTTGTCCTTTGTCTCCATCTCCACAATGATTATGAATGTTTCGTCGCTGCCTCTCAGTCCCAGATCCTCCAATCTACCTCAACACATCCTTACATCTGCTTCACGTACTCAATCGACTCGAATTGCGAGCTGTTGTAGATCATCAAAAAGCCCACATACTACTGTTCTTCTATCTCCCCGTTCGGGATCCTCTCAAACGTGGAGGTAAATTTCTCAGTGGGCTTAGCACCAAGAGTCAATCGCTTGATCAGGGCCGTAATGCTCTCGTTGGTTTCTGCTTCTAAGTACTTCAGGAGATCCGCCACCTGCAGGCGCTCATCGCTGTATACCCCCACCTTCAGCTCGTATTCCTGAGTCATAGGATCAGTTATCTTATACAATAGTCATAGTGGGGTTAGCAGAGTCATTTGATAGTCTGCTTCTTGTCTCCGCGGGAGTATACGTGATCGCTGCGTTCCTTCACCCGTTGTTGGTAGCGACTGCGCAAGTCCTGGCTTTCCTTATTCCATGCTGAAGCTAATTCAAAGCCAGCGTGCCATTCATTCCAAAAGCTGTCGTTTTCCTTGTCATAGGCTGCAGACCGAGCCTCAATAATGCTTCTGTGCTTCTGGTGGATGCGATCGGCCATGATTTCGTACTTTCGATTCTTCGATCTCTGCAGTTTTTCTATCTTCTCCCGCTTGAGACTCGGGAGCTGCGTCATCGACTCAACGTGCTGCTTCATTGGACGCGCAGGCTCAACCTATTCAGCGAGGTTCTGCAGGAATGCCAGTCCCTTCTCCGTAATGGTCAGTTTATTCATCGATCAATTAATCACTTTCCAATACAGAAGTCACGGAATAGGACGTCCAGTATTTGTTAGACATCCACCTTTCCAGTGATGCTTCCGAGTTCAGCGATCGCTTCTCTAAGTTCCTCACATCGGATGTCCACGGGGAGTTTCTGATTTACGTAACCCTCCAAACGACGGAGTGCCTCCTCAAGTGCCTTGAAATGTCGTTCCTTACTGAGCATTATTTCTGGATGGAACTACTCGAACTTGTAATTACTGTTAGCCTGAGTTATTGTGGGTGTACTTCATCCACGATTCTGTCTAGCAGATCGTCAAGGCTGTCCTCTTAGAGTGCTGACATTAACAATTAGCAGTTCCTCTCCACTCCGTTTGGTGTCCTTACTGCAAGAGGCACTTGCAAGTCAACAGAATCTCGTTTGTTAACCACTAGAAGGGTTTTACTTTCGCGGAGAATACCCTCTTACATCGGACCTGCCGACTGAAGGAGAATGGTCTGACCGATCACGACCTCAGCAGTTGGATCAACCACAAACACGTTGATGTGACTGTCTTGACTTCTAGCCACTGCTCGCTTTATTCCTTCCTTCTCAATGGCCTCTTCAGTGACACGCAATCCGGCAGTATCAGTCAGATGTATCATTATGCCCTTGTGCTCAACCGAGGCCTGAGTTATGTATGCTTTACATTGATCAAATCGCGAGTTGTACCAGGTATGTCACTCACAATTGCTACTTCCCTCCGCACCAGCTTGTTAATGATGGTACTTTTGCCAGCATTCGGCCTCCCTACTATCGCTACTGAAAGCCCTTCGGTCATCAACTACACTTGTTTTCGACTTCGAAGACTGTCTCTTATCTGCTTCATTGCCCTCTCAACTCTCAACTTGATTTTATCCATAAGCTCCTCCTTGATGTCTTCCTAAATCGGTAGACTCCTACTTCTTCGCCCGGAAAGTCTATATATGCCTCATTCGCTGCTAAACAAGAAACCAACTCTTCTTTTATGTAGTCAATCTGCTTGGAAGTGTCTCCTAAAAGATGCTTTAGTGCGATCTTCCTTGAGAACTCCGAGTCGCTCATGATCAATTCATGAATACCTTAGGCTTGCAAGCAATCCATCTTGTTGTTGACAATGGCCCGTCGAGTGAACTATCCTCTTTCCGCCATGCGAAAGCCTAGCTTATCGAGCTCATCGAAAAGAACTTTGAGAATGGCTCTGCTACCGTGAGTATGCAACTCCACAATGTCCTCTCCGTTATAGCTGTTCTCGCTCGGATAAAAAATAACAATGCTTTTATCAAGTACCTCCTTGGAGTGGTTGTAGAGCGACCGCAAATGAGCTTTCCTGTTTTTGATAGCCGTTTTATGAAAGATTTCTTCCTTAGTTGGCTTTGACGATCCATCTAAGCGATCCTTGAGGGTTAAGAGGAGCGTCCGATATGCTTCTTAGCCACCAATGCGAACAATCTAACTCTGATGAAAAAGCTACACTGATTGGAGACCGAGACGATCCCGAGGCAAGCGCGTAGATGGTATCTGGTGCTGTCACCTTCCGGCAGAACCACCGGCGAACTATACCTCTGCAGACACAATTAAACATAAACTCTGAGAAAGGAGTTAATGTGTCCGATGTTACATATTCTGGATTGTAGTGATTTATGTTGAAGAGATACTCGTTCTACGTATTGGTAGGTCTGTTTCTGCTGCTGATATTCCGATCAGAAAACAACCTCACGGAGTTGAAAAGCAGCCACTTCCAGGGGAGACTTAGCATCTACCGAGACGCCATGGGAGTTCCACACATTGTCGCTGACAATCGCAATGCGTTGGTGTATGGGATAGGATACGCTCAAGCTCAGGACCGACTGTGGACGTTCCACTTTAAGAAGAGGCTGCTTGAAGGACGCGTCAGTGAGCTGTTTGGCAAGGATACACTTCCACTCGACCGATACATGAGAAACCTGAACATCCGGAATGTCGGAGTAGAAACAGGGTAACATATGGACAACCTCACAAGATCTTACGCATAGAGCTACATTAACGGAGTAAACGATTACGCTCGCTCGCTAAAGCTTCTGCCGTTGGAGTTTTATCTTTTCTGGACCAGCTGGGAGGATTTCACAACTAATCATATTGGAGCAATGCTGGCGCTATTCTCTATCACTCTGGAGTTCGACTGGATGTACGAAATCGCCAGAGAGAGGCTGAAGGAAACGGTCGGTATGGATCTCGCCATGAAGCTCATTCCTTGCTCAACAGAGAATCAGTTCAAGGAAATCACAATTGTAAAAGACGACGAACTCAAGGAACTGGGGCTCTTCAAGGAATACAATCAGAGCGACTACAAGAGAATCGTAGCGGAGCACTGGGGTAAGCTTAACCTATCGCTGCCGGCTTTCGGCTCTCCGAAGCTTCCCTTTACGGTTTCAGGTTCGAACGCTTGGGTGGTCGGCAAGCAGCATTCGGCGACTGGCCGGCCCATCCTTTCGAACGACCCGCACGTTGGACTCACGATTCCGAGCATATTCTATCCAATGGAAGTTATCCTGATCAATGAGAAGGATGAAGTGGTGGCGCAAGCGTTTGGTGCTGGGTTCGATGGCATTCCAGGCATCAGTATCGGGAAGAACAAACACTTTGCTTGGGCGTCAACATCCCTCTACGCTGATTCGAAAGATGTCTATGCCGAGGATGTTCTTGTACATGCTAATGGGACTCGTTCGTATCTATGTGACGGTCAATATCTGCCCCTTCAGGAAAGAAAGGAAGTCATCCACGTTCGTGGCTCGTCAGCATACGAAGAGACGTACTACCAGACTCACCGAGGTCCTATCCTGTCGCAATTGTTCATGGACATACATCTCAAGTATGGCTTCCCCATGCCCACCCACCATGAGAACATGTTGTCTCTGCAGATTTCTCCCTACACACAAGATTCAGGTAAGTCGATGAGAGCGATCATTGACTGCATCTTCTCGGAAACTCAACAGCAATTCCAAGAATCAGGCGAGATGATGCAGTACGTCAACATCGACAGCTCCTTTATTTCAACGGATCCTGACTTGTGGGGCTTCGCAGTCATTGGCCGCATTCCCAAGAAGAACATTCCTGAAATGGGTTCGTTTGTCAAGAATGGGACCACCACCTTCTACGACCAGAAAGAGTCCCTCAAGCCGTAGGAGAGACCCTCGTTGATTAATCCGAAACGCGGTTATGTCGCAATGACTAACAACAAGTTTGCAAGCGACAACTATGCCCATCGAGCGTCACTACATGAGGTGTCCAACGGAAGATCGTACCGACTTGAAGAACTACTAACGACTGCGATGCAACAGGGCAAGAAATTTACGCTGGAGGACATGATGCAGATGCAGCAGGACACCAAGGACTCCTATGTCGACCTCGTCATGAAGGACTTGCTGAAGATCTTTAGAGACAACCGCAAAGATTGGATCGACAGCGAGTTCGGTGACAAGATCACCAAGTGGCTGGAAGAATGGAATTGCGAATTCAACCGCAATAAGTTCGAGCCGAGCATCTACGCTATCTGGGAGCACGAGTTCCAGAGGCTTCTATTAGCGAATATTGGGCTATCGGAGCAGGAGCATACTGCCATCACCAGCCATGCTTTTTTTGAGCTCTACTTCTTCAAGCTCGTGAAGAAGCTGGCAGCCAACAACGACACCACTACCGAGGATCGACTTCTGTGCCTCAATGAGCACAATAAGGGTTCTCCAAACAACCCTTGCATCGTTAACATGCTGATTGCCTTCAACAAACTGGAGGCATCTCTCTATGAGTGGTTCGGCACGCTCGATAATACTCAGTGGAAGTGGGGAACCATCCATAAGAAGCTGTTCACCTTTGTTCCCTGGACTGAAATACCCGGCATCAGCAGCATATTTAGCCGCAGAGTACCAGCTCACGGTAATTCTCGTACACTGAACGTCGGTATTCACTCCTACCAGAAGAAGAGTTTTGATTGCTTCGGGACTGCCACCTTCAGGTTCGTGACTGACATGAACAGAACGTACTACTCGGCCGACCTCGGAGTGTCAGATAGAGTCACCAGTCCCTACTACGACAACTTCCTCCACGAGTTCAACGACGGCAAGTACTTCTAACACATTGAATATCACCCGTTCCACGACCAGCACAACTGGACTTTGACGGCTTCTTCTTTCGCGAAGAGGGTGGATCAGAAGCAGGAGAAAATTGACACCGAGCTGTGACAACCTCAGTATGTATTTAAATCTCTGAAAGACTCGAACATATTCGAAACTATAATTCAATTCCAAATCGAATTACCGATATTCCATGTCCACGCCATCTTTCCTCCTCAACGAACTGCTCACGACCGTCGGAACTGCGAGGATGATCATCGAACCCAAGAAGCGGCAGCTTGTCGACCTTCCGAGCTTCACATCAGCATCACTATTCTCCTTGTTCGACACTGAAGGCAAAGGGCACATCAGTCTCGCCAACCTCTATGATTACCTGAAGCTCCGTTACGTGTTCCCAAGCGAAATGGAAATCTTTACTCTCTTCAAGCAAATCGACGTCCTGAAAATGGGGCTCATTGAACCAGCACAACTCAATGACTTCTTCACGCCTCAGACGCGAGCTGTTGCATCTTCCAAGTCTCACTACGGTCATCTCGACTCAATGGTCACTGCAGTGCTCAGCCAATGGCTTGAGAATTTCAGAAACATAGAAACGAAGAAAAGAAAGTTGGTCGAGCAGACGCAGCCGACAGTCGTCTTCACTCTTTTAGACTCGAATAAGAATGGAAAGGTATCAACGCTCGAAGTGAGATCGTTTATGCTTGCTCATGGCTGCACGGATCAATAAATCATTTCGAACACAATCTTAGACATCCAAAACCAGCTGGGCTGCAACTTCGGCGAGCAAGTCTTTGAAGCCTACCTCCAGCCTGCTTCTGAATACGGTCGTGAGGAAGGAAAATTCTCCAGTAAGTTCAAAGACCCATACCAGCATGTGATTCAGCCGGTCGAAACGCGACCAGTTACATCGAAGACTGTGAACGATTTCGAGCAGATCCTGGAAGCAAGAAGCCATTAGAACGAAGAGCGTAGAAACTATCTAAAAGAGCAGGAGAAGCTCCGCACTAAGATCATGGAAGATGTCTTAGCACGCAAGCGTTCTTACTTAAACGTGAGGGCACCAGAGGAAGCCTTAAGGATCAATACGGAAGAGGAGTTAGTCAGCAGATCTCAGCAGAAGGAGCGCACCAATCACTTCAGTCGGTCTATCGTCTCCACCAAAACAGCAGGAACCGAAGAGCCACTTCAGCGAACTGGGATTTCTCCGAATAACTTCAGGGCGGTAACACGGCAAATAGACCGAGAAGACGTCATGAAGCGAGCTGCTTCTGAGGCGCAGCTCAAAATTGAGCAAATTGAAGCCAATGCCAAGCTGAGAGCAGAGGAAAAGCGCAGAGCAGACATTGGACTGGTTGAAGGATCCGACGGCGGCTTCCGAGAGCTCCTTCTGAAGAAGAACAGCGAACTGGAGATGGAAAAGCAAAAGAGGCTGACTCTTTAGAGAGAGTTGTCAAAGTCCAAGGAAGAAATCGCACTGCTAAAGAACCACTTACAGTCCATCAACAAGCTCAACTACAGAGAAATCGATCTTGTGAAAGGCTCAAGGGCACTCGCCGAGAACAGTAACGCACAAGTCTGTCGCTAAGGCGAAATCTACAAGAACAAACCAAAGATAGGCCTGAGAGAGTCCAATCGGGAGGCCGGAAGCATCTATGAGGTCGGCCATTCAAGTGTGAATCGCAGCGATAATTATGAGCCTCATCGGGAGTCCTGCGACAACAAATATGAGTTGGAACAGGCTCTGCGTCGCTCAAGAGTGGAAAGAGAGTTTGCCAAGTTCAAGCTGGAGAAGGAACTTGCAAGATCTCGTCTGGCTTGGAGAGGATGATCGAATCGTTCATATTCGCTGTTTTATTCCGCTGGGGATTTTATAAGACATTATCATGAATTCAAAGCCGAAAGGAAATAAACAGCGAGCAACGAAGCAAAACGAATTGAAGCGAAAGATCGTTGTTTCAAAAGAGAATTTGAGTCATCGTGTTGAAGAGGCATTATCGGACGAAGATGCAATCGAATCAATGAAAACCAAGGTCATAAAAATGAAGGCAATGCAGTAAATGGACAGGCTGCATAGCCTACCGAAAGAAGCCAAGCTCAAACCAAAGTAGCTAACTAAGAGAGTCACTTCCCGACCAAGATTGCATGTCCAGCCCAAGCGAGAGACCGTTAATTTACTGGAAGAGAGTTCAGACTTCAAAGCGGAAGAATCTCTGAAGCTGGCGAGGAGGCCCAAGTGCAGTTACAGAATCGTTATCAATCCCAAGAACAAAAATTAGCAGCAACAGCTTCCATACCGCTTTACAATTCTTTGATTTCATTTATGTAGTTTAGCTTCTTCATCGTGAGTCTTTTCGTATTGACTCTGAGCACTGACGCAGTCCGCAGATATCCTCACGACACTACTTGCTATACCCAGGGACTGGAGTTCATCAACAACGAAACCCTCGTCCAATCGTGTGGCATGTATGGACAATCCAAAATCCAGCTCCTTCAAATCGACCCAAACAAGAAAGCAACAACAACTATTAAGGAAGTTGCTATAGACAGGATGGTGTTCGGCGAGGGCATCACCCGCTTTGCAGGACACATCTATCAGCTTACTTGGAAGGAAAACAAAGTGTTTGTTTACAATGACGATCTAACTTTGGTAAGAACGATTCGATGGCCGAAGGCTGGCTGGGGTCTGGCCCACAATGAAACCTGCATGTTTGTTTCGGACGGAAGCTCAACCGTCTACGTTGTTGACAAGGATTTTAAGGAACAATCTAAAATCTCAGTAAGGGATGGAGATACGCCGGTGACTTATATCAACGAGTTGGAGTACTGTAATGGCTACCTCCTGGCCAACATTTACTACCAATCCAAGATCATCGTGATAGACCTGCATTCTGGCTTGGTGGTGACCAAGTACGATGCTCAAGACATAATGCTCGACGAAATGAAGAGCCATCACCTGCAGGAGGATGAAGTGCTGAACGGCATCGCTTACGACCCAACATCAGATCGGCTCCTGATTACGGGGAAGCGCTGGAGCCAGATCTACGAAATACCAACCAACCGGCTTGGAGTACCAAAGGATTGATGCAATTGGTGTTGTAGACATCACGTTCATAACGACTTTTTTGTCTAGCCAAGGAGAGGTTCCTTTTCGGGTTCGCTCGTGCTGCCTTATGAACTCGCCTGATCAGATACTGCCGATTTGTAAATTCTCCAAGCTCCGTCGATGCGTGGGTTGAGCAGCGCGACCACAAGGCCGACCCTGGTGATTACCCACAGATGAGTTCCCAGAACTAACGTTCCGACTGGGTTTAGGATTTCTGCGACTGAGAATGATGCCCAATAGACGAGGTACCGAATTTGACCTTCTTTGTTTTGGGATTGCATCGTGAGAAGCGTGAAGTAGGCCGGAACGACATACGCAGCGATGCACAGCACCAGCTTGTCCAGCGAAAAGACCGCCAGCAACAACAGCAGCAGAATGGCGATGCCTAGCGCAATGAAGCTGGGTTTGACTTTGGTTTTTGCTTCAACGAATTGGAGGGACGGGTGTGAGTCAAGCTTGTCAAGGCCTGTGAGCACAGTTGCCTGCCTGATGAGATCAACCATGAAATATAGTACAATTACATCACTGCTCTGTTGTTGTTAGATAGCAATACATGGCACGAACATTGGTAAGCACTCTGCCTTATTTGATTTGGCATAATTGTTCAAACCAAAACCTTTGGGGTTGGGGTTGGGGTTGGGGTTGGGGTTGG
>JAFDWD010000900.1 GCA_018268695.1 Actinomycetota bacterium
ATCAGCAGGAAGACCACCAGGGCCAGCGCCGCCAGCAGCAGGGTCCCGTTGATCCCTTCGAAGACTTCGATCGCGTCGGCCGAGAAGCCCGCCCCGCCGGTGACCTTGGCCGTCAGGCCGGCGCCGGGTTCGGCGATCGCGTCGCGCCAGAACTTCACCGGGTCGACGATCCGTTCGCCCTCGCCTTCGGCGTTGATGTAGGCGATCACGATCGCCGCCTTGCCGTCCTCGGAGCAGATCGGACCGACGAAGGGCGCATAGCCGGACGGTTGGCCGGGGACGGCGGTGGTCGGACCGCCGCACCCAGGCGCCCCGCCCGCCGCGACTTCTTTCTCCTCGCCGCCCGGTTTGCCGCCCGAGGCCGCCGTTTCGCCGTCGGCGACCACGCCTTCGAAGCGCTTCGAGGCCATCTGGGCGACGTCGGCCTGGATCTCCTTGAAGTCGGCCGGCGTCAGGCCCTCCTCACGGCGGAAGACCACCACGGCGGGCGCGATTTCCCCGTCCTGCAGTTCTTCGGTGGCGGCCAGTGCCTTCGTCGATTCCGCCGACGACGGCAGGTAGGAGGTGGCCTCGTTCGATTCCGCGTCCTGGAACTTCGCAGGCAGGTTCGCGGGCCCCGCGGCGATGAAGATCACCAGGAACCAGAGGACGAAGACGACCCACTTCGCTCGCCTACCGGCGGCGAGCGCGAACCACGAGCGACGCATGCCCGCAGGCTCTCACGCGGGTCAAGTCCGCGCGTTTCGGCCCGGTACCCTTGGCCGGTGTCTGGTCCGTCGTTGGTCGCTCGTCCAGGCGACCTTCTCGAACGTGAGCGTGAGGTCGAACGCCTTTCGGCGGCGATCGAGCAGGCCGTCGGGGGGCACGGGACTTCGGTGCACGTCGAGGGCCCCGCCGGGATCGGCAAGACCGGCTTGCTGGGGGTCGCGCGGACCCTGGCCTGCGAACACGGGCTGACGGTGTTGGCCACCTCCGGCGGAGAGCTGGAACGCGAGTTCTCCTACGGCATCGTGCGGAGCCTCTTCGAGCATCGCCTCCTGAACGCGCCGGCGTCCGAGCGGGCGGAGCTCCTCTCCGGCAGCGCCGCGTCGGCGGCGCCGGCGGTCGGCCTCGACGGTCCGACCACGCCCGCGGTCGAGGCGGGCGGCTCCGTCCTCCGGGGCCTCTATCGGTTGACGGCGAACCTGAGCTCCCGCGGGCCCTTGGCGCTGGTCGTGGACGATGCCCACTGGGCGGACCCTGCCTCACTGCGCTTCCTCGCCTACCTCGCCGCGAGGATCGGCGACCTGCCGATCGTCCTCGTCACCGCCGCCCGTCCGCGCGAGCCCCAAACCGAGCGCGCCCTGCTCGAGCAACTGGTGGCGACGGCGGGTCCCGAGCTCCTCCAACCGGCGGCGCTCAGCGCCGAGGCGACGGCCCGGGTGGTCGGCGTGCGGCTCGACCGTGAGGTCGACGACGAGGTGGCCGCGGCCTGCCACGAGGTGACCGGGGGGAATCCGTACCTGTTGCGGGAGCTCGCCGCGGCCATCCGGGTCGACGGGTCCGACCTGCCGCCAGACGCCAACCGGGTCCGCGACCTCGGCCCGAGCACGGTCTCGCGAGCGCTGATCCGGCGCCTGGATGCGATGCCCGCCGCGGCCGGCGCGATCGCCGCGGCGGTCGCCATCCTCGGCAACGACGTCGAGCTTCATCGAGCCGCCTCGTTCGCGGAGGTCGACCCGGACGAAGCCGCGGCGGCGATCGACGCGCTCGCCGACGCCGAGATCCTCGACGCCGAGCTGCCGCTCAACTTCGTCCACCCGATCGTGCGGAGCGCGGTCTACGCCGACCTCGGACCGGGCCGGCGGGCAGCTGCCCACGCGCGCGCCGCGCGCCTGCTCCTCGAGGACGGCGCCGTGGCGGAGAGGATCGCCTCCCACGTGATCCAGGGTGCTCCGGCGGGCGATCGCCGCCTCGTTGCCGTGCTGCGCCAGGCCGCCGCGGAGGCTGTGTCCCGCGGCGCGCCGGAAGCGGCGCTCCCCTACCTGCGGCGCGCGATCGAGGAGGTCGGGGAGGCGCGCGTAGACGGCGAGCTGCTCTACGAGCTCGGCGCGATCGAGTACGTCGTCGGCGAGCGTCCGGAGGAGGCCGCCTCCCACCTGCGGGCGGCGATCCTGGCGATCGACGACGACGAGCGCCGGGCGGAGGCCTGGCTGACCCTGGCCAGGACGACGATGACCCACTTCGATGTCGCCACGGCCGTCGCCGTCCTCGAGGAGGCCCTGGCCGACCTTCCCGACCTGACCGGCGAGGCCCGCGTGCGCCTCGAGGTCGAGTTGACCTGTCTCGGGGTCACCGGGGCCGAGACCTTCGAGCCCACGGCGGCGCGGATCGCGGCGCGGGCGCCGGCCGGCGACGCCACCCTCGCCGAGCGCCTGGCGCTCTGCAATCAGGCCTACCTCACCGGCCAGGCCGGGCGCGATCTGGAGCGCACGGTCGCGCTCGGCCGGCGTGCGGTCGCGGGCGGTGAGCTGGTCGCCGGGGAGGGCGCGGAATCCAATGCGGTCATGCAGGTCCTCTACGTCATGTGCTTCGCCGACCTCCTCGACGAGGTGCGGTCGCACCTCGATGCCGGCCTCGAGCTGGCGGCGGCGCGCGGCTCCAGCTGGGGATTCGCCGCCGCCTCCGGGTGCCGGGGGTCGGTCAACTACCTGGCCGGGGACCTGATCGCGGCCGAGGCTGATTGTCGGCAGGCGATCGAGGTGGCCGGCAGTCCGCCGTTCGCGTTGCCGTTCATCTCCGCCGTCCTCGCCTTGACGCTCCTCGAGCGCGGAGAGCTCGAGGAGGCGGAGGCGGTCGTCGCCGACGCGGGGTGCGGCCCCGAGCTGCCCGCGGTCGTCCATATGGACATCCTGCTGTGGGCGCGCGGCCGGGTCCGCGCCGCCCGGGGACGTGACCGGGAGGCGCTCGCCGACCTGCTCGCGTTCGGCGAGCGCTGTGCGCGTGTCGGCGCCGCCAATCCCGCGATCTGGTGGCGGGCCGACGCGGCGCTCGTCCTCGCCCGCCTCGGCGAGCACGAGCGCGCCCGCGAGATGGCCGGCGAGCAGCTGTGCCGCGCCCGCGCCTGGGGGGCGCCCTCGGCGATCGGCCGGGCGCTGGCGGCGCAGGCGACGGTCCTCGGCGGGGACGACGGTCCCGACCTGCTCAGAGAGGCCATCGATGCACTCGAGGCGTCCCCGGCCCGGCTCGATCGGGCCCGGGCGGAGGTCGACCTGGGGGCGGCGGTCCGTCGTTCGGGTCGGCGGCGCGAGGCGCGGAAGCATCTTCGCGAGGGGCTCGAGGCCGCCCGTCGGTGCGGTGCGACGGCACTGGTCGAGCGCGCCCACCGGGAGCTGGTGACCGCGGGGGCCCGCCCGCGTCGCCTGATGTTCTCCGGCCTCGAGGCACTGACCGCGAGCGAGCGCCGGGTGGCCGAGATGGCATCCGGAGGGCTGAGCAACCGCGAGATCGCGCAGACCCTCTTCGTCACCGCGAAGACGGTCGAGAACCACCTCGGACGCGCTTACGCGAAGCTCGGCATCCACTCCCGCGAGGAGCTTCCGGGCGCCCTGGCGCCGGATCCGGCCTCCTCCTGACGCCCGCGTCCTGGGGGACGCGGTCCAAAACTTGGGGGTCGGTCCCTCATGAGACCGGGTCGCCGGCGCGGCAGCATCGCTCCGTCCGTCCATCCAGCGACAGAAGGAAAGATCCAATGAGTGACAGCGACGCGCCCCGGCGCCGCCTGCCGCGACCGGGCACCGTCTTGGCCGCCATCGCGGTGTTCGCGGTGCTTGCCGGAACCGCCTCCGCGGCGACCGGCCTGATCAACGGCAAGCAGATCAAGCCCGGCACGATCACCGGCAAGCAGATCAAGAAGAAGTCCCTGGGACTGAACACCCTGAACGCCTCCGCCGTCAACGGCCTACGTGGTGCCACCGGCCCTCGTGGTGAGGCCGGCCTGAAGGGTGAGACCGGTCCGAAGGGCGAGGTCGGGCCGAAAGGTGAGACCGGGCCCCAGGGTCCGGCCGGAATCGTCTCGCCGCTCTTCGGGGCCGACGCTGGCGAGAACATCGCTGAAGACGAAGAAAAGATCGTCCTCACCGTCCCGGTGGCGACCGCGGGCACCTTCGTGATCAACGCGAAGACGGACCTGTTCGCGGTGCAGGCGACCGCCAGGGCAGAATGCCTGCTCCAGGCCGGCGGAGCCGAGGTCGACTTCGTGCAGTGGACGGCGGGGGAGGCCAACGGCCGCCAGTCGGTCTCGCTGCAGAGCGTGGCAGCGGCGACGCCGGCCGGTCCGCTACGCGTCCTCTGCTCGTTCGCCGAAGGCAACGGCGCGGCGTCGGCGACCAAGTTGACGGCGATTCCGGTCGGCTGAGCGGAACCGCCCTTCGCGTCATTCCACGTGGTACCGGCCACTCGCATCGACGCTGACGCCGATGCAGTGGCCGGTTTTCTCCACGGCGCGGTGGAGGAGCTGGCGCATGGTGACTTCGGCTTCGCCGGGCCCGAAGGTGGCGTTCGGGTGGATCGAGGTGACCCGGGCCAGGTCGGTGTAGGCCTTCACGCCCGCCTGGTGGGACTTCTTGCTCGGCTTTTTGCAGGCGCGCGCCATCGCTTCGACGTCTTTGACGACATTGATCGCGGCCGGGGTGCCGGCCAGCGATTCATGCACGTCTTCGCTGCCGCCGCAGCCGGCCAGAAGGAGGCCGAGGGCGGCGATCGCGGCGAGGAGAATGGAGCGCATCGGCAGAGACTACGAAGCCGCGCCGCCCGGGGAGGGGACGCCTAGCCGCTGCGCAAAGCCGCTTGGCACGCGACGTTCCGAGGGTCGGG
>JAFDWD010000901.1 GCA_018268695.1 Actinomycetota bacterium
CGATAAATCTTGGGCGGATCTGGGGCGGCGACGCTCTGAACAAGGTGCCCGACCGATGCGTGATCGACGTCGACATCCGCTACCTGCCCGGCCAGGATCCCGAAGCCTTGATGGAGGAGATCCGGGCCATGCCCAAAGTCACCGCGACGCCACTGCTGGTGAGGCCTCCCGCGACCGTCGACCGCGACCTGCCCTTTCTGCAAGGCCTGCGCGAGGCGGCGGCGACCTACGCCAACGGGGAGACGATGAGCGTCGGGCGCGACGGCGCCTCCGACATCGTCTCGTTCCTGCGGGTCGGCGTGCCGGGGGTCGAGTTCGGCCCGGTCGGTGCCGGCCATCACGGCCCGGCGGAGTGGGTCTCGGTCTCCTCGCTCGAGGGCTACCGGCAGGCGCTCGAGTCCTTCCTGCGCGCGATCCCGGAGCGGTTAGGTGAGTAGCACCCCGCCGCCCGGCTACGGCGGCTATTCCCGCAAGCCGCCCCCCGAGGGCGACGGCACCGAAGCACCGAAGAAGAAGCGGTACTGGTGGCGGTTCACCCTCGCCTCGGTGATCATCGTCGCGGTTGCCGCGGCGGCGACCTCTTCGGCCGTCCTGCTCTACATCAACTCGATCGCCGAAGCCTTCGGAACCGGCCACAACAAGGAACTGCACAAGGAAGTCGAAGAAGTCGTCACCAACGTCCACGGCGGAGAACCGGAGACGATCCTGATCCTCGGCTCCGACCAGCGGGCGAACCTGGAAGAAGAACACGGCAGGTCCGACACGACGATCCTGCTCCGTCTGGACGCTGGCAAGAACCTGATCTCGGTGATGTCGATCCCCCGCGACCTGAAGGTCGAACTGCCGTTCTTCGGCCCCGAAAAGTTCAACGCCGCCTATTCGTACGGCGGTCCGAAGCTGACGGTCCGCGTGGTCAAGGCGCTGACCGGACTGCAGATCAACCACGTGATCAATATCGACTTCCTCGGCTTCGTCCGCGCGGTCGACAAGATCGGCTGCGTCTATACCGATGTCGACCGCCGCTACTTCCATTCCAACGTCGGCGTGCCGCCCGAAGAACAGTATTCGGAAATCAACATCCAGCCCGGATACCAGAAGCTCTGCGGGAAAAAAGCGCTCCAGTACGTGCGCTACCGCCATACGGACACCGACATCGTCCGCTCGGCTCGCCAGCAGAGCTTCCTCAGCCAGGTCCGCCGTCAGGTATCGCCGACCGACCTGGTCACGGACAACAACAACCTGGTCGACACCTTGGCCGAATACACCAGCTCCGACATCAAGGGTGGCACCGAACTGATCACCCTGCTCGACCTGCTCTACGAACTCCGCGGCGCGGAAGTCCAACAGATCCACTTCCCGGCCGAACTGGGGCCGAGCTTCGTCTACTCCAACGAGACGGAAATCCGCCACGCCGTGAAGGAATTCCTCGGCGAAGCCGGCTACCAGACCCAGAAGGCCGAACTCAAGGAAGAAGAAGAAAAGGCCGCCCGGAAGAAGAAACGCCAGGAAGAACGCCAGAAGCAGGGCAAGGGCGGCGGCAAGACCAAGGAAAAGAAGAAGCACAAGAAGAAGAAGCCGAAGAAGCACGTGCCCCCGGGCGGCGACGAACTGGTGCCCGCGACCGAACTGGGCGAACAGGAGGCGGAAATCGTCGCCCGTCACGTCGGTGGCGGCTTCCCCGTCTTCTATCCGACGAGGCTTCCCTCCGGCGCCAACTTCGTCGAATCGAATCCCTACGAACACATCGTCGACCCGCGCGTCTACCACCTGAAAGACAAGGAAAAGGAACGCCACGCCGCGTACCGCATGGTCGCCCAATACCAGCCCGAATACGAAGTCAACTACTTCGGGGTACAGGGGATCCAAGGCTGGGAAGACCCGCCGATCCTGGACGACCCGACGGAAGAAAAGACCGTTAACGGGCGTGATTACTCCATCTACACCGACAGCGGCAAGATCAAGCTGGTCGCCTGGCACCGCGGCGAAAACACCTACTGGATCTCCAACAGCCTGCAGCAGTCGTTGACCAATGAGCAGATGATGGGCATCGCCGAGTCGAGCCATGTGATCGTGCCGAAGCAGAAAACCGCGAAGAAGGGAAGTC
>JAFDWD010000902.1 GCA_018268695.1 Actinomycetota bacterium
GCCGAGAAAGCGAAAAGTGACATCCATCTAGCCCCCATTATCGGCCCCACGCCCGCCTAGCTCAACCTGGGAGAGCACCTGATTTGTAATCAGGAGGTTGCCGGTTCGATCCCGGCGGCGGGCTTAATAAGACGGCTCTCTGAGCCAAATTTCCCCCGAATCAAAGGCTCTCTCACGATCCGGGGCAACGCCGAGGGCAACAGAGCGCAGACATAGAGCGCCCAAATCAACGGCAGAGGCCTCAGTGTTCTTTGACCTCTTTGATGGTCACGTCTACGCCTGCACCGCGCAGATGTTCGTGCGCGGCTTTGAGGCTGACCATGCTGAAGAACGGAAGACCATACGGGCGGTCGGTGCGCTTTCTGGCGCGAGACAGGAGAACGTAGGAGACGTGGATCTTGTCCCGGGCGCCTCGCTCGCTCGGGATTGCGTCGGAAAAGTCAGAATTGAGGCTGGCGACCTTCTCCCTGGCAGCCTCCAGGAACTCATCGTCGCCGAGCAATAGATCAGCCGAGGTCACACCTTGCGCGAAGAGGTGGCTCAGAGTCGAAGAACGACCGCGCTTCTTGACGTGAATGAAGCATCCATCGGCGGTCAGGATGTCGCAAATCTCGACCTTGTCGGGGCCGCCAACGCCGATGTTTTTGCGATCCAGACAGAGCGCTCCGAGCGCTTCGGCGGCAGCGATGTTATAGGCGTCCTCGTCCTCGGCTTTGTCCGCCTCGGGCAGTTTCAGGCCCAGTTCATCGATGCCTTCTACGTAGGTCCTCACCTTCTGGCGGAAGTCCTTGTCGATCCGATACCAGCTGCCTCCGGAAAGGACGTAGAGATGACCGTCGAGTTCGGTCTCAAAGACCATGCAATCGTAGATCCGCCAACGATCGAAGACTTCGCCGTCGTCCAGGGAGCTGATCGCCTCGACCTTGTCGAGTTTCAAACGCTTGACGGAGATCTGATCGTCGTCTCTCAGGTTGCGGTAGACGCTGATCTGGGGATCGGGCGTCTCCTCCTGGGCGCGACGTTTAAACGAAAAGCGGACCCCGGCGATCTGCTGCCAATCGACGGCCTCCGGGATCGCGAGGTGCATATCGGTCATTTCCCGGTCCTTCAGAGCCTCCACAAGAAGCTCGTCCAAGCGCTCAATCACCGTCGGGTCCTGCTCACCGCGCATGTCATCGATGAACTTAAAGTCTTTTTCGTAGGCCTTCGAGTCGTAGGCCGCGATCAGTTCAGCGGCCAGTTCTGGCAACTGAGGCAGCGGCAATGCGGTATTCATTGCTAGGGCGGCAGCACCTGAAAGGGAACCGAGACCACCCGGGGCAGAGCGGCCGGTGACCGACCGCAGCAAGTCGCGAGAGTTGTCGAGAGTGAAGACTCCGAGCGACGAGTCGCGGCTCGCGCCCTGGCGAGTGTGGATCGTTAGCTCGTCGAAGGTGCGTGCATCTACCGACTTAATTAGCTGCGGATCGATTGAGTTGAGCACGACCTTCAGGCCGAAGTCCTGTACGACCGCCTCGGATCGCACCAGGTGTCGGCCATAGCCGAACGACACCGCCAGGACGCGCCCTGACGATTCGACTAGGAGGACGCCCGAACTCGAGGAGCCAAGGATCGTCGGTAATTCTTCCTTTTCAAGGTGTGGTTTGACGAAATCGAGCCATCGCGGAGGAGAGGGGTGGGAGGGTTTGACGAAGAGCGAGTCACGATCCTTATTCAGCGCTGGCACGCGGAAGCTCTGTGGCGCGTTGCCGGCAGTCCCTTCGATGATCGCCTCGATGTCGCTGGCATCGATCTCCGGCTTCACCAAAAACCAGCTCAGTCGCATCTTCCGCGCCTTGGCCATCTCCGGTCTTCCTAGCCGCGCGGCGGGAACGGATCGTTTCCGTAGCTGTTCCGTTCCGCAATGGTGCCGTCGATGTGGTGGATCACATGCTCGGTACCGCGGGAAATTGCTTGACGGCGACCGGTCGCAGCGGCTTCCTCTTTCGTGGAGTGAGACGAGATCTGGCCTTCCCCCTCAACCTCGTTCACCCATAGCCCACCTTTGTAGACGGTATGGACCCATCCCCTTGCCATAGCTGTCCTCCTGATTGTCGATTTGGTCCGGTAACCGATCGACGAGCCGCAACGGCGCTATGCGTCGTTGCTGGCGCGGTAGACCTGCGAATTTCGCGCAATTCACAGAGCCCCGCCCCAGACGATCAGCTGGAAGCTGGGACCCTAAGTGCCGCAAAGTGCACAAATCAATACCGAAAAGTGGAACGCATTAATGTAAACGCGGCGGTATGTGGATGCCGGTCCCCGGCGAACACGACTGGGGATAAGACTTCCTAACGGATCTGATGACCGCCTTATGTCATCGGATTATGTGCACCTCGGCATCTGAATCAGCGTCGGCCCAGGCCCGGTCCGTCGTCAACGCTGGGACCCTCAGTCGCGTCGCCAGAACCAAGCAGGCCCGATCTCCCAAAGAGAGGCCTTGTCGTCTGGTGAGGAGGCGCAGCCGTGCGACCTCGATGCAGTCCGCCGCCGTCAGTGGCTCGACGGTCAGCGCCCGGCGCGAGCCTTCCGCCCGGCGAAGTTCGGCCGCCGCCGTCTCTGGGTCCATGCCGCGCTCGGCCACCTTAGACAAGACCTCTGCCCAGTTCACGATGCTGACTGCCGCGCCCCTGGCGATCGCCTCCGTGGCAACGTCGGCGCCTTCCTCGTCGTTCAGGACTGCGAGTAAGGCAGAGGCATCGAGGACCGATGCTGGCGCTTCAGCGGCCGCCACGGAGACGCCGAGTTTCTTCGGCGGCCTCTCTCGTCTCGGCCGCTGCTTCGGCGCGCCGGTCGGCGATCAGCTCGTCGGAGAGGTTCCGTCCCGGCGCGAGGTGGGAGAACATGCCGCGCATTCGTTCGGCGGCCTCCCGCCGGCGCTGCACTTCGGATCGGGCTGATTTCGTAGCGTTGGCCATCGAACTCATCGTACCGCCCGCCTCAGAGCACCTTGAAGGTCCGTGCGCATACGCTTGCCTCTCATGGCCGACGACGCGAAGCGAAAAGCTGCCAGCAAGCTTGTCAAGGTGGCGCAGAAGCAGTTTGAGCGGGACAGCAAGGCTGCACGGGAAGCGCGTCGTAAGGCGTTCGGTCAGGCGCAGAAGGATGGGCTATCGCTTCGCGAAATCGGGGAGTTAGTTGGCCTAGATCACTCTCGGATTCGGCAGATCATTCGAGGTGAATAGGAATCGGGTGTGGAGAATTTCTCCACACCTTTGCTAGACTCTGCGTCGACCACATAGAGCGACGGCCCGCCGCGGTGGAACGCGACGGGCCGTCTGAGACACAAGGAGGTTCGGCTCCTCATGTCCTGTAACAACCCTACGCACGGTCCCCGCACCGTGCCCTTGATCCTGTCCGACGAGCACAGCGAAGCACTCCGGGAGAAGTGCATGGATGGCTTGCAGAGCGTCCTCACCGATCTCGCGAGGCCGGACCTCGTCCGCGACCCCGCCGCCGCGGCGGTCGAGGGAGAGGTCTTCCGGCGGCTACTGGAAGCTCTGGACAACGAGCAGATCAAGCTTCCCGACGAGGAGATGCGGGAGCACTTCGGCCGCGTCGCGGCCAGCTACGACAGGATGGAAAACGCCGAGGAGATCATCACCATCCACGACGCCAACGAACTGCTCCTGGGGATCCTCGACGGCTCTCGACCGGAGGGGGAGGGGGTGTCCTCGCCTGGACCGCGCTGGATCTCCGGCGACGA
>JAFDWD010000903.1 GCA_018268695.1 Actinomycetota bacterium
CTGATGCTGATGGTGATCGGCGTCTCCAACGACATCGGCCGCATCACCGGCGAAGGCTTCAACGTCTCGAAATAGCCGGTCTTTAGACTCCAGGTATGGCTTCCAAACGGCAGATCTTCGTCGGCAGCTTGCCGATCGGCGGTGGTGCGCCGGTTGCGGTGCAGACGATGACCAAGACCGAGACCGCGAACTTGACCGCGACGCTGGATCAGATCCGCAAGGTGGCGGATGCGGGGGCGGACGTGGTGCGGTGTGCGGTGCCGCGCGAGCAGGACGCGGAGGCGCTGCGGACGATCGTCGCCGAGTCGCCGATCCCGGTGATCGCCGACATCCACTTCAACCACACGCTGGCGCTGAAAGCGATCGAAGCGGGGGCGCACGCGATCCGGCTGAACCCGGGGAACATCGGCGGGCGGGAGAAAGTCGCCGAGGTCGCCGAGCTGGCGAACAAGCGCAAGGTGCCGATGCGGATCGGCGTCAACTCCGGGTCGCTGCCCAAGCACCTGCACGAACTCGAGCGCGAGGCGCCGGTCGAGGCGCTGGTCGCCGCCGCGGTCGAGTTCGTCGAACTGATGGAGAGCCTCGACTTCACGAACTTCAAAGTCTCGATCAAGTCGACCAACGTGCCGTACACGATCGCCGCCAACCGGCAGCTGTCGGAGAAGATTCCGTATCCGCTGCACCTGGGGATCACCGAGGCGGGGACGAAATGGTCCGGCGCGCTGAAATCGGCGGTCGGGTTGGGGACGCTCCTGGCCGACGGGGTGGGGGACACGATCCGGGTCAGCCTCTCGACCTTCCACGCCGAGGAAGAGGTCAAAGTGGCCTGGGAGATCCTCAAGGCGCTCGGCCTGCGCGAGCGCGGGCCCGTGCTGATCGCCTGCCCGACGTGCGGCCGTCTGCAGTTCGACATGGACTCGGTCGTCGCCGAAATCGAGCAGCGACTCGAAGGCTACGAGGAGCCGGTCGAGGTCGCGGTGCTCGGCTGCGCCGTCAACGGGATCGGCGAGGCGAGCCACGCTGACTTCGGCATCGCCGGGGCCAGGAACGAGGGCCTGATCTTCGCCGGCGGCAAACCACTCCGCAAGGTCCCGCAGGCGAAGCTGGTCGACACGCTCTTCGAGGAGATCGACAAGTCGCTCGACCGCGGCGGCGAGGTCGAGTTCGACGAGGCCGAGTCGCGCGAGGGTGCCGAGTGGGTCGCCAACATCGAGCAGGAAAACGCCGGCGACCTGACCCCCGAGAAGATCGCCGCGATGGAGAAGGAAGCGGTCGAACGGGGCGAGTCGGACAAAGTGCTCCTCGACGAGGAGTCCTCACCGACCGCCGGCCGCCGCTTCACCCGGGCGTAGGGTCGCCGACCCTCGCCGGCC
>JAFDWD010000904.1 GCA_018268695.1 Actinomycetota bacterium
CGACCAGGCGACCGAGTACCAGTGGGTGGTGAAGCCGGCCCAGGGCAGCGAGATGATCGGCGAGTCGTTGAAGGAGAAGACGGCAAGCAGCAGGACCGGGCCGAACAGCACCACCAGGATCAGGAAGACGATGACGACGCTGGCGATGCCCGGCATCGCCCGGCGCAGGCGGTGGACGAACGGCGGCCCGCCCGCGGCGACGCGCGGCTCGGCGGCGGAGACCCGACGGGTTGCATCGACGGTGGCCACTATTCCGACTGCACTTCCTGCCAGGCGTGGACGTATTCTTCGAGATTCGACGGCTCCCGCTCGGGGATCGCGTTCGCGACGCTGGCCGGATCGGCGCTTTCCTTGTACTTGGCCGGCACCAGCGGCAGGGCGGCGGGGTTGGTGACGACGTAGCCTTCGAGCGCCGACTGGGCCTGCGCCTTCGGGCTCGTGTAGTAGTTGATCAGCTTGTAGGCGGCGTCGACGTTCTCCGAGCTGGAGGGGATGCCGAGCCCGCAGATCCAGGAGAGCGGCCCTTCCCGGGGCGCGATCCATTCGACCGGGATGCCCGCTTCTTCGGCCGCGATCGCGGTGCCGCGGCCGCCGTCGGCGAGCACGATCTCCCCCGACTTCAGCAGGTTGATCGTGTCCGAGTCCGATTCGGTGTAGCTGCGGAACTGGCTCCGGTGTTCCTTCAGGAACGCGGTCACTTCCTCGATCTGGCGCGAGGTCAGTTCCATCGGCTTCTTGAAGCCCATCGCCAGGGCCGCCTCGCCGAGCGGGGTCAGGGACTCGTCCCCCTCGATCGCCACTTCGCCCTTGTACTGCGGTTCGAAGAGGGCTTTCCAGGAGCGGTTGACGTTCTTCACCTTTTCGGTGTCGACGATCAGTCCCTGCGGCCCGGCCGAGACCGGGACGAAGAGGACCTGGCCTTCTTCGTCGACGACCCCGGGCGCGTCGTGGAAGGCGAGCCGGTCGAAGCCGGGCAGCGCCGCCTTGTCGAGCGGCCGCAGCAGGTGCTGCTCCGACAGCGGGTCGATCTCGTCGGCGCAGGCTTCGACCACGTCGGCCTGGAAGCCGCCGACCAGTTTCGCCGCCGCTTCGGAGTCGGAGTCGAAGGTCGCGGTCTTCAGATCGAGGTCCGGGTTGGCTTCCTTGAACGGGTCGAGCAGGTGCGGGGCGACCGTGTCCTCGTAGGTGAAGGTGCGCAGCGAGCCGGTGGCAGGCGCGCCCGGTTCGGCCGGCGCGGGCGCGGTCGCGGTGTTGTGGGTGCTGCCGCAGGCCGCCAGCGCCACGGCGAGCGCGAAGGCGGCGGGCAGGGCGAGGAGCGCGGTCCTCATTGCGCCTGGAACTCCTGGAAGACCCGGACCCATTCTTCTTCGTCGGGGCGGCGCGACTCGGGGATCGCCCCTTCGATCGTCGCCGGGTCGGCGGTCGCCCGGTCCTTCTTCGGGACCAGGTCGATCGCCGTCGGGTTGGTGAGGACGTAGCCGTCGTCGGCGCGGATCGCCTGCGCCCGCGGCGAGGCCTGCCAGTTGATCAGCCGGTAGGCGGCGTCGACGTTCTCGGAGTTGGAGGTGATCGAGAGCCCGCAGACCCAGGAGAGCGGCCCTTCGGCGGGCGCGATCCATTCGACCGGGATCCCCGCTTCCTTCATCCGCGCCGCGACCCCCGGGCCGCCGTCGGAGATCACGATCTCCCCCGACTTGAAGAGGTTGACCAGGTCGGAGTCGCTCTGCCAGAGGGCGCGGAACTGGCCGACGTGGGAGTCGAGGAACTCGGAGACTTCGCCGAGCCGGCGCTTCGACATCTTCATCGGTTCGGCGATCCCCATCGCCAGCGCCGCCTCGGCGACGGCGGGCAGCTCGTAGTCGCCCTCGATCGAGGCTTCGCCCTTGTAGCGGGGGTCGAAGAGCGCCTTCCAGGAGCGCGGGGCATCGGGCGCCTTTTCGACGTTGACGATCAGCCCCTGCGGCCCGGCCGAGAGCGGCACCAGCCAGGTCTTGCCGTCTTCGGTCACCCCGGGTGCGTCGGTGAAGGAGAGGTTGTCCCATTCCGGCACGCCCGCCGGGTCGAGCGGCCGCAGCAGGCCCTCCTCGGTCAGCGGCGCCATCTCGTCGAGGCAGGACTCGACCACGTCGGCCTGGAAGCCGGCGTTCAGTTTCGCCGCCGCCTCCTCGTCGGAGCCGAAGCTCGCCGTCTTCACTTCGAGGTCGGGATTCTGTTCTTCGAAGGGCTTCATCAGGTCGGGCGCCGTCGTGTCCTCGTAGGTGAAGACGCGCAGGCTGCCGCCGACGGGGGCGTCGGGATTCTGGGGCGGCGGCGCGACCGCGTCGGTGCGCCGGCTGACCCCGCAGGCGGCGATCGCGATGGTCCCGGCGCAGGCGATCAGGACCAGGACCATCGTCTTCACCGCGCCGCGGCCTCGACCGGATCGGCGGGGCCCGCGCTCTCCCCGATCGGGTAGCTGTGGGCGAGCGCCCAGCCGACCGTCACCTCGGCACCGGGCGCGAGGCGCGCCGCCTCCTCGTCGTCGTTCAGCTCGTGGACGGTCAGCGTCTCGCCCGTCTGCAGCTCGACCACCAGCTGGGTGACCGAGCCGAGGAAGACGTTCTGGGCGATCCGGCCGCGGACGCAGGACCACCCCGGACCCGGCTCGACCCCGACGCACACCTTCTCCGGACGCACCGTGATCGGCAGCTCCGCACGCTCCGCGCCCCCCGGGTCGGGCGCGAGGATCGACATCCCGCCGCCGAGGTCCATCGCCAGGGTGCCGCCCTCGCGTCGGTCGACCCGCAGCGTCAGCAGGTTCGAGGTGCCGATGAAGTCGGCGACGAACCCGCTGGCCGGACGGTCGTAGACGGTGCGGGCGTCGTCCACCTGCTCGACCTTGCCGCCGTTCATCACGGCGATCCGGTCGGACATCGTCAGCGCCTCTTCCTGGTCGTGGGTGACGTAGACGAA
>JAFDWD010000905.1 GCA_018268695.1 Actinomycetota bacterium
CGCGGAGCCTATGGGCCGCGGTCGCCCGAAGCGTCCGCACCACGCTTTCCGGCTCGAACCTGATCTGCCCGTGCGTGAAGCGCAACGTCCAGAGGCCCGCCGCGGTGTGCGCCTGGTCGCGTTCGTGGTCCTTCTTCTGCTCCGCGGCAGTGCGGTGGTAGGTGAGGCTGTCGGCCTCGACCACGAGGCCGAGGTCCGGAAAGTGGAAGTCGACTTCGTAATCGTTGAGCCAGACCGAGGTGCGCGGCGACGGGAGGCCGGCCCGGCGGGCGAGCGGCAGGAACGCCTGCTCGAGGTCGCTCCGCGTGTAGCGGAACGTCGCCCGGTCGATGATCGCCCGCAGTCGCGCCACCCCGGGCTCCCCGGCATGCTCGTCAAGCGCCTTACGCAGATCGTCGGTCCGCACCAACCCGAGGTGATCCGCTTCGTTCATCGCCCGCTCCATCCGCCACGCGTCATGGCGCGTGGCGAGGTCGATCAACGTCTGCACCGGCGAAGTGACCGGAATCCCTTCGTAATACCCCCACCACCCGCCCCGGAGCGAGGGCCTGCGATGAACCTTGATCCCCGGAATGCGGACCGGGTCGGGAGAACATCTCGAGATCTCGATCCCGGCGACCCGCTCGACACCGATCTTGAACAGTGCTCCCGCGCTGGAATGACTCAACGCCGCCATCCCCGGACCACCGCAGGCTAGTACCGCCGCCATCCACCGTCCCTGCTCCGTCAGCTCCGGACGCCCCACGGAATAAACCCCGCGACCGACGGGATGAAGTCGCCCCCGGGCGATGCGATGCTGGATGCCGTGGCGGGTGAGCCCGAGGCGCACCAACTGTCCACGCGTGAGTACGCCATGTTGCTTCCTCGCCAGAGACCAGGCAGTCTCGCTCGACGCTCGTGCAGTTGAGCCGGTCATAGGCGGCTTAAGTGCACGAGCGTGAATTCTCTCCCCTCTCCCGGGGTGCGGCGCGGCGGTTTTTCGCGCTTAGTGCGTCAGACCATGCCGAGGCCGCCGCTGACGCCGAGGGTCTCCCCGGTCACGAAGGTGGCGTCGTCGGAGGCGAGGAAGGCGACCGCGGCCGCCACCTCGAAGGGCTGGCCGAGGCGGCCGAGCTGGGTCTGGGATCGCATGTTCTCGATCAGGCGCTCGCCGACTTCGCCGATCCCCAGCGCGCCCATCAGGAGCGGCGTCTCGATCGGGCCGGGGGCGATCGCGTTGGCGGTGATGTCGTAACGGCCGTTCTCGCGGGCGATCACCTTGGTGAAGCCGATCACGCCCGCCTTCGCGGCGCTGTAGACGGCCGAGCCCTTGGAGCCGACGCGGCCGGCCTCGCTGGAGATGTTGACGATCCGCCCGTAGCTCGCCGCCTGCATCACCGGGAGCGCGGCGGCGGTGCAGTTGATCACCCCATAGAGGTTGATGTCGATGACCCGCTGCCACTGCTCGGGGGTGGTCAGGGGAAAGAATCCGAACTCGTCGGTCCCGGCGTTGTTGACGAGGATCGCGACCTCACCTACCGCCTCGACCGCCGCCTTCGCCGCGTCCAGGGAGGTGACGTCCAACTCGATCGCGTGTCCGTTGATCTCCGCCGCGACCGCCTCGGCGCCCTCGACGTTGACGTCCCCGACCCAGACCTCCGCCCCCTCGGCGGCGAGGCGCTCGGCGACCGCCGCGCCGATCCCGCTCGCGCCACCGGTCACAAGCGCCTTCCTCCCGTCGAGCCGCATGCGCCGAACAATAGACTGGCCTCCCTTGCGAAGCCAGGAAACGATGCGCGTCGCCCTCCTCGCGGGCGGCACCGGTGGGGCCAAACTGGCCGCCGGGATGCAGGAGGAGATCGGCGAGCGCCTGACGGTCATCGCCAACACCGCCGACGACGTCGAGACGCTCGGCGTCCACGTCTCCCCCGACCCGGACCTCTGCACCTACTGGCTGACCGGGGAGATCGACGAGGAGCGCGGCTGGGGGCTGCGCGGCGACACCTTCGCGGTGATGGAGCGGATGGCGGACGTCGGCGCGCCGAACTGGTTCAGCCTCGGCGACCGTGACCTCGCGACCTGCCTCTACCGCGCCGAGTTCATCCGCGAGGGCGGCCGCCAGACCGACGCCCAGGCGCAGATCACCCGCGGCCTCGGGGCGCGGGCGACGTTGCTGCCGATGTGCGACGAGCCGGTCCGCACCCACGTCCTCACCGAGCACGGCCGGCGCGAGCTGCAGGAGTACCTGATCCTCGACGGCGGGCAGCCGCGGATCGACGGCGTCGAGCTCGACGGGATCGCCGAGGCGCGCCCGACGACCGAGGTCGCCAACGCGCTCCGCACCGCCGACCTGATCGTCCTCGGGCCCTCCAACCCGGTGATCAGCATCGGCCCGATCCTTGCCGTTCCGGGAATGCGCGAGGCGATCGACGCCTCGCCGGCCCCAGTCGTCGCGGTCAGCCCCTACGTCGGCGGCCGGATCTTGAAGGGGCCGACGAACAAGTTCATGGAGGCGCTCGGGCGGCCGACGACGGCGGCGGGCGTCGCCTCCCTC
>JAFDWD010000906.1 GCA_018268695.1 Actinomycetota bacterium
CGCCTGGATCCCGCTCTGGGGAATCACGCCGTAGGGCGTCGACGGAGCTTCCTCTGCCGCCTTGGCGATCGTGGCGAGGTTCGCGGTCAGCGTCGGCGACTTCTTGTTCAGCAGTTCCTGGATCCGCCGGGCGCCCGCATCGGCTGCCATCAGTTGCCTCCTTGGTGGACGGTGAGTTCGGGAGTCACGGTGAGCTCGCCGAGCAAGGCCCCGACCCGCTCGGTCCCCATCGACGGCTTGGCGAGATAGCGCCCCTCGGGGTCGAGCCGGACCGCGCCCGGGGCACCGTTGATGCCCAGCGCCCGGGAGACTTCGAAGCCCTCCTCCAGCAGCACCGGCTCGAGCCCGTGCTGCCGCGCCTTGGCGAGGTTGGCGTCGGGGTCGCCCCGGCTGATCATCACCAGCGGCACCGCGGTCTCCGGGTCGCGTTGCAGCCGCCCGATCTCGGGCAGTAACGGCTCGCAGGCGCCGCACCCCGGGTCGGTCACGACGACGATCAGGCCGCGGCCGCCGGCCAGCAGCTCCTCGAGGGAGAGGCCGCCGCCGCCGAGCGCGGGAAGCGCGAAGGAGGGAGCCAGGTGGCCGGGTTGCGGGCCACTCGGCACCGCCGCGCCGCCTTCGGCCTCGAGGGCCTTGAGGTCGTTGAGCAGCCGCCCGTTCTGGCGCATCAGCTGCCAGGAGAAGGCGAAGTTCAAGGCCGCCGCCACGACCGCGACTCCGGCGACGAGGATCGCCACCCCGGCGGTGTCGAGGTTTCCGAGCCAGGCGACGGCACTGGTTCCCGGGTCACTCTGCGCGGCGATTGCGACGCCGCCGGCGAGCACCAGCAGGAGCGCGTTGCGGGCCAAGGTCCCGCGACTGATCCGACTGGGCCCGAGCGATCCGAAGCAGTTGCAGTCGACCTCCCGTCCCTGCATCAGGGTCCGCGCCACCGCCGCGGTGAAGACGGCCAGGAGGAGCGCCGCGGCAAGGGCGGCCCAGGCCGCGGTGGCGGAGGGGAGCAGCGCGATCGCGATCGCCAGCTCGGTGAGTGGCAGCGCGATCGCGACCGGTCGGCGGAGCGGCTCGGCGACGCCGAACTCGGCCAGCGTCTCGATCGTGCGCGAGCGGCCGGCCAGCTTGCCGACGGCGGCGACCGCGAAGACCGCCGC
>JAFDWD010000907.1 GCA_018268695.1 Actinomycetota bacterium
AGCGCCGGGCTGGCGAACGTCGACATCAGCGCCGGGTCGCCGGTGACCAGGCCGAGGTAGGTGTCGATCGCCTGCTCGATCTGCGTTTCGATCGGCGCCTCGCGGTCGATCGCCCGGTCGACCTCCGCGAGGAACGCGTCGGCCAACGTCGTCATCAACTCGACGAAGCACGCTTCCTTGTCCTCGAAGTGGTTGTAGAAGGTGCGCCGCGACGCGTGCGCGTGCCGGACGATGTCGGAGACCTGCGTCCCCGCCAGCCCTTTCTCGCGGATCGAGGCCGCGAGCCCCTCCATCAGTCGCGCGTGCTGCTCATCGGTTTTCGTCGGCACACGCCAACGCTACCTTTAGCTGCATGAGTACCCCACCGCGCCCGCTCGGCGAAGAGTCAGACGTCGTCTTCCCCCGGCTCGACCCGGAGCAGATCGCGACGATGGAAGCGGCGGGCCGACGCGAGAAGCTCGCCGAGGGCCAGGTCATCTTCGCCCCCGGCGACCTCGACTACGAGCTGCTGGTGGTGCTGAGCGGCTGCGTCGAGATCATCGACGGGGCGGGCACCGGCCAGGAACAGATCGTCGTCCGTTATGGCGAGCGCCAGTTCGCCGGGGAGCTGAACCTGATCACGCTCGAACCGGCGCTCCTGACCGCGAAGGTGGCCGAAGCGGGCGAAGGGATCTTCGTCACGCGCGAGGCGCTCCGCGACGTCGTCTCCCGCGACACCCGGCTCGGCGACCTGATCATGAACGCGCTGGTGAGCCGGCGGGCGACGATCATCGCGGCCGAGACCGGCGCGCGGCTGATCGGCTACGGCACCGACCCCGGGACGCGGCAGCTGCGCGAGTTCCTCACCCGCAATCGGGTGCCGCACCGCTTCATCGACATCGAGGGGGACGACGGGATCGTCTTTCCGCTCGACGGCGAGCCGCCCGCGGCGGAGGAGCTGCCGATGCTGGTCAGCGGCGACAAGGTGCTGCGCGCGCCGACGATCCTCGAGGCGGCGACGGCACTCAACCTCCGCGCCCCGAACAAGACGGCGAAGAAGGCGTGGGACTGCCTGATCGTCGGCGGCGGGCCGGGCGGCCTCGGCGCGGCGGTCTACGCGGCGACCGAGGGGCTCTCGACGATCCTCGTCGACGCGGTCGCGCTCGGCGGCCAGGCGAGCACCTCCTCGCGGATCGAGAACTACCTCGGCTTCCCGGCGGGCGTCTCGGGATCGGA
>JAFDWD010000908.1 GCA_018268695.1 Actinomycetota bacterium
GATTCCTGCGCGTCGGCGCTCGGCTTGCGCAGGTGGTTGAGGCAGCGGTTGCGGGCGATCCGGTAGAGCCAGGGGCGAAGGTTGATCTCGCGCTCGTCGGCCAGCATCGCCCGGTAGGCGTTGACGAAGACCTCCTGCAGGACGTCTTCGGCGTCCTCGGTCGAGCCCAGCATCTGACGGCAGAAGCCGAGCAGACGGCCCTGGTAGCGGTCGACGATCATCTCGAAGGCGCCCGAGTTCCCGCTGCGGGCCATCGCGATCAACTTCTCGTCGCCCTGGAGCTTGAGCAGGGGCGACTTACGGGCGAGAAGCCCGCGGCGACTGGCGTGACTGAGTGCTGATGCCTCCAAGATCCCCTCCAGGGAAGGCGTGGTCCGGTGCCTTTCAGACACGGTAACAACGGTTGAGTTGCGGTTCTCCAACTTTTATTGGCCGTTTACTGGCTCCCCAAGCCTTTTCCCCTGGTTACCATCGCCAGGCCCGGGTGGCGAAACTGGTAAACGCGGCGCCCTTAAAAGGCGCTACTCCTAGGAGTTCGCGGGTTCGAGTCCCGCCCCGGGCACTACCGCAGGGCGGCGGACGCTTGCACGATTCGGTGTCACATATAGGATGCGGCGCCATGGGAGATCACGGAGGTCGCATCGTTGCCAAGGTCCTGAAGTCGCGTGGGGTGGACACCTTGTTCACGCTTTCGGGAGGGCATCTCTTCTCCATATACGACGGCTGCAAAGAGGAGGGGATCCGGATCCTCGACGTGCGGCACGAGCAGACGGCCGCCTTCGCCGCCGAGGGGATCGCGAAGGCGACTCGCGAGGTCGGGGTCGCGGCGCTGACCGCTGGGCCGGGGGTGACCAACGGGATGAGCGCGATCGCCAGCGCCCAGTCCAACGACTCGCCGGTCGTCGTGCTCGGTGGGCGCGCGCCGGAGATGCGCTGGGGCTCGGGCTCGCTGCAGGAGATCGACCACCTGCCGTTCGTCGCGCCGCTGGTGAAGTCGGCAGAGACGGCGAAGACGACCGACGCGATCGCCGCGCTGACCGCCGCCGCCCTCGACATCGCTGCCGCCGCGCCGAGCGGCCCGACCTTCGTCGACTATCCGATGGACGTCGTCTTCTCCGAGGCCGAGTACGAGATCCCCGCTCCCGCTGTCCGTGAGGCGGCGGCGCCGGAGGGGGTCGAGGAGGCCGCCGCGCTCCTGGCCGGGGCGGAGCGGCCGGTGATCATGGCCGGCACCGGGCTCTACTGGGGCCGGGGCGAGGAGCAGATGCGGGCGCTGGCGGAGGCGCTCGGCATCCCGGTCTTCCTCAACGGCCTCGGGCGTGGCTGCCTGCCGGCCGACCACGACCTGGCCTTCAGCCGCGCGCGCTCGACCGCGCTGAAGGGCGCCGACGTGGCGCTGGTGATCGGCGTGCCGCTGGACTTCCGGCTCGGCTTCGGCGGGAGCTTCGGCGCGGAGACGAAGCTGATCCGACTCGATGTCGCGCCGAACCGCCTGA
>JAFDWD010000909.1 GCA_018268695.1 Actinomycetota bacterium
GAGGGCAAACTCAAATACGAGTACCGCAGCTAGGCGCGTAGCGCCCGGCTCGCAAGGAGCTCTTATATGGCCCGGTTGTTGCTGGGTGTGAGCGGAGGGATAGCGGCCTACAAGTCGCTCGAGTTCGCGCGCCTGGCAACGCTGGCCGGGCACGGCGTCCGGGTCCTGATGACCGAGAACGCCGGCCGCTTCGTCGGAGCCGCCTCTTTCGAGGGGATCGTCGGCGCGCCGGTCCTCATCTCCGAGTACGAGCGCGATCCGATGCGCGGCGCCTTCCCGGGTGAGCCGGGGGATGGTGGGCCCGGTGATGCGGGGCACGACCCGATCGGCCACCTCGAGTTGGCGGCCAACTGCGACGCCTTCCTCGTCGCCCCCGCCTCGGCGAACACGATCGCGAAGCTGGCGGGCGGCTTCGCCGACTCGATGCTGACCACGTCCTTCCTCGCCTGCACCGCGCCGCGGCTCCTCGCCCCGGCGATGAACGACCGTATGTACGCCGACGCGGCGACCCAGGCCAACCTGGTGACGCTGCGCGAGCGCGGGGTGGAGGTGATCGAGCCCGAGGAGGGGCTCCTCGCCTCGCGCGGCGAGAGCGGCCGCGGCCGGCTGCCCGACCCGGAGCGGCTGTTGGCGCGGATCGAGGCCGTGCTGGCCGGCGGCCAGACGGAGCTTCCCGGTGTCGAGACGGCGCCGGTGGCGATCGAGGCGCCTCCGGCGAGCGGCGAGCCCGGCCCGTGGAGCGGCCTGCGCGTCATGGTCACCGCGGGCGGCACCCGCGAGCCGATCGACGCGGTGCGCTACATCGGCAACCGCTCCTCCGGGCGGATGGGCATGGCGCTGGCGGCCGCCGCCCAGCGGCGCGGGGCGGAGGTGACGGTGATCGCGGCGAACGTCTCCCTGCCCGAGCCCCCCGGCGTGAAGCGGGTCGACGTGGAGACCACGGCCGAGCTTGCGTACGAGACGGTGGAACGGTTCGAGACCCAGCACGTGCTGCTGATGGCGGCCGCTCCCGCCGATTTCCGCACCGAGCCGATCACCGGCAAGATCAAGCGCCAGGACAGCCTCAACCTGAATCTGCAGCCGACCGAGGACATCCTCGCCCAGGTCGCGGCGATGCGCTCC
>JAFDWD010000090.1 GCA_018268695.1 Actinomycetota bacterium
CCGCACTGCCAGCAGAAGGTGGCGCCGCTCGAGTGGGGGGCGCCGCAGGAGGGGCAGGAGCCGGCGGTGGCGGACTCCTCCATGCGGAGGATGCGTTCGACCTCGTTCAGTTCGGCGTCGGCGTCCTGGAGCTCGGCGGCGCGTTTGACCAGGACCTCGACCCGGATGCTGTCGCGGATCGCCATCTCGTAGGTGAGGCCGCCGAGGTCCCACTGGAGCTCGGCGACGCGCGCGACCAGCTGCTCGCGGCGCCGCTTGAGGTCGACGATGAACTCCTCGCCATGAGCCGAGCCGAGCGATTTGCCGGGGGGCGGGCCGCCGGCGCGCACGGTGGTACCGGTCGGCGCGGAGGAAGGACGGACGCTCGGCGGCGGCGCGCCCGGCGGTGGCGGCGATCTGCGCGCGCCGCTCGGGGCCTTGGATTTCGATCCCGGAAGTCTCATTCGCCGAAGAAGTTCCCTTCAAATTCGCCTGATTTTCCGCAGCCTGCCGTGCCCGCTTCGCATTTGCCGCCGACCTGAACTTCGGGTTCGGCCAACTGCACGTCACCTTCGGTGTGGAGCACTTCTTCGGTCGCCTTCGAGGCTCCGTGTTCGCCGACCTGCGAGTTTTCCTTCGACTTCTGGGTGGCCTTCGGGCTCGAGTTGGCTTCTTCGGCGGTCTTGGACTTGTTCTTGCTCTTGTCGCCGGAGCTCGACTTCTTGGCGGTGCTTTCTTCGGAGCCTTCGTTCGTCGCCGCGGTTTCTTCGCCCCCGCCTCCGCCACCCCCGCCTTCGACCTTGATCACCTGCGGGGCGGCGGCCTGGGTCCCGCTGTCGTGGCCGGAGCGGCCGATCAGGAAGCCGACGCCGATCGCCAGGACCAGGGTCGCGACGCCGGCGATCAGTGCTGCGTTCGCGTTCCACCGATTCGAGGTCTGCTGCTCAGCGGGCGGAGGAGGCGGCGCGCTGCTCCCGCCGGCGGGGGCGCTCATCGACTCCATGAAGACGACGGCGTCCATGAAGGGCAGTCGCGGATCGCCACGCCGGTGCCCGCAGTTGAGGCAGTAACGCTGGTCCGCCGCCATCTGCGCCCCGCAATTCGGGCACGACTCATTGCTGCCGAAGCCGGCCATCGAGGGGGTCACGCTCACCGGGCCATCTTGGGAGCGCGTCGCCTCGGCGGTGTTTAAGAGTTGTGAATAAGCGCCGCGAAGCCCCTACTGGAGCGGATCCGCGTCGATGCAAAATCTTTACATCCCCCGGGACGCGGGCGCCGATAATCGCGCCCGCCCGTGGCAGACCGAAATGACGATCAGACCTGTCGCGAGTGTGGGACGCCGCTCGCCCCGGACCAG
>JAFDWD010000910.1 GCA_018268695.1 Actinomycetota bacterium
CGGCGACCTCAAGCGCCGCGGCTTCCTGACCCGTGACGCCCGCGTCAAGGAGCGTCGTAAGGCCGGGTTCAAGAAGGCTCGTAAGAAGCCGCAGTTCAGCAAGCGCTGATCTCGCTTTCGCAACTCTCTCGCCAGGCGCAATAGGCTCACCGGGTGGCTGACGGCGGTAGGAAGCTGTTCGGGACCGACGGCGTCCGCGGCGAGGCCGGCACGTTCCTCACCGCCGAGCTGGCGACGTCGATCGGCCGTGCCGCGACCGCTTCGCTCGGCAAGGACCGCCCGCAGGTCCTGATCGTCCGCGACACCCGCGAGTCGGGCCCGATGCTGGAGTCGGCGCTGGCCGCCGGGATCGCCGCGGCGGGTGGTGACGCGCTGCTGGCGGGAGTCCTGCCGACCCCGGCGGCGGCGATCCTCGTGCGCCGGCTCGGTCTCGACCTGGCGGCGGTCGTCTCGGCGTCCCACAACCCCTATCGCGACAACGGGATCAAGTTCTTCTCCGCCCAGGGCACCAAGCTCCCCGACGACGTCGAGGCGCGGCTGGAGGCGCTGATGGAGGGAGAGGGGCCGCCGCCCGCCGCCGAGCCGGGCCGGATCGAGCAGCTGAACGGGGGCGAGGACGATTATGTGCGGGAGCTCCGCTCCGCGTTCCAGATCGACCTCTCGGGCCGCAAGGTGATGCTCGACTGCGCCAACGGCGCCACCTACCGGGTCGCGCCGCGGATCTTCGCCGAGCTCGGAGCGACGGTGGAGACGATCGGCGTCGAGCCCGACGGCCGCAACATCAACGAGGGCGTCGGCTCCACCCACGTCGAGGCGCTGGCCGAGCGGGTGGCTGCCTCCGACGCCGAGATCGGCTTCGCCTTCGACGGCGACGGCGACCGGGTGCTGGCCGTCGACGCCGCCGGGAAGGTCCACGACGGCGACGAGCTGATCGCCCTGGCCGCCCGCGGGCTCGCCTCGCGCGGCGAACTGGGCGGTGGGGTCGTGGTCACCGTGATGACCAACTTCGGCTTCCACCAGGCGATGAAGGAGGACGGGATCGAGGTCGCGATCACCCAGGTCGGTGACCGCTACGTGATCGACGAGATGCTGCGTCGCGACTGGAAGCTCGGCGGCGAGCAGTCCGGCCACATCATCGCCTCCGACATCGTCTCCACCGGCGACGGCATCGCCGCCGCCCTCCTGACCATGCGCGAGCTCGGCGACGCGACCCTCGCCGACGCCCCGGCGATGGAGAAGCTGCCACAGGTCCTCGTCAACGTCCAGGTCGCCGACCGCGAGAGCCTCGCCGGCGCCACCGCCGTCTGGGACGCCGTGGAGTCCGAAAACACCGCCCTCGAGGGCCGCGGCCGCGTCCTCCTGCGCCCCTCCGGGACCGAGCCCCTGGTGCGGGTGATGGTCGAGGCCCCGGAGGCCGCCGAGGCGGACGCGGTGTGCGGACGGCTGGTCGAGCTGGTACGGCAAGAGCTGGGGTAGCTTCGGGGCGGGGTGGCCGTCCGAGGTGCGGTGTCCCGGCCGTCTCATGGAGGTCCTGGCAGGCTGTGACCTCCATGAGACGCCCAGGACGTGAGGGTTCCGTGGGAGAGGCGGCACAGGGACGGCACGAAGTCGGACCTACGTGAATATCTCGTGGGTCCCGAGGCCTCGTCACGGTGCCTGTGGAGCCTTACCGTCGCATAGCGACGGTTTCTCTCCACGGCAAGATCCTGACCGTTAAGTCCGTGACGAAGACGCCGGGAACTCCACGCTCCCTTGCGCCTTCCGTCCCTTTCCGTGGCCTTCGGTGACGGTTCCGCCCGATCCGGGGGAACGCGGTCGACCTGGGTGAACCTA
>JAFDWD010000911.1 GCA_018268695.1 Actinomycetota bacterium
GATGCCGGCGTAGATGCCGACGCCGAGCAGGAAGACGCCGAGCCCACCGCAGAGGACCTGGATCGGCCATGCGCACAGGACCTCCGTCAGCCAGGCGGCCGAGGGACGCCAGCGTTCCTCCTCGAACTGCGGCTTGCGCCAGGCGGCCGAGAGGGCGAAGAAGGAGACGACGAGGACGATCGAGGCCGCCCAGGCGAAGAGCCAGGCGGGCAGCGGCAGGTCCTGCTTGGCGACGAGCGCGTGGGCTTCGGGAAGGTGGAGGAAGATCATCGGAGCGGCCTCCCGGCGGTGCGCCAGGGTAACGTCCCGCGCCCGTGCGCCCCGGACGCGACAACATCGCCGCCCCCGACCTGCCGACCAACCTCGAATGGATCGGCGCCGAACCGGACTCGATGCCGGCCCTGACCGCAGGCGGGCCGGCGATCGTCCACTTCCTCGACTTCGCCCAGCTGAACAGCGTCCGCACCCTCCCCTACCTCGGCGAGTGGGCGCGGCGCTACCGCGAGATGGGCCTCTCGGTGGTCGGCGTGAATACGCCGCGGTTCCCCTTCGGATCCGACCGCGAGGCGGTCGAAAAGGGCCTGGCGCGCCTCGGCGTCGAGTTCCCCGTGGCGATCGACGCGGGCCGCGACCTCTGGCACGTCTACGGCTGCGAAGGCTGGCCGAGCCTCTTCCTCTGGGCGATGGGCGGCGCGCTCGCCTGGGTCCACTTCGGCGAGGGAGAATACCTCGGGACCGAGATGGCGATCCAGGAGGAGCTGCGCGAGATCGACGCGCTGCGGCCGCTGCCCCAGACGATGGCGCCGCTGCGACCGCAGGAGGCCCCGAACGCGCAGGTGGTCGCGCCGAGCACGGAGCTCTTCCCCGGCGGGGGCTGGGAGCAACCTTGGATCGCGGGCGAGGAGGCCGACGAGCTGGTCGTCGAGTACGAAGCAGGAGGTGCCTGGGCGACGATCGAGGGCTTCGGCTCGGTGACCGTCACGGTCGACGGCGAGCCCTACGGCGCGCTCGAGATCCCCGGGCCGGGGATCTACGAGCTGGCCGCGCACGAGCGCCACGGAAAGCACACCGTGACGCTCACCCCCGAGGCGGGGATGAGCGTCTGGTCGGTGAGCTTCGACCCTGGACTGCCGTAGCGTCACGCCCGGAGCGATCGCAAGGCCCTTGTCGCTGGAGCCGCCGGAGCTCGATTCGCTCGAGTTGATTTCCCAACGGAAGCCCGGGTTGCCCCCGTGGGCGGGGGCCTGGGTGGATGCCGGCGCCAACGCCGACCCGAAGGCGAGCACGTCTATGGTCTTGAAGGAGAAGTCACTTTCCCAAGGAGGAGCGGATGATCACCAAGCTCGATTTCGTCGGAATCCCGTCGACCGACGCCGATCGCTCGAGGGCTTTCTACGTCGACACGCTCGGCCTACGACCGGACCCGAAGAGCCAGTACGAGTTCTGGGCCGGCGATACCTGCTTCGGGATCTGGGAGCCGGCCCGGATGGGCTTCGAGTTCGCGCCCCAGAAAAACGCCCATCCGGCCCTCCACGTCGACGACGTCGCCGCCGCCCGCGCCGAGCTCGAAGCCAAGGGCGTGGAATTCCTCGGCGACACCTTCGACACCGGCGTCTGCCACATGGCGCTCTTCACCGATCCCGACGGAAACGACCTGATGCTGCACAACCGCTACGCCCCGGTCGGCGAGACCGGCAACGAGAACGCGACGCCCTGACACCCGACGCCTGAGGCGGCGTGGGCCAGCCTCGCAAGGACGCAGGGAAGCGAGCTGAGGGGAGCGCCCTCCAGTGCGTGACCCGAAGCGAGCGACCGA
>JAFDWD010000912.1 GCA_018268695.1 Actinomycetota bacterium
CGGGGCCAGCCCGGCGCTCCGCGAGGAGTCGATGACCGTCTGGTACCCCTACTTCAACCTGGTGATCCTGGCCGGGCTCGACCAGTACGGGGAACCGCTGGCGAGCCTGATGTTCGACAACTCGGCCGGCGGCGGCGGCGCCCGCAGCTGGGGCGACGGGGTCGACTGCGGCGGCTACTTCGAGTCGGTCTCCTGCGTCTGCCCCAACGTCGAGTCGAACGAGAAGATCTTCCCGGTGCTGGAGCTCTACCGGCGCCGGGCGCCGGGCAGCTACGGGCACGGCAAGACCCGTGGCGGCACCGGGATCGAGCTGGGGACGATCTCCTACGACGTCGACGCCGACCTCGAAGTGATCGTCACCACCCACGGTGCCGCGCAGCCCGGTGCGCCCGGCCTCTACGGCGGCTACCCCTGCGCGCTCAACTCCAACGTGATCCTGCGCGACGCCGATACCCGCGGGCGGCTCGCCACGGCGGGCCCGATCGCCGGGGAGGCCGACGTCACCGCGTCCGGCCGCGAGGTGCTCGAGGCGAAGGCCCGCACCACGCTCTCGACCGGCGACGTGCTGATCACCCGCAACGAGGGCGGCCCCGGCTACGGCGACCCGCTGCGCCGCGATCCCGAGGCCGTCGCCGCCGACCTCCGCAACGGCCTCTGCACGACCGAGGACGCGATCGCGATCTACGGCGTCGCCGTCGACGACGGCGAGGTCGACGAGGCGGAGACGGCCTCCCTGCGCAGCCGCATCCGCGAGGCGCGGCTGGCCGATGCGGTGCCGGTGGCCGAGGCGATCGAGCGCTACGGGGCGGAGGGGGTGGGGGTGGCGTAGCGCGGGACGGCCGCGCTTCGCAGCCGCTCCGGCAGTCCTACGTCGGTCCTGGGCGTCTCATCGCGGTCCTGGCTGGCTGTGACCGCGATGAGACGCCCAGGACGTGACGGTTCCGTAGGGAAGTGCGGGAGATTCGAACGGTCAGGAATCTGCCCTGTTCCTTATGCGCCTATATGGCGGTTTTCGAACACCGCAAGGATCTGCACGGTTCGAAATCCACGTCACAGGTGGATTTCGAGCCACGCAGATTCCTGACCGTTCGGGGCCCGGCGTACGAACCGGCCCGCCACGTCTTCCCCCACATCCCCGGCCGTCTCGGCCACGGCCACAGCCAGCCCCCTGCACGCTTGTCTCGCTATGCGAGACAAGCGTGCAGGGGGTCGTGGACGAGACGGCCGTGCTCGCCGACCCGCCTCGCGTCCCTTTCCCGGGTCCCTACCCCGCCAGCTTGTCGTTCAGGAACGCCGCGAGGCGGCTCGTGCCCTCTTTTGCCTCGGGCGTGTGGGGGGCGAACATGTGGTAGCCGTGGATGGCGCCCTCGCAGTCGCTGACGCTGACCTCGACGCCTTCCTCTTCGAGGGCCTTGGCCAGGCGGAGGGCGTCGTCGCGGATGCCGTCGCGGCCGGAGATCTCGACCTGGACCGGGGAGAGGCCGGCGAGGTCGGCGAAGAGGGGGGAGGCGAGGGGGTCGCGGGGGTCGGCGCCTTGGAGGTAGTTGGTCGCCATCACCTCGGCGAGGGCACGGAGCTCCGGGTTGGGGTCGGCGACCGCGGGATCGTCGAGGCTGGCGGCGCCGTTGGTGACGTCGGCCCAGGGGCAGAGGGACATGTGGCAGGCGGGCAGCGGATCGCCGGCGTCGCGGAGGACGGTCATCACCGTGATGCCGAGCCCGCCGCCGGCCGAGTCGCCGCCGAGGGCGATCCGGCCCGGGTCCCAGCCTTCGCGCAGCAGCCAGCGGTAGGCGGCGACGGCGTCATCGACCGCGGCCGGGTAGGGGTGCTCGGGCGCGAGCCGGTAGTCGAAGTTCAGCACCCGCACGTTCGCGTCGCGGGAGAGGCGGCCGGCGAAGCAGCGCCAGGTGGGCGGGCTGCCGACCACGTAGCCGCCGCCGTGGAAGTAGAGGACGACGCGCTCGTCGCCGACCCCGTCCCACCACTGCCACTCGCTCAGCGGGCCGCCGATGCCACCGACGTCGGTGGGCTCCCAGCGGGTCTCCGGATCGGGCGGGTTGGCGATGCCGAGCGCGTCGTAGGCGGCGCGTCCCTCTCCCGGATCGTGCGGGAACGGGCCCGCGAAGGCAGCGGCGACGGCATCCATCTCAGGGCTTGGCATGGGTCCGATCCTCGCCCGACGTCGGGCCGGCGGCAGCCGGCGCATTCGCCAGTTACGGCGCCCCGCCGCTGCTTCTAACGTCGCCCCGATGCCCGGAAAGTTGGTCCCCTTGGAGGCGGCGGCGGATCTCGTCCCCGACGGCGCCACCGTCGCGATGGGCGGGTTGATGATGAACGGGGCGCCGCTCGGCCTCTGCCGCGAGCTGATCAGGGCGGGGCGGCGCGATCTCGACCTGATCGTGATGAGCGGCGGGATGAACGTCGACTGGCTGGTGGCGGCCGGCTGCGTCCGCCGCCTGCTGACCGCGATCGTCAGCTTCGAGGGCTTCGGCCTCGCCCCCAACTTCCGCCGCGCGGCCGAGAGCGGCGCGATCGCGATCGAGGACTGGAGCGAGCTGACGATGCTCTGCGCGCTGCGGGCGCGGATCGGCGGGGTGCCCTTCATCCCGACCCGGGCCGGCCTCGGCACCGACATCCCCGCGAACCTCCCGGAGCGGATGTGGGAGGCGACCGACGAGCGCAGCGGCCGTGCCTTCGTCGCCGTCGCCCCGCTGGAGCCGGCGTTCGCCATCGTCCATGCCCACGAGGCCGACGAGCTCGGCAACGCGCGGGTCCTGCCGAAGCTGACCTGGATCGACGGCGAACTGGTGAAGGCGGCCGAGCGGACGATCGTGACGGCGGAGCGGATCGTCCCTACCGCGGCCTTCCGCGAGGCACCCGAGCGGACCTCGCTTCCCGCCTACGCGGTCGACCACGTCGTCCACGCCCCGCGCGGCGCCTGGCCGACGGCGATGCCCCCCGACTACGACTACGACGGCGAGTTCCACCGTCGCTACAGCCGGGCGGCCGCCGATCCGGCGGAGTTCCGCCGCCTCTTCGAGGAGGAGGTCGCGCCCTTCCCGCACGGCCCGCCGGAGTGGCTGCAATGACGGACGGCGCCGCATTCAGCACCGAAGAGGTGATGGTCTGCGCCCTGGCCGGCGAGCTGACCGACGACACGCGCGTCTTCAACGGCGCCGCCTCCTTCATCCCGATCGCCGCCTTCATGCTGGCGCGGGCGACCCACGCTCCCGGCCTGACCTGGGCGGCGGGCTCGATCGGCGTCGACGCCCACCCGCGCGAGATCCCCGAGTCGACGATCTCCGACCGCCTCTTCGAGGGGGCGACGATGCTGCAGTCCTCGCCCTCCGACGTCTGGGCCTACGCCGGCACCGCGAAGCTCGACACCTTCTGCTTCCGCGGCGTCCAGTTCGACCCCTACGGCAACGTCAACAACACCGCGATCGGCCCGGCCGACCGGCCCCGCGTGCGCCTCCCCGGCGGCGGTGGGATGGCGGACCTCGGCTGCTTCATCGCCAACTCGCTGCTCTGGTCGACGACCCACGACACCCGCACCTTCGTCGAGCGCATCGACCACCGCACCTGCCTCGGCTGGGGCGACGGCGGCGATCACCGCGAGCGCCTCGGCCTCCCCGGCGGGCCGAGCGTCTGCGTCACCGACCTCGCCGTCCTCGACTTCCACCCGGTCTCGCGGCGGATGCGGGTGCGCAGCCTGCACCCCGGCGTGTCGCTGGACGACGTCGTCGTCGCGACCGGCTTCGAGCTGGTGATCGAAGGCGACCCGCCGCCGACGCCGGCGCCGACCCCCGAGCAGCTGACCCAGATCAGGCGCCTGGACCCGACGACGATGCGCGCCCGCGGCTAGGCCGCGGTGATGTGGCCGAGGCGCTGGAGGCGGGCGCCGATCTCGGTGAGGACGCCGAGCTGGGTCGCCTGGCCAAGGATCAGCATCACGCCGTCCCAGCCCTCCGCCTCGAGTTCGGCGAGGAGGCCGCCCCAGCGGTCTTCGTCGCCCCAGAGGCAGAGGCTGTCGATCAGGTGATTGGTGAGCGGGCCGGAGACGATGCCGGTGTTGAGCGGACGCGAGTTGTCGGCGTGGTAGCCGTAGTCGTACGCACGCCGCATCTCCATCACATCGGGGTGCAGCTCCTCCGGGACGCCGCGCTCGGCGAGGTCGCCGCGCATCGCCCGGTTCGCCATCGCGACAACCATCGCGCCGAGGTCGTCGCGGACGGCGTCGTGGGTCTCGCCGAGGGAGACGGTCGGCGCCAGCCAGGCCTCCTGGTCGGGCCGCGTCTTGCCGGCGGCGAGGCGGCGCTTGCGCACTTCGGGGTCCATCGAGCCGCCGTAGAGGAGCCCGTCGCCGATCTCGCCCGCCAGCGCGGTCGCCTTGGGACCGTCGGCGCCGAGGATCAGCGGGCAGCCGCGGCGGACGATGCCGCTGGCCGGGATCGCCGATTCTTTGAACGGGCCGCCCTCGCCGCGCCAGTAGCCGCGGATCGCTTCGAAGCCTTCCGCCAGCTCGGCCAGCTTCGCGGGCTTCATCCCCAGCCCGCGGGCGGCGCTGTTGCCGGTGGTGATCGTGCCGACCGCGCGCCCGTCGGTGATTTCGTTCAGCGTCGCCAAGAGGTTGCCGACGATCACCGGATGCCGGGCGACGAGGTGGCTCGTCATCGGCGCCACCTTGATCCGCTCGGTCGCGTTCGCGGCCTCGAGCTGGTGCAGGTAGGACTCCTGGTAGACGGTCGGCGAGTCGGCCACGCCCATCCAGTCGAAGCCGGCGGCCTCGCCGATCCGGGCGGCCTGGCGGGTGTCCTCGATATTCCGGGGAAGAACCATGAATCCGATTCGCATGGGAGCCATCCTCCCGCGCGGGCCGGAGGGGCCAACTGGCTCAATCGACAGTCGCGCCCGGCCCCATCGGCACGGACGATGCAGACGGGATGGGATTGCCGAGCGCGTCCAAGGCCGTCGTGCAGACCGGAGTCGGTCGCTTCGAGCTGCACGAGTTCGAGGTGCCGAAGGTCGGCCCCGACGACGGCATCCTGCGGATGGAGCTGTGCGGGATCTGCGGCTCCGACATCGAGCAGTACGACGGCCGCTTCGACGACATCGGCTGGACCAAGGGCCCGACGATCCCCGGCCACGAGCCGCTCGGCATCGTCGCCGCGATCGGCGAGCGGGCGGCGGCGCGCTGGGGCGTCGCGGTCGGCGACCGGGTCGCGGTCGAGCCGCTGATCCCCTGCGGCGAGTGCGAGGCCTGCCGCGAAGGCTTGCGGACCCGCTGCAGCGGCTGGGGCCGGATGTACAGCTACGGCCTCCTCGACCTCGGGATCGAGCCGCAGATCCTCGGCGGCTACTCCGAGTACATGTACCTGCATCCGAACACGGTCCTCCACAAGATGCCGCTGGACATGCCGGCGAGCGTCGCCGTCCTCTTCAACCCGCTCGCCGCCGGGGTGCGCTGGGCGACGACGACCCCCGACCTGCAGCTCGGCGACACGATCGTCATCCTCGGCGCGGGCCAGCGCGGGATCGCCTGCGTGATCGCGGCGCGCGCCGCGGGCGCCGGGAAGATCATCGTCACCGACCTCGCCCGCGCCGCCTCGAAACTCGAGTTCGCCCGCGAGCTCGGCGCCGACGCGACGATCGTCGCCGACGAGGAAGACGTGGTCGCCCGCGTCCACGACCTGACCGGGGGCCGCGGCGCCGACATCGTCGTCGACGTCACCCCGACCGCGACGCAGCCGGTGATCGACGCGGTCGGCTTCGTCCGCAACGGCGGCACGATCGTCCTCAGCGGCGTCAAGGGCGGCCCGAAAGTGGAGCTCGACACCGACGAGGTGGTCCGCAAGTCGATCACCCTGCGCGGCGTCTTCACCGTCGACTCGCCCGCCTACCGGCGGGCGATCCGCCTGCTCGAAAGCGGCGACCGCCCGTACGAGCGCATCCATACCGCGAGCTACTCGCTCGAGCGCGCCGAGGAGGCGATCCACCACCTCGCCGGCCGGCTCGACGGCCCGCCCGCGATCAACGTGGCGATCGCGCCACACAAGAAGGAGGGCTGAAGTGAGCATCACCGACCAGGAGTTCCGCGACCGCTTCCTCGAGGCGCTCGCGGCCGATCCCGAATTCGAGGCCGAGGCGCGCTGGTTCGACGGCTCGATCCTGCTCGGCGTCGGCGACCAGATCCTCTGGGTGAAGATCTACCGCGGCAAGGCGATCGACACGCTCGAATTCGTCCCGGTCTTCGGCTACACCTTCAAGCTGTCGGGCTCGGACGCCGCCTGGGAGATGCTCGGCAACGGCGAGCGCACCTACACCGACCTGATCTCGGCCGGCTCCCGCTACCTGGGGACGATGGAGGAGATCGAGGCGGCGGGCGGCGGCTACCGGCCGCCGGAACTGGCGATCGAGGGCAACGGGGTGGAAGCGGGGCGGATGCACATCGCCACCATGCACCTGGCCTGGGCGCTCGCCTCGACGCTTGTCGGCGCGGGCCCGGTGGGGAGCGGCGCGGCGATCGCGACCTCGGGGGTGGCCGCATGAGCGCCGCCGAGATCGTCGGCCGCTACGTCGAGGTCGACGGCAACCGCACCTTCTACGACGAATGCGGCGAGGGGACGCCGGTCGTCTGCGTCCACACCGCCGGCGCCGACTCGCGTGAGTACCAGTACCTGCTGCCGCTGCTCGCCGAGCGCGGCTACCGCGGCCTGGCGCTCGACCTCCCCGGCCACTCGCGCAGCTACCCGGTCGACTGGGAGCCGCACCGCTCGATCAACCAGCACGCCGAGTACGTCCACCGCTTCGCCCAGACCGTCGCCCCCGGCGAGAAGCCGGTGATGATCGGCTGCTCGATCGGCGGCTGCACCGCCTTCGACCTCGCCGCCAACCACAGCGAGGACTACCTGGCGATCGTGCCGATGGAGGGGCTCGCGTCGGGGATGCCGATCCTGCCGTTCCCCGGGGAGCTGGAGCGGCCCGCCTGGTCGACGGCCTGGAAGCCGTTCCTCGAGTTCGCCGCGGTCGAGTCGCTGGGCAAGCCGACCCTCGCCGACGACGCCAAGGTCAAGGAGCTCTGGTGGCAGCACCAGAACTGCCAGCAGGCCGGCAACGGCGACATCCAGGGCTGGGCGACCCACGACGTCACCGACAAGCTCGGCGACGTCCGCTGCCCCGTCCTCATCGTCAAAGGCGCCGACGACTTCTGGGTGCCGGAGAGCCTGATCCGCTACGCCGCCGAGCTGATCGGCGAGAACGCCGAGGTCGCCGTCCTGCCGGACATCGGCCACTACCCGATGTTCGAGGACCCCGAGGGCCTGGCCGCCCTGGTCGACGACTTCGTCAAGGCGAGGACCAGCTCGGAGGTGTCCCATGCCTAGCGCCCTGATGGTCGTCGGCAGCAATCCGGTCAGCCCCGATCGCGAGGAGGCCTACAACCGCTGGTACGTCGAGGAGCATTTCGACGACGTGCTGGCGGTCGCCGGCTTCACCACGGCACGCCGGTACGCGCAGAGCCCGGTGCGGCCGATGGCCGAAACCGAGCCCTCCCCGTACGGCTACCTGGCGATCTACGAGGTCGAGGCCGACGACCTCGCCCAGGCCGGCCGGGACCTGCAGGCGGCCCTCGACAGCGGCGCGATCACGGTCTCCGAGGACTTCGACCTGAACGCATTCAGCGTCGACTTCTACGAGTTCGTCCCCGGGTCCGAACGCTCGGCGTGAGCGCGGGATTCGATCAGCTCCTCGCGGTAGGCGACGGAGCCGGCGGTGCTCGCCTGGGCGACATGGCCGGCCTCGTCGACCACCTCGTCCCAGCGGGTGAGCAGCTCCTCGGGGCCGATGCCCGGGGCGTAGAGGCCGGGCGTCTCGGCGGCGAAGATGCGGGCGAAGCGGCCGAGGCCCGCGATCAGGGTCTCGCCGTTCGTCGGGCAGGACTCGTGGGCGAGGGCCAGCAGCATCGGGACGACGGCGTCGGGGCCGCGGGCCGGGTCGGGCTCATGGCCCGCGGGCAGCGGCGGCAGGCCGACCTTGGCGCGCAGCTCGGGGTCGGTGACCATCCGCGTCTCCGCCGCCGGCGCCAGCAGGTTGACCTTGATGCCCTGCTCGGCGGCCGCCGGGGCGAGCGAACGGCCGTAGGCCCAGGCGGCCGCCTTCGCGGTCGAGTATGCGGCGATGAACGGCCCGCCGAAGAGGCCGATCGAGGTGGTCACGACGACGCGGCCGCTGCCGCTCGCCGCGAGGTGGGGCCAGGCGGCCGCGGTGACGTTGTGGGCGCCGAAGGCGTGGATGGCGACGTGGCGCTCGAGGTCGGCCAGGGTCAACTCGGCGAGCGGGCTCGGGTCCATGTTGCCGGCGTTGGCGACGACGATGTCGACGCCGCCGAAGGCGTCGACCGCGGCCGCCGCCATCGCTGCCCCCGCCGCCGGATCGGTGACGTCGCCGGTGTCGGCGACGGCCTCGCCGCCCGTCGCGCGGATCTCCTCCGCCACGGCCGCCGCCGGGCCGGGATCGGAGCCGACGCCGCTGAGCGCCCCGCCGAAATCGTTGACCACGACCTTCGCCCCGCGCTCGGCCAGCGCCAGCGCGTAGGCGCGGCCGAGGCCGCGGCCCGCGCCGGTGACGATCGCCACCCGCCCGTCGAACTTCAGCTCCATCGAATCCTCCGTCCTCTCGGTGAGGTGCACACGCTATGCCCGGTTCCGAAGCGCAACAGCCGGCGGAACGGCCTGTTGCGCGAGGAACCGTCTGCAGAAACTCGTCGTGGGGACGACTTAGCGCAGACGGTGGGGGCGCCGTGAGTCGGATCGGCCAGACGCTGCCGGACGCGTTCGCCTATCGCGCGACCGTCGCGCCCGACCAGGAGTGCCTGGTCGACGTCCGCGAGGGGCTGCCGACGCGGCGCTGGACCTACGGGGAGCTCGACCGGGCCGCGGACGAGGTCGCCGCCGGACTCATCGCGACCGGGGTGGGGCGGGGGGACCGCGTCGTCCTGCGCCTGCGGAACACCGGCGAGTTCGTGCTCGGCCTGCTCGGCGCGCTCCGCGCCGGGGCGATCGCCGTCCCGACGATCCGCCAGTACTCGCCCGAGGAGCTCCGCTTCGCGCTCGAGGACTCCGAAGCCGCCTGCCTGATCTTCGACGACGACGAGCGGGCGTCGATCGAGGCGGTCGTCCCCGCCGGGGTCGCCACCTTCCACACCGGCGAGGCGCCCGAGGCTGGCGATGCCCTCACCGAGCTGCGCGCCGCAGAGGCGGCCGGGGAGGAGCTCGGCTCCGGGGTCCCGCCCGCCGACCTCGACGCCGCCGAGGACGCGGTGATCTTCTACACCTCCGGCACCACCTCGAAGCCGAAGGGGGTGGTCTTGAGCCACGGCGCGATCCTCGACTCCTGCGCCTTGAACGCCGAGGGCTGGCGGCTGCGCTCGACCGACCGCTCCTACGTCGTCCTGCCGCTCTTCCACTGCAACGCGCTCTTCATGCAGCTGACGCCGGCGCTCCTGGCCGGGGCGACCGCGATCCTCGGCGACCGCTACAGCGCCAGCCGCTATCTGGACGAGTGCCGCGAGCACCGGATCACGCTCGCCAACATCACCGCCGGGGCGATCCGCAGCCTGCTCGCCCAGCCCGCGGGGCCCGGCGACCGCGACCACGAGATCCGCCTGCTGACCTTCGGCCTGCCTCTGCACGGCGAGGAGATCGAGGCGGCCGAAGCGCGCTACGGCTTCCCGGTCCGGATGGCCTACGGCCTGACCGAGTCGGCCGCCGGCGGCACCCGCGGCCCGCTCCACCTCGACCCGCGCTCGGGCTGGCAGTCGCTCGGCCCGGCCCAGTCGGGCTGGCAGGTGGCGATCGCCGACGAGGACGGCAACTTCCTTCCGACCGACGAGGTCGGCGAGATCCTGCTCCGCGGCCCGGGCCTCTTGGACCGCTACTGGCGCCGTCCCGACCTGACCGAGGCGGCGCTGCGCGACGGCTGGCTGCGGACCGGGGACCTCGGCTCGGTCGATGCGGCGGGCTACGCCCACTTCCACAGCCGCGAAAAGGACATGCTGAAGCCGCGCGGGGAGAACGTCGCCGCGAGCGAGGTCGAGCTGGCGCTCGAACGCCACCCGGCGGTCGCCGAGGCGGCGGTGGTCGGCGTCTTCGATCCCCACCACGAGGAACTGGTGGTCGCGGTCGTCGCCGGCGACGGGTGCGACGACGCTTTGCTCCGCGCCCACTGCGCCGAGCTGCTGGCGCCGTTCAAGGTCCCCTCCCGCTTCGTCTGGGTGGAGGAGCTGCCGAAGACTTCGATCGGAAAGATCAACAAGGGCGAGGTGAAGGAGATGCTCGATGGGTGACCGGATGAAAGGCCGGGTGGCGATCGTCACCGGCGCGTCGCGCGGCTTCGGCCGGGCGACCTCGAAGCGACTGCTCGAGGAGGGCGCCGCGGTCGCGCTCTGGGACATCGAGCCGACGGTCGAGGCCGCGGCGGCGGAGCTGGCCGACCTTGGGCCGACCCTCGCGGTCCAGGTCGACGTCGGCGATCACGACGCGGTCGAGGCCGCGCACGCCCGCGTGCGTGCGGAGCTCGGTCCGGTCGACGGCCTGGTCAACTGCGCCGGGGTCGCCTCCTCGGCCCTGCCCTGGGAAGCCGAGGAGGAGAGCTGGCGCCGCCACTTCCGCGTCAACACCGACGGCACCTGGTGGCCGATCAAGGCCTGCCTGCCGGACATGCGCGAGCGCCGCTACGGCAAGATCGTGAACATCGGCTCGCTCGCCGCCCAGCAGGGGCGCCCGGCGACCGACCCCGCCTACCCGGCCTCGAAGGGCGCGGTCCTCGGGCTCACCGTCTCGCTCGCCCACAACCTCGGCGCCGACGGGATCTGCGTCAACGCGATCAACCCGGGCTTCATCCGCACCGAGATCCACGACGCCTTCTCCGACGAGCAGGTGGCGAGCCTCGCCGCCGACGTGCCGCTGCATCGCGACGGCGTCAAGGGGCGCGGGCTGCCGGAGGACATCGCGAACGCGGCGCTCTTCCTGCTCTCGGGCGAGTCGGACTACATCACCGGTGAGTTCCTCAGTGTCAACGGCGGATCAAGGACGGGTTCATGAGCGACGGATACAGGATCAGCGTCGATATCGGCGGCACTTTCACGGACTGCACGGTGGTCGCGCCCGACGGCGCGGTGACGATCGGCAAGTCGCCCTCGACCCCGCCCGAGTTCGCCACCGGCTTCGTCAACTCGGTCGCCGCCGCGGCCGAGCACATGGGCCTCTCGCTCGGCGGCCTGCTGTCGGAGACCCACCGCCTCTCGCACGGGACCACGGTCGGGATCAACGCGGTCGTCTCCCGCACCGGGGCGCGGGTGGGCCTGATCTCCACGGTCGGCCACGGGGACGCCCTGCGCATCCTCAACAACACCGGGAGAACCAACGGCCAGCCGGTCGAGCGGATCCTCGACTACGCCTCGAGCTCCCTCCCCGAGCGCTTCGTCCGCCGCGAGGACGTGGTCGAGGTGACCGAGCGGATCGACGCGTTCGGCGAGGTCGTCGTGCCGCTCGACCGCGACGGCGTGCTGCGCGCCGCCGAGGGACTCTTGGAGCAGGGCTGCGAGACGCTCGCGGTCTCCTTCCTCTGGAGCCACCTGAACGCGGCCCACGAGGACGCCGCGCGCGAGCTGCTCGACGCGCGCTACCCCGACCTCTACATCAGCTACGGCTCCCAGCTGGCCCAGCGGATCGGCGAGTACCCGCGCGCCGCGACCGCCGTCCTCAACTCCTACATCGGCCCGCTGATGCGCGACTACGTGACCACGCTGATCGATCAGCTCGGCGCCGCCGGCTACCACGACCGCCTGCTCTTCGCCCAGTGCGACGGTGGCCTGATCGACGCCGAGGACGTGATCGCCCGGCCGGTGATGACGCTCGAGTCGGGCCCGGTCGGCGGTGTCGTCGCCTCGCTGAAGGCGGGCCAGGAGCGCGAGCAGCCGAACATCATCGCCGCCGACATGGGCGGGACGACGTTCGACGTCTCGGTCATCTCCGCCTCGGCGCTGCCGATCCGCGACTCGGTCGTGGTCGAGCAGCACGACCTCTTCCTGCGCATGGTCGACGTCGAGTCGGTCGGCGCGGGCGGCGGCTCGCTCGCCTGGGTCGACCCCCAGTCGGGCGCGCTCCGGGTCGGGCCGCAGAGCGCCGGCGCCCTCCCCGGACCGGTCTGTTACGGCCGCGGCGGCACCGTCCCGACCGTCACCGACGCCGACCTCGTGCTCGGCCTCTTCAACCCGGACAACTTCCTCGGCGGGCGGATGACGCTCGACGTCGAGGCGGCGCAGAAGGCGATCACCGAGCTCGGCAAGCGCCTCGGCCTCGGCATGCTCGAGTGCGCCGCGGGCGTCCAGGAGGTCGCCGACTCGCTGATGGAGGACAAGATCCGCAGCATGACCGTGGCCCGCGGCCACGACCCGCGGGACTTCGTCCTCTACGCCTTCGGCGGCGGCGGCGCCGTCCACGCCGGGCTCTTCGCCCGCGGCCTCGGGATCGGCCGGGTGGTCGTCCCGGTGGGGGACCTCGCCTCGGTCTGGTCGGCCTACGGGATCGGCCTCGAGGGCTACGGCCGCACCTACGAGGTGCCGGTCTACATGCGCGCCCCGTTCGACCCGGCGACGATCGCCGAGGGCTTCGACCGGCTTGACGAGATGGCCCGCGAGGACGCCGCCCGCTCGGGGATCGAGTGGGGCTCCTTGGTCAGCTCCCGCTCGGCCGACCTGAAGTACGCGCTGCAGGTCTACGACGTCGAGGCCGAGGTCCCCGACGGCACGCTCGACGGCGACTCGCCGCAGGCGATCGTCGACGCCTTCGAACGCAACTACGCCCAGCGCTTCGGCGAGGGCGTCGGCTACCCCGAGGGCGGCGTCGACATGGTCGCGCTGCGCCTCCACGTGGAGCCCGCCGAGGCCCTGCGGGCCGGGGCCGCCTCGGGTGCCGCCGCGGATGGGGTGCCGGAGCCCTCCGGCAGCCGCGACGTCTACTGGCCCGAGCACCGCGAGGTCTCCGCGACCCCCGTCTACGCCGGCCCCGAGATGCCCGAGGGCGCCCGCCTCACCGGCCCGGCGCTGCTCGACTTCCCCGACACCACCGTCGTCCTGCGACCGGGCCTCGGCCTGGTCGTCGAGCCCGGCGGCAACCTGACGATCGAGATGGAGGACTGACATGGCGACTTCGATTCAGAGCCAGGTCGCGGCGACGCTGGACAACGAGCGCCGGCGCCGCGCCGAAAGCTTCGCCGACGGCTACATGCCGCCGGCCGAGCTGGTCGTCGACCCCTCGCTGCGCTTCCACACCGATGCCGACACCGACCTCGACCCGGTCTCCTACGAGGTGCTGCGCTCGAAGCTCTGGAACGTCAACTGGGACCACCAGGAAACGATCCGCCGCGTCTCCGGCAGCCAGGTCGTCGTCTACGGCTACGACTTCAACACGACGATCCAGACCGAGGACGGGGCGGGGGTCTGCTTCGGCCCCGGCAACCTCTTCTTCGGCGGCTGCGCCGACGTCGTCGTCAAATGGACGCTCGAGCACCGCTCGATGAACGTCGGCATCAACGAGGGGGACATCTTCCTCCAGGACGATCCCTGGATCGGCACCAACCACCAGATGGACGCCGCCGTCTACGCGCCGGTCTTCCACGACGGCAAGCTCTTCGCCTGGGTCTACAACGTGATCCACCAGCGGGAGCTGGGCGGGGTGGAGCCCGGCGGCTTCACCCAGCAGGCGCACGACGTCTACGCCGAGCCGACCTTCTTCCCGCCGATGAAGCTGGTCGAGGCGGGGAAGGTGCGCGAGGACGTCGTCGACGCCTGGGTGCGGCGCTCGCGCCTGGCCGGGCTGATGACGCTCGAGCTGCGCTCGCAGATCGCCGGGGTGGAGATCGCCCGGGCGCGCGTCCTCGAGCTGGTCGAGCGCTACGGCGCGGCCCGGGTCAAGGGGACGATGCGGAAGATGATCGACACCACCGCGGGGGTGGTCGGCGAACGCCTCAAGCGGATCCCCGACGGCGAATGGTCCGACACCCGCTATGTCTCCGGCGCCTTGGTCGGTGACCTGACCCCGTACCGCTACGCGCTGACGGTGAAGAAGGAGGGCGACCGGCTGACCTACTCGAACGCCGGCACCGACCCCAGCGTCGGCTCCTTCAACATCACCGCCGGCGTGCTGCGCGCCTGCATCACCAACTCGCTGCTGACCTTCCTCTGTTACGACCAGTACCTCTGCGCGGCGGGGCTGCTGGAGCAGGTCGACTTCGACTTCGAGCGGGGGACGATCACCGCCGCCCATCACCCGGCCGCGGTCTCGACCTCGCTGGGGCTCGTGGTCGCGCTGGTCCAGGCCCAGTACCTGAACGCGAAGATGCTCTCGACCGACCCCGAGCTGGCCCGCCAGACCTTCGGCGTCTCCGGCTGCGCGACGCTGATCTACAACCACACCTTCGGCATCGACCAGTACGGCACGCCGACCGCGAACTTCCCGCTCGACGGGATCGTCGGTGGGCTCGGCGCCTTCCCCTGGCGCGACGGGCTCGACCACGGCGGCACGATGAGCTCGACGATGAACCCGGTCGGCAGCGTCGAGTCGATGGAACGCGAGGTGCCGATGCTCTATCTCTACCGGCGCGAGGCCTCCGACTCCGGCGGCCACGGGCGCTGGCGCGGCGGCGCCTGCATCGTCTCGGCGATGGTCGGCCACCGCTCGCCGGACCACTACATCTCCTCCGGCGGGCTGGCGCAGAGCGTCACCCAGGGGATCGGCCTGCTCGGCGGCTGGCCGGCGACCGGCGGTGAGATGTGGCGGGCCCAGGACTGCGACATCCGCGGCTGGCTGGAGAGCGGCCGGGTCCCCGGCACGCCCGAGGAGCTGCGCGAGATGGCTCCCGACGGCGACCTGGCGACGCCGAAGGTCTTCGACAACCGGCTGCTCGAATCAGACGTCTTCGAGGTGATCCCGAACCCCGGCGCGGGGTACGGCGACCCGATGCTGCGCGAGGCTGAGACGGTCGCCGCCGAAGTCCGCGAGGGCCGGATGACCGCCGCCGAAGCGCGGGCGATCTACGGCGTCGACGTGAACGAGGACGGCGGGCTCGCCGCCGGCCACGAGGACTTCCGCGCCGAGCGGATGCGGGCGCGGGTCGCCGAGGCGCACGCCCCGCTCGAGGCCACGGCGGGGAACCTCACCGACCGCGAGGGGTTGGTGCTGGCGACGGTCGCCTACGGCACCGACTCCGCCGGCGCGGGCGTCCTCGGCTGCGCCGAGTGCGACACCGTGCTGGCGTCGCGCGAGGGCAACTACCGGCTCGGCGCCGCCCGCCTCGAGATGCCGCTGACCTCGCTGGGGGCGAACTTCCTCGACCCGAAAGCCCAGGTCGGCCACGAGCTGATCTTCCGCTCCTACCTCTGCCCGAGCTGTGGGGTGGCGCTGGACGGCGAGGTCTGCAAACCCGAGGATGCCCCCCACTGGGACGTGAGGCTGGCGTCCTAGTCGGTGAGGTCCAGGTGCGCGGTGTCGTTGAAGCCGCGCACCATCCAGCGGCCGCTGGGCAGGCGGAGCAGCTCGGTCACCGAGGTGTTGTCGCCGAAGATGAACGCGAGCCGTTGGGAGCCGGTCGCCTGCGAGAGGATCTCCGCGATCACGCCGCCGTGGACGAAGACCGCCGCCGTCGCGTCGCCGCCGGTCCCCTCGATCACCCGCTCGATCCCGGCGCCCACCCGGGCGGTGAAGTCGGCCGCCGGCTCGGCGCCGGGGATCACGTCCCAGCGCTGCTCGGCGAGGAGCCGCCCGACGATCGGGTCGCGGCTCGCCATCTTGTGCGGGTACTGGTGGTCCCACTCGCCGAGGTGGACCTCGCGCAGCTCGGGGACCTCGACCGCGTCGGTGCCGATCGCCTCGACCAGCGGCGCCGCGGTTTCCACCGTCCGCCGCAGGCCGCTGACGAAGATCCGGTTGGGCGGGTCGAGCGCGAGGCGGGCGCCGACGGCCGCCGCCTGCTCGCGGCCGCTCGGCGCCAGCGGTGGGTCGTTGAAGCCGTCGAGGAGGCCGAGCGGCTCGCCGCCCTCCGGCGCCACCGCTGCCGCACCGTGGCGGACGAGCAGCAGGCGGGTGGCCCCGTCCGGGATCGGGTAGCGCTGCTGGGCGGCGTGCGGGTAGTTCATCGCGGCGGACTCTAGGCGTCGCGCCGCGGCGGCGGTTTGGCGCATCCGCCAGTTCCGCCTCCTCCGGGGTCCCCGGAAGATGTCGGGGTGCGCGCGCTGCTCTACCACGGCCAGAGCCGACTCAGCATCGCGGAGGTGGAGACGCCGCACGCCGGCCCCGGCGAGGTGCGGCTGAAGATCGACTCGGTCGGCATCTGCCGCTCGGACCTCTACGGCTACATGCTGCGCAACGAGCGCCGCGACGAATTCCTCGGCCCCGGCGACACCCTGGTGATGGGCCACGAGCCCGCCGGGATCGTCGACGAGGTCGGCCCCGGCGTCGAGGGGATCGAGCTCGGGCAGGCGGTCGCGGTCGATCCGATCGCCGGCTGCCTCGAATGCGAGCTCTGCCGCGCGGGCGAGACGAACCTCTGCCCCGACCGCCGCGTCTACGGCTGCTACCCCGACACGCCCGGCGGCTTCGCCGAGTGGATGGTCGTCCGCGCCGCCAACACGACCCCGATCCCGGCCGACACCCCGCTCGAGCTGGCGGCGCTGATCGAGCCGCTGGTGGTCGGCGAGCACGCCTTCCGCCTCACCGGCGCGGGCGGCGACGCCAAGGTGTTGGTCGTCGGCGGCGGCGTGATCGGGCTCGGTGCCGCGCTCGCCGCCCACCGCCGCGGCGCCGCGGTCGTCGTCTCCGAGCCGCAGGCCGAGCGCCGCGAGGTGATCGCCGCCCTGGGTCTCACCGCCGTCCCGCCCGCCGAGGTCGACGCGATGCCGCCCGACTTCGACCTCGCCTTCGACTGCGTCGCCCGGCCGGAGACGGTCGCCGCCTCGGTCCGCGCCGTCGGCCGCTCCGGCACGGTGATGCTGGTCGGGATCTTCGCCGACGACGTCGCCCTCCCGGCCGCCCGCGTGGTCGAGAACGAGACCCGGATCATCGGCTCCTTCGGCTACACCCACGAGGAGTTCGACGACGTCGCCGGCTGGATCGCGACGACCGACATCGACCTGCGGCCGCTGATCGAGCTGCGGGTCGGCTTCGACGGCGTGATCGGCGCCTTCGAGAGCTACGCCGACGGTTCCTTCGACGGGATCCGCACGATCTTCAAGCCCGCCCTGAACGAGAAGGAGTGACGATGGATTTCGAGCTGCCGTCGGAGGTACAGGACCTGGTCGGGATCGCCCGCGGGTTCCGCGAGGAGCGCCTGGCGCCGCTGGAGGAGGAGTTCCTCCGCGAGGGCAACATCGAATGGCCGCTGCGGCCCAAGCTGCAGGACGAGGCGCGCGAGCGCGGCCTCTGGGCGATCGACGTGCCGGCCGAGCACGGCGGCCTCGGCCTCGGCCAGCTCGCCGTCTGCGCGGTCCACGAGGAGCTGAACCGCAGCCCGATCATGTTCGAGGTCGGCGGGTCCCCCGAGCCGGTCCTCTACAACTGCTCCCCGGACCAGTGGGACCGCTACGTCCGCGCCGTGATCGACGGCGAGCGCCGCAGCGCCTACGCCTTCACCGAGCCCGGCACCGGCTCCGACCTCGGCGCGATCGAGACGGTCGCGGTCCGCGACGGCGACGACTACGTGATCAACGGCCGCAAGATGTTCATCGGCCTCGCCGAGCGGGTCGAGTTCCTGATCCTCTTCGCCTCGACCGACCCCTCGAAGGGCTCGCGCGGCGTCAGCGCCTTCCTGATCGATTCCGGCACCCCCGGCTACAACATCGTCCGCCTGATCCAGACCATGGGCGACGCCTGGGTCCCCACCGAAATCGAATTCGACGACTGCCGCGTCCCCGCGTCCCAGCGGCTCGGCGAGGAGGGCAACGCCTTCCACCTGGCCGACGAGCAGCTCAGCCACGGGCGCCTGAAGATCGCCTCCTACCAGCTCGGGATCGCCCAGCGCTGCCTCGACGACGCGGTCGCCTACGCCAAGGAGCGCACCACCTGGGGCGAGCCGATCGGCGCCCGCCAGGGCGTCTCCTTCCCGCTCGCCGACTCCGCGGTCGAGCTCGACGTCGCCCGCCTGCTCGTCTACAAGACCGCCTGGCGCGCCGACCGCGGCGAAGACGTCCGCACCGACGCCTTCAAGTCCAAGCTCTACGCCACCGAGATGGCCCAGCGCGTCACCGACCGCTGCCTCCAGGTCTTCGGCGGCCACGGCTACATGAAAGAGAACCCGGTCCAGAGCTACTTCCGCCAGGTCCGCCTCTGGCGCATCGGCCACGGCACCGCCGAGATCCACCGCTGGATGATCGCCCGCGATTTGCTCGGAATCTCCTAACCCCGGGGGGTAATTCAGGAGCCGTTCGTCCCTTGTCCCTCATATGGGGGACAAGGGACGAACGGCAAGGTTGGGATTGGCCGCGAGGGCGACCCGTCAGCACGGGATCGTGTCGACTCGACAACTTCAAGCGCTGGGATTCGACCGGGATCTGATCCAGGCCGAAGTGGAGAGGGGACGGTTGCGGCCGCTGCATCGGCGCGTGTACGCGGTCGGGCATGAGGCTCTGACCTGGGAGAGTTGGTGCGTGGCGGCGGTGGCGGCCAACGCTCCGTGCGTCGCCAGCCATTGGTCAGCCGGATGGGTCTGGGGACTGTTGCGCTCGCAGCCGAGCGGGAAGTTCCACGTCAGCGCGACCATCCGTCGACACGCCAAGAAGGACTTCCACGTGCACTTCGCCCGGTTCGCGCCTGAGGACACCACCGTCCTCGATGCCATTCCGGTGACTTCGCTCGCGCGGACCGTCCTCGACCTTGCGGCGCTCGACCCGACGCGGACCGAGAAGGACCTGAGGCGCTGCGAGGACCTCAACCTGCTCGACCTGCGGGAGTTCGAGGCGTTGCTTGCCCGCTCGGGCGGGCACAAAGGTCACACGACGCTCGCCAGGGCGGTCGAGCTCTACCGTCCCGACCTGGCCGTCACCCGCTCCGAGGTCGAGCGGGGGTTCCGGGAGCTCGTGCGAGCGGCCGGGCTGCCGGCGCCGGCGATGAACTACGTGGTCGCCGGATACGAGCTCGACTGTTGGTGGGAGGAGGCGCGGCTCGCGGTGGAAATCGACACCTTCGGGACGCACGGGTCGCGGCTCTCCTTCGAGGAGGATCGCAAGCGGCAGCGGAAGCTCGGGCTGCTCGGGATCAGGCTGGAACGGGTGACGGACCGCCAGCTCGCCGCCGAACCCGACGAGGTGCTGCGGGCGGTGGCGGCCCTGCTCGGAGCGAGCTACTCGGCGCCGTCGTAGAACCCGGCGTGGGCGACGCGCAGCTTGTACTTGAGGATCTTGCCGCCGACCGTCTCCGGGAGGGAGTCGGCCACGATCACGGCTTTCGGGGACTCGTAGCCGGCCAGGCGCTCGCGGCAGAACGCCCGCACCTCCTCGGGGTCGGGTGCGGCGCCCTCGGCGGGGACGATGATCGCGGTGACGGCCTCGTCCCAGCGCTCGTGGGGCAGCCCGACCACCGCGGCTTTGAGGATTTCGGGGTGGGAGCGGAGGATCGTCTCGACCCGCAGCGTCGAGACGTTCTCGCCGCCGGACTTGATCATGTCCTTGGAGCGGTCGACCATGATCCGCAGCCCCTCGGCGTCGTACTCGCAGACGTCGCCGGAGTGGAACCAGCCGCCGCGGAAGGCTTCTTCGGTCGCCCCCTGGTCCTGGTAGTAGCCGGCGGTGACGACCGGCGAGCGGTAGACGGCCTCGCCCGGCACCCCGGTCACGCCCTCCAGCGAGTTGCCCTCCTCGTCGACCAGCTTCGAGGCCAGCAGCGGGTTCGGCACGCCGACGTAGTTGATCGCGGGCGCGTTGGCGGCGAAGGTCTCGGGCCATTTGTCGGGCCAGAAGCGGAAGCAGGAGATCGCCTCGGTCTGGCCGAGGATCTCGAGCGTGCAGACGTCCTCGGTGGTCAGCTTGCGGATCCGCTCGACCAGCGAGGGCGCGATCGCGGTCCAGCCGAAGACGATCACCGTGACCGAGGAGGCGTCGAGCGCGCCGTCCGAGGCCTCGAGCCGCTCGGTCACTTCCTCCAGCATCGCCGGCGAGCCGCCCCACCACATCGTGATCTTCTCGTCGGAGATCGCCTGGGCGATCCCGTCGGGGTCGTAGCTGCGCCCGAACACCAGCGTCCCGCCGCAGAGGAACACCGGGAAGGAGAAGATCTGGTCGGCGATGTGGAAGATCAGCGGCAGGAAGGTGACCAGCTTCAGGTCGCACTCGAACCGCAGCCCGCGGGTGAGGCTGAGCGCGAACGAGTAGCCGCTCAGGTACGAGTAGTTGTGGGAGACCATCGCGCCCTTCGGCATCGCCGTCGTCCCCGAGGTGAAGATGATCTCCCAGATGTCGTCGCCGTGGATCTCGACGTCGGGCTCGGTCGCCGGGGCGTCGGCGACGAAGTCGGCGAAGGAGGCGGAGCCGTCGACGACCTCGCCGCCGATCGGGATCGTCACCGTCGGGACCAGGCCGGTCTGGGCGAACGGCGCCGCGCACTTGGCCCAGAGGACGTCATCGACGAAGGACACCTTCGGCCGCACCCGTTCGATCAGGTCGGCGACCACGTCGGGCGCCATCATCGGGTTGATCGGCGCCGAGACCAGCCCCGCCTTGGCGACCGCGATCTTGGTCACGTAGGCCTCGGTCGAGTTGTCGCAGAAGAAGAGGACCCGGTCGCCGCGCTCGACGCCCTCCTGGGCGAGCATCGCGTTGGCGACCCGGTTGGCGAGCTCGTCGGCCTCGCGGTAGGTGAGACGTTCGTTGCCGGGGTAGGCGAAGGCGCCGGGGCGGCCGACGATCGCCTCTTTGTCCGGGTAGCTCCAGGTGATCCGCTCCCAGAAGTCGCCGACGCTGGTCCGGTCCCAGCGGTTCGTCGGCCGGCGGTGGGTCAGGCTGGTGACGTCGATCGACATCCGGTCTCCTTCAGTAAGAGCGGGGAAGTCCCAGCGAATGCTGGGCGATGTAGTTCAGGACCATCTCCCGGCTGACCGGGGCGATCCGCTGCAGGCGGACGATGAAGTAGAGGTCGGCGAGCCCGTACTCGTCGGCGATGCCGTTGCCGCCGTGGGCCTGGATCGCCTGGTCGAGGGCTTTGGTGCCGGCGTCGGCGGCGAGCAGCTTGGCGATGTTCGCGGCCTCGCCGGCGGGCGCGCCCGCGTCCTGCAGGGCGGCCGCCTTCATCATCATCAAGCGCGCCGCCTCGAGGTTGGCGTGGGCTTCGGCGAGCGGGTGCGACACGCCCTGGTGGGCGCCGATCGGCCGGCCCCAGACCTCGCGCTCGTTGGCGTAGCGCGCCGCCTTCTCGAGCGCGTAACGGCCGACCCCGACGCACATCGCCGCCGACATGATCCGCTCCGCGTTGAGGCCGCTGAAGACGGTCCGCATCGCCTCGCCCTCGGCGCCGATCAGGCGGTCGGCGGGGACGTCGACCTCGTCGAACATCAGCGTGAAGGTGTGCTCGGGCGCCCGCATCGCGACCGGGATCCGCTGCCGTTCCAGGCGCGGGTGGTCGACCTCCACCATGAAGAGCGAGAGGCGCGCGCGGCCGTCCTCGCCGGTTCCCGAGTTGGCCAGCACCAGGACCCACTGGCTGTCCTCGAGGCCGGAGCTATAGACCTTGGTCCCGTTGAGGACGTAGCCGTCGCCCTCACGCCGGGCGCGGGTCGAGATCTTGTGGGTGTTGGAGCCCGCGTTCGGCTCGGTGACCGCGAGTGAGTAGCGCCCGGTCCCGGCCGCCATCCCCGGCAGCCAGCGCTGTTTCTGGGACTCGTCGCCGTGGCGTTCGACGATCGCGCCCGCCACCGCCGGGGAGATCAGCATCTTCAGCAGCGGCATCCCGGCCGCCGAGATCTCCTCCTCGACGATCGCCAGCTCGGTCAGCCCGGCGCCGCCGCCCCCGTAGCGCTCGGCGATCGAGGGGCCGAGGAAGCCGTGCTCGCCGAGCGCCGTCCAGAACTCCGCGGGCGGCTCGTTCTTGGCGACGACCTCGGTGAAGTAGCGGTGGCCGAAGCTGTTCGCCAGTCGGCTCACGGACTCGCGCAGCAGGCGGCGCTCGTCGGAGTCGACCAGGGGCAGGGAAGGCGGCGCGTCGGCCTCGATCATGCCTCGAAAGTACTTCAGCAACGGAGCCTTCAGGCCTGTCGAGATAGCTAGTACGGAAGCGTCTCCGGCGGATCTATGCTGGCGGCGATGAGCGACCGGATGGCCGGCAAGAACGGGATCGTCACCGGGGGTGCGCGCGGGATCGGCCGTGAGCTGGTGGACGCCTTCGCGGCCGCTGGCGCGCGGGTCGCGATCTGGGACACCGACGGCGAGGCGGCCGAGCTGGCCGCCGCCGAGGTGGGCTCCGGCGCGATCTCTGCGGCGGTCGACGTCACCGACGAGGACGCCGTCGGCGCCGCGGTCGAAGCGGCGCTCTCGGCCTTCGGCTCGATCGACTTCCTGATCAACAACGCGGGCATCCGCCACGTCGCCCCGATCGCCGAGGAGTCGGTGGCCGAATGGCGGCGGACGATCGACGTCAACGTCAACGGCACCTTCATCTGCAGCCGCGCGGTGATCCCGACGATGGTCGCCGCGGGCGGCGGGCACATCGTCAACCTCGCCTCGATGGCGGGGGAGCTGGCGCTGTCGGAACGCGCCGCCTACAACACCTCGAAGGCGGCGATCGTCGGCCTGACCAAGTCGATCGCGGTCGAAGTCGGCAGCGACGGTATCTACTGCAACGCGGTCGCCCCGGGGGTGATCGAGACGCCGCTCAGTGCCCCTTACTTCGAAGACGAGGCGATGGTCGCGACGCTGCGGGAGAACTCGCCGATGAACCGCTGGGGACAGGTCGGCGAGATGGTCGGCCCGGTCCTCTTCCTCTGCTCGGAGGACTCGAGCTTCGTCAACGGTGCCACCCTCTTCGTCGACGGCGGCTGGACCGCGGGGAAGGGGTACTGATGCTCGACTCGGGCCTCGGCGATCGCCTCTGCCTCGTCACCGGGGCGGCCAGCGGCATCGGCCTCGCCACCGCGAAGATCCTTGCCGGCGAGGGCGCCCACCTGGTGCTCTGGGACCTGGACGCGGGCGCGCTCGACGCGGTCGACACCGCGGGCGCGGCCTCGGTCGAGCGAACGGTCGTCGACGTCACCGACCACGCCGCGGTCGCCGCCGCGGTGGCGGCGCTGCCGGGCCCGGTCGCGGCGGTCGTCCACTGCGCCGGGATCTACACGACCTCGCCGCTGCCCGAGGTCGACGAGGACGGCTGGGACCGCGTCCTCGACGTCAACCTCAAGGGTGCGTTCAACCTCAGCCAGGCGGTCGCGCCCGGGATGATCGAGGCGGGCGGCGGCTCGATCGTCCTCTTCGGCTCCTTCGCCGCCCGCACCGGCGGCCTCCGTGCCAGCGCCCCCTACGCGGCCTCGAAAGCCGGGATCGCGGGGCTGACCAAGCACCTCGCCCAGTGGGGCGGGCCGAACGGGATCCGCGTCAACTGCATCCACCCGGGCTTCATCCAGACCCCGATGAACGCGATCCTCTCCGACCAGGCGAAGGCCGACGCGGTCGCCGCGACGCCGCTGCGGCGCCTCGCCGACCCGCCCGAGTGCGCGGCGATGGCGGTCGTCCTCGCCTCCGACCTGGCGAGCTTCGTCCACGGCGTCGAGCTCGACGTCAACGGCGGGATGTACATGGCATGAGCGTCGGCGAAACCGGAAATCGCAGCATCGGCGACATGCTCGCCGAGCGGGTGGCGCTGACGCCGAGCCGCACCTTCCTCGTCTTCGAGAACCGGGCGGGCGAGGTAAGTGAGCTCACCTACGCCGCCTTCGACGGCAGGGTCGAGGACTGCGCCCGCGGGCTCCACGCCCTCGGGGTCGGCGTCGGCGACCGGGTCGTCGTCCACCTCCGCAACAGCCCCGAGTTCCTGATCTCGTGGTTCGCGATCGCCCGCCTCGGCGCGGTGATGGTGCCGTCCAACATCGCCAACACGGCGGGGGAGCTCGAGCACGTGATCGGCTTCACCGAGGCGTCCTTCGCGATCACCGAGCCCGACTTCTGCGAGGTCGTCCAGCGCGGGATCGACGCCGCCGGGACCGACACGACGACGATCGTCGCCCGCGGCCGCCTCACCGAGTTCTTCGCCTTCGACGACCTCGCCGGGCTCAGCGACGAGCCCGCGCCGCGCCCCGAAGTCGGCGGCGACGACCTCTGCGAGCTGCTCTTCACCTCGGGCACGACCTCGAAGCCGAAGGCGGTGATGCTGTCCCACGCCAACTGCCTGCGGGCGGGCCTCGACACCGTCCACTGCCTCTGGCTCGACGAGGGCGAGCGCTGCCTGACGGCGCTGCCGCTCTTCCACGTCAACGGCCAGGGGATGACGATCATGGCGGCGATGACGGTGGGCGGGACGGCGATCGTGATCGAGGAGTTCTCGGCCTCGCGCTTCTGGGGGCAGATCCAGCGCCACAAGGCGACCCAGACGGCGATCGTCGCGATGCAGCTGCGCACCCTGATCGCCCAGCCGGACAAGGACGGCGAGCGCGACCACGACCTGCGCAAGGTCTTCTACGCGATCAACGTCTCCGACCAGGAGAAGCAGACCTTCGAGGAGCGCTACGGGGTCGACCTGATCAACGGTTACGGGCAGAGCGAGACGATGACGCTGCTGACCGTCTCCCCGGTCGCCGCGCCGCGCCGCTGGCCCTCGATCGGGCTGCCCTCGCCGGGGCGCACGCTGCTGCTGCTCGACGAAGAAGGCAAGGAGGTGCCGACCGGCGAGGTGGGGGAGATCTGCGTCCGCGGCGAGCGCGGCCGCTCGATCATGCTCGGCTACTACAAGGACGAGCAGTCGACCTCGGAGACGATCCGCGGCGACCTCCTCCACACCGGCGACAACGCCTACGCCGACGAGCAGGGCTACCTCTACTTCTTCGACCGCAAAAAGGACATGATCAAGCGGGCCGGGGAGAACGTCTCGGCGATCGAGGTCGAGTCGGTGATCGTCGACCACCCGCTCGTCGCCGAGGCGGCGATCATCGGCGTCCCCGACCCGATCCGCGACGAAGCCGTCGCTGCCGTGATCGTCGTCGCCGAGGGCGCCGAGCTGTCCGACGCCGAGGTCACCGCCTACTGCCAGGAGCGCCTCTCACGCTTCAAGGTCCCCACCATCGTCGCCTTCGAGACCGAGCTGCCGAAGACCTCGATCGGCAAGGTCCGCAAGGACGAGCTGCGCAAGCGCCTGGAGCAGTCGGGGATCAGCGGGTAAGCAAACCGCGCAGGGCCACCGCGGAGAAGACCTCGCCGACTTCGTCGGCGGTCAGGGGGCCGTCCTGGCGGAACCAGGTGTAGGCCCAGTTCGCCATGCCGAGGAGGGCCTTGGCGACCAGCTCCGGGGGGAGGTCGGCGAATTCGCCGGTGGCGCGGCCCTCGGTGATGATCTGGCAGACCATCCGCTCGTAGAGGTCGCGTTTGACGACCAGGGCCTGCCAGCGCTCACCGGTGACGGCGTGGCGCTCGGAGAGGAAGACGGCGACCGCGTCGCGGTTGCGGGCGATGAAGCGCAGGGTGAGGTTGAGCAGCTCGTGGACCTTGTCGGCGGGGCTGGCCGAGGAGGAGGAGACGGCGATCGTCTCGTCGATCAGCTCGTCGACCAGCGCCTCGTGGATGGCGAAGAGGAGGTCCTCCTTCTTGCGCACGTGGTGGTAGAGGCTGGCCTTGCGGATGCCGACCGCGTCGGCGATGTCGGACATCGAGGCGGCGTGGTAGCCGCGCTCGCTGAAGATCCGCGTCGCCGCTTCGATGATGTCGGGCCGGACGGCCGGCGCACGGTCGGTCGCCGTCGTCTCGACGGTCGCGGTCTGGATTCTCGTCGCTGCCATTCGTCTGTGCTCCCGCAGAGGCTGCCGCGCCTCTGCCTACGCCTGGAACTCTAATGAAAACGGCGGTGGGAATGGCGCCGACCGCGAGGTTGTCTCCGGACGGTCGTCCGACTTCCCAAGCGGTTCACAGGCGCAAGCCCGTCTGGTAGGGTGGCTACCTACCGGCCGGTAGGCCGTGGAAAGGGAAGGGATATGACAAGGGATATGACCTTGGATTCGAGCGAGATCGGCTCGGCGGACGAACGCCTGGCCCGTTACGAGAAGATGCGGCTCAGCCGCCGCTTCGAGGAGACCGTCCACGAGCAGTTCCACGAGGGCAACGTCCCCGGGCCGCTGCACCTCTCGATCGGCCAGGAGGGCGTCGCGATCGGCGGCTGCTGGCCGCTGCGCGAGTCCGACGTGATCGTCTCCACCCACCGCGGCCACCACCACTGCCTGGCCAAGGGCGCGAAGGCCGACCGGATGATGGCCGAGCTGCTCGGCCGCGCCGACGGCTACTCGCGCGGTCGCGGCGGCTCGATGCACGTGGCGATCCCGGAGATCGGGCTGCTCGGCACCAACGGCATCGTCGGCGGCGGCATCCCGATCGGCACCGGCGCCGCGCTCGGCCTGCAGATCGAGGGCGGCGACGACGTCTGCGTCTGCTTCTTCGGCGAGGGCGCCGCCGCCAACGGGGTCTTCGGCGAAGCGCTGAACACGGCGAGCCTCTGGAAGCTGCCGATCGTCTTCATCTGCTAGAACAACCGTTACGTCGAGCTGACGCCGCAGTCGGTGCACGTCGCCGGCGCGATCTGGCGCCGCGCCGAGGGTTACGGGATGCCCGGCCTGGAGGTCGACGGCAACGACGTCGAGGCGACCACCGCCGCCGTCGCGGCCGCGGTCGAGCGCGCCCGCGCGGGCGAGGGCCCGACGCTGATCGAGGCCGAGACCTACCGCTGGTTCGGTCACTACGCCGGCGACAAAGCCGCCTACCGCGACGAGGCCGAGGTGGAGACCGGCCGCGCCGGCGACCCGCTGGTGCGGGCCCGCGCGGCTCTCGACCCGGACGCGGCCGACGCCGCCGACGCGGCGGTCGAGGAGGAGATCGGGGCGGCGCTCGAGTTCGCCCTGGCGAGCCCGGTGGCGGAAGGCGAGGAAGTTCTCTTCGCCGGGCACTACGCGGAGTCGGTCTGATGAGTGGCGCGATGAAAGGGGTGCGGCGATGAGCGTCGCGGTGGAGACGCGGTCGATGAAGTTCTGGCAGGGCATCAACGGTGCCCTGACCGAGGAGATGGAACGGGACGACAAGACCTTCCTGGTCGGCGAGGACGTCGCCCGGGTCGGCGGCCCCTACGGGGTCACCCGCGGCCTGCTCGACAAATTCGGCCCCGAGCGGGTCCGCGACACGCCGATCTCCGAGGCCCTGCTGGTCGGCCTCGGCACCGGCGCCGCGGCGGTCGGGCTGCGGCCGATCGTCGAGATCATGTTCTTCGACTTCGCCATGCTGGCGATGGACCAGATCGTCAACCAGGCCGCCAAGTACCGGTACTTCACCGGCCACTCGCTGCCGCTGACGATCCGCACGATGTGCGGGGTGGGCGGTCCGAACGGCGCCCAGCACTCGCAGAACTTCGAGGCTTGGTTCTGCGCCGTCCCCGGCCTCAAGGTCGTGATGCCGTCGAACGCCGCCGACGCCAAGGGCCTCCTGAAGTCGTCGATCCGCGACCCGGACCCGACCCTCTTCATCGAGACCCAGGGCCTTCTCACCGCCCGCCACGAGGTGCCGCTGGTCGACGACTACCTGGTCCCGCTCGGGCAGGCGGCGATCCGTCGCGAGGGCACCGACGTCACCCTCGTCGCGATCGGCCGCCAGGTCGACCGGGCGCTGGAGGCGGCCGAGCAGCTCGCCGCCGAGGGGGTCTCGGCCGAGGTCGTCGACCCGCGCACGCTGGCGCCGCTCGACCGCCCGGCGATCGCCGAGTCGATCCGCCGCACCGGCCGCGTGGTCGTCGCCCAGGACGCGACCTCGCCGTTCAGCTTCGCCGCCGAGATCCTCGCCCTCGCGGCCGAGGAGTGCCTCGACGCGCTGAAGGCACCACCGCGGCGGGTCGCCTCGCCGTTCATCAACGTCCCGACCCCGGTGCCGCTGGCCGAAGCCCGCACCCCCGGGGTGGACGACATCGTCACCGCGGTCCGCGAGACCGCCGGAAAGGGGTGAGTGATGCGCCACGAGATCAAGGTCGCCGACGCCGACCCGGCCGAAGAGGTCGAGGTCGTCCAGCTCAACGTCGAGGTCGGAGCCACCGTCAAAGCCGGTGACGCGCTGATGGAAATCGCCTCGGACAAGGCCAACATGGACCTGCTCTCGCCCGCCGACGGGGTGGTCGCCGAGCTGAACGTCGCCGAGTTCGACATCGTCCCCGCCGACCACCTGTTCGGGATCGTCAGCGATGACTGACGCGGCCACCGCCGTCGAGTCCGCCGGGCGCGGCGAGGCGGAGGTGGTGAAGCTCTCGCTGATGCGGCGGGCGATGGCCCGTCGCCTCGCCGAGGCCGCGCTCGTCCCCTGCTTCTACCTGCGCCGCTCGGCCGACGTCAGCGGGCTCTTCGACGAGCGCGCCCGCCTGCGCGAGGCCGGCGCCGGCGGCGTCCCCAGCGTCAACGACTACGTCCTGCGCGCCTGCGCCCTGGCGCTGCGCGCCCACCCGACGGTCAACGCCTCCTGGGGCGACAATGAGGTGCTGCTCCACCCGCGGGTCAACGTCGGCGTCGCGATCGCGATCCCCGACGGCCTCGTCGTCCCGGCGATCTACGACGCCGATCAGCTGCAGCCGGCCGAGATCGCCGCGACCACTCGCGCCCTCGCCGAGTCCGCCGCCGCCCGCCGGCTCAGCCGCGAGGAGCTGCGCGACGCCACCTTCACCGTGTCCAATCTGGGGATGTTCGGGATCGAGGACTTCGATCCCGTGATCAACCCTCCGCAGGCGGCCATCCTCGGGGTGGGCGCCGCGACCATGGAGGCCGACGGCCGGCGCCTCCTGCGGCTCACCCTCGGGTGCGACCATCGCGTCCTCACCGGGGCGGAGGGAGCAGAGTTCCTGGCAACCGTGGTGGCCGGCCTCGAGGAGGTTGGATCGTGAACGTGACCAAGCAGGCGGTCGGGGGGCGGCTGGCGAGCTTCGTCGTCGACTGTCGCGAGGGCGGGGTGCCCGACGAGGTGGTGGAGAAGCTGCGCTGCAACCTGCTCCACGACCTGAGCTGTGCGTTCGCCGCCTACACCGAGGGCCCGGTCGTCTGGCCGGTGGTCGAAGACCGCGGCCCGGCCGAGTCGACGCTGCTCTGCCACGGCGGCAACGTGGACGCCGAGCACGCCGCCTTCGCCAACGCCGTGCTGATGCACGCGCGGGCCCAGGACGACACCTACTACTCGGCCAAGTCCCACCTCGGATCCTCGGTGATCCCACCGTCGCTGGCGCTGGCCGAGCAGCTCGGCGCCGACGGCGAGCGCTTCCTGCGCGCCGTGGTCGCGGGCTACGAGGTCGCCGGGACGGTCGGCGACGCGCTCGAGCCGTCGACGACCCCGCGTGGCTTCCGCGCCTCGATGGTCTACGGGACGCTCGGCTCGGCGGCCGCCTGCGCCTCGCTCCTGGGGCTCGACGAGGAGGGGATCGCCAACGCGATCGCGATCGCCTCGAGCTTCAGCGGCGGCCTCTCCCAGACCTGGATCGAGGGCACGACCGAGTGGCGCTGGGAGCTCGGGATGGCCGCCCGCAACGGCCTCTGGGCGGCGCGCCTCGCCGCCAACGGGGCGGCCGGGGCGAGCGAATGGCTGGAGGGGCGGGCCGGCCTGGCGCGCGCCTTCGCCGGGGTCGAGGAGATCGACGGGGAGGACTTCCAGCCGGGCGAGCGCTGGCGCATCCTCGACGTCATCTACAAGCCCTATCCGGTCTGCAACATCACCCAGAGCCCGGTCGAGGCGGCGATCGGCCTGGTCGCCGACGCCGACGTGGAGACCGACGAAATCGAGAGCATCCGCTGCCTCCTGAACCCGGTCGACCGGTCCTATCCGGGGACGCTCAACTGGGGCCCGTTCGAGGACGTCGGGGCGAGCCTGATGAGCGCTCCGTTCTGCGTCGCGATGGCGATCAAGGATCGCGAGGCGACGCTGGCCGGGCTGCACCGGACCGAGGACCCGACGATCCGCGAGCTGGTCGCCCGCACCGAGGTCCTCCCGGACGAGAACCTGCCGCCGCTGGCCTCGCGGATCGAGCTGACGACGACGACCGGCGAGCGCCACGTCCGCGAGCTGATCCCCGACGACTCGACCTACGGCTGGGACTGGGAGGGCGTGCTGCGGAACTCGCGGCGGCTGCGGGAGGAGATGGAGATCTCCGAGGCCGCCTTCGAGCAGCTGGCGGAGACGATCCGCGACCTGCCCGCGCTCGGGTCGGTGGAGCCGCTCGTGCGGATCTCGGTCGTATGAGCGGCGCCACGGTGGAGCGGACGCCCGTCGTCACCGGGCTGGCGGAGGCGCTGGCCGACGTCGGCGACGGCGCCACGATCGGGATCGGCGGCGCCGTCACCGCGGCCCACCCGATGGCGCTGGTGCGCGAGCTGGCTCGCCGCCGGGTCCGCGGCCTCACCGTCGTCGCCCCGGTCTCCGGGCTCGACGTCGAGCTGCTGATCGCGGCCGGCTGCGTCGAGAAGCTGGTCACCTGTTACATCGGCTACGAGTTCCTCGCCGGGCTCGGCCCGGTCTACCGGGCGGCCGCCCAGGCGGGGACGATCAAGATCGAAGACGTCGACGAGGGCCACTGCGTCGCCGGCCTCCGCGCCGCCGCCCAGCGCCTCCCGTTCATGCCCTGGCGGGGCGGCGTCGGCACCGACCTTCCATCGCTGAATGAGGGCATCGAGACCTTCACCGATCCGCTCGCCGGCGAGGAGCTGCTGGCGATCCCGGCGATGCCGCTCGACTTCGCCCTGGTCTACGCCGAGATCGCCGACGAGTACGGCAACGCGCAGCCGCAGGGCACCGGCAACATGGATCTGGCGCTCGGCTCGGCGGCGGAGACGGTGATCCTCCAGTGCGAGCGCGTCGTCCCCAACGAGGTGATCCGGCGGGCGCCGGAGCGCACCTGGTACTGGCAGGACACCCGCGTGGTGCGGGCGCCGTTCGGCACCCACCCTTATTCCTGCGCGACGATGGTCGCCGACGTCGAGCACCTGAAGGAGTTCCTCGGCGCGACCCGCGAGGAGGCCGACCTCGAGGCCTATCTGGAGCGCTACGCCGGACCGGAAGTGGACCACGACACCTACCTCGAGCAGATCGGCATCCGCCGCATCTCCTCGCTCCTCGTCTGATGGCCGACTACTCGATCGACGAGCTCTTCGCCGTCGTCCTCGCGCGCGACCTGCGCCCCGAGGACCGCACCGTCCAGATCGGCGCCAACATGCCGATGGCGCGGGCCGCCTCGGTGATGGCGGGCCTCACCCGCCTGCCCGACCTGCGGGTCCTGGTCGGCCTCGGCGTCACCGCCCTCGGCGGCGGCGCGGAGACGCCGCCCGTCTACCCGTTCCTCTTCGACCCGCGATCGCAGGTCGGCGAGGCGCTGATGGTGCAGGAAAAGGCCTTCGACTACGGGCGCCGCCCCGACGTCTTCTTCGTCGGCGGCCTGCAGGTCGACCGCCGCGGCAACATCAACCTCTTCGGCATCCCCGGCGAGGATGGCGGCTGGAAGCTCCGCGGCCCGGGCGGCGTCGCCCTCGGCTCGATGAGCTCCAGTTGCTCCGGCTACTACATCGTGATGCCGCGCCACGACGCCCGCACCTTCGTCGAGCGCGTCGCCCTGATCACCGCCCTCGGCGACCGCACCGAGCGCGAGCGCCTGAAGCTCCCCGGCGGCGGCGTCCGCCTGATCCTCTCGCCGCTGGGAGTCTTCGACCTCGACGACTCCGGCGACATGCGCGTCCGCAGCCTCCACGAGGGCGTGACGATGGAGGCCGCCCAGGAGGCGACCGGCTTCGACTTGGCCGGCCCCACCGACCCACCGGTAACCGAGCCCCCGACCGCCGAAGAGCTCCAAACCCTCCGCGAGCGCGTCGACCCAGAGGGCACCCTCAGGAGCTGAGGGATTCACGCTCGCCGGTCAGCACGCCCTTCATCACGCGGTTCATGCCGTTTCGCGGCAGGGCGTCGATGAAGTCGATCTGGGTCGGGACCTTGTAGTCGGCGAGGCGCTCGGCGCAGAAGGCGATCAGCTCCTCGGCGGTGGGGGGCGGGTCGGCGGGGACGACGACGCCGCGGACGTCGGAGCCGAGGACCGGGTTGGGGAGGGGGACGACGGCGACCTCGACCACGCCGGGGTGCTCGAGCAGGACGCCCTCGACCTCGGCCGAGGAGATGTTGAGGCCGCCGCGGCGGATCATCTGCTTGTTGCGGTCGACGAAGAAGAGGAACCCGTCCTCGTCGAGCATCGCCGAGTCGGCGGTGTGGAGCCAGCCGCCGCGCAGGGCACGCTCGGTCTCCTCGGGCCGGCCGACGTAGCGGGACATCGTGCTCGGCCCTTTGACGCAGAGCTCGCCGACCTCGTTCGGCGCCGCCGGTCGGTCGTCGTCTTCGCGCAGCACCGTCCATTCGACCCAGTCGCGGAAGCCGTTGCGGCCGATCGAGATGCCATAAGGGCCGATGCGCTGAAGCGCCTCGGCGTGGTCGGCATCGCTCAGGTAGATCCCGGTGGTGCCGCCCTCGGTGAGGCCGTAGATGTTGACCAGTTCGACCTCCCAGGCCTCGCCGATCTCTTCGCGAATGCGGTGGTAGAAGGCCGGGCTCGAGGGCTGGGCGCCGTAACAGACGCGCCGCAGGGCGGAGAAGTCGTAGGCGTCCAGTTCCGCGCGGCTGCGGCGTTCGAGGATCAGCGAGAGGACCGAGTTGATCAGGAAGGTGGAGGTGGTGCCGTGGCGCTCGATCCGGTCGAGCGAGGCCTGCACGTCGAACTGCGGCTCGATCACGTAGGCACAGCCGGCGGCGAGGCAGGAGAGCGGGTTGGAGTGGCAGCCGGTGCTGGTGAAGAAGGGGGCGAAGGACTGGTAGACGCTGTCGGGATCGAGGCCCCAGGCGCCGACCGTCTGGTAGCCGCAGGCGACCGAGCCGCGGTGGGTGAGGGCGACTGCCTTCGGGTTGCCGGTGGTGCCCGAGGTGAAGATCCAGTCGGCGTCCTGGTCGGGGTCGAGCGGGGCCGGTTCGGTGAGCGGCGCCGCTGCGGCGAGGAGCTCGCCCAGTGGCCGCCCCAGGGTCGGCGCCCCGGCGCCCGCCTCGAACAGCGCCGCCTCCGGGACCGTCGCGCGCAGCGCCGCGAGCCGCTCGGCGTGGGCGCCGCCGAAGACGACCGCCTTCGGTTCGGTGAAGCCGAGCACGTACTCCAGCTCGCGGGCGACGTAGCGGGTGTTCAGCGGGACGTTGATCGCGCCCAGCAGGTGGGACGCGTGGTAGGTGATCTGGGCCTCGATCGCGCCGTCGTTGTCGAGCAGGATCCCGACCCGGTCGCCCGGCCCGACCCCGGCCTCGCGCAGGACGCTCGCCATCCGGCCCGCCCGCTCGCGCAGCTCGCCGAAGGTGAGGAAGGTCTCCGCGCGGCCCGCCGCGTCGGGCGCGGTCAGGCTCGGCGCGATCAGCGCGGTGGCGTCCCCGCGCAGCTCCACCCGCGAGGCGAGGAGCTCGGCGACGGTCTCCTCCGGCCCCGGCTCGTGCGGCCACCAGAAGGGCGCCGCGCCGGAGTCAGACGAGGGCGCGCCCATCGCCGGGCTCAGAGCGGGAACCCGACGGCGACGCCGTCCTCGACCCGCTCGATGTACTCGGCGATCCCGTAGCCGACCTGGCCGTCCCAGGTGTACTCGGTGAAGGCCTCGGCGACGCGGGAGATGAGCAGCTCGCCCTCGGTGGTGCGGCGCCGGTTGCGCAGCGGGGCGAGGGTCAGCGTGCGCCCCTCGATCAGCGCGGTTCCGGCCGCGGTCCGCACGCCGATCTTGGTGGTCATCGGGTCCTGGTCCTCGGACCACTCGGTGTGGAGGTCGAGGTCGGTCACCTCGTGGTACTCACCGTCGATCTGGAGGACGCCGAGCCGGCGGGAGGTCCCGTCCGGGTAGATGTTCTTCAGCAGCATGAAGCCGCGGTCGGGGCCGAAGTTGGCGATCAGCAGGCGGTAGGCCCAGATCTCCTGCCAGTAGCGCGGGCCCCAGGAGTGGTCGCGCCAGCCGTAGGCGTCGCCGAGCGGGAAGACCTCCTCGCCGACCCGGATCTCCCCCCGCACCCCGGTGTGCTGGTTGAAGTGGCCGCGCGAGAACCGCGGGCCGTAGTACATGAGGCGCTCCTGCTCGGGCGTCCGCGGCTCGCCGCCGTGGACCGGGGAGACGCCGCGGATGTCGAAGCGGACGTGGCCCTCGGCGCGCGGCGCGGTGTCGAACATCCGCTTCGGGTCGCGCAGGTCCTCGGGGTCGTCGAGCACCAACAGCTCGCCCTCGTACTCCATCTCCAGGCTCTTGAACGGCTCCTTGACCCCGTAACGCAGGCCCCCTGCGTCGAAGCCCTGATTCGTCGTGATCTCCGGCCGCTGGAACTGGCAGGCGACCCGTCCGTCGGGCAGGTAGAGGCAGACCGACAGCTCGGCGTAGCCCTCGTTGACGCGGTTGCCGAGCCGCATCCAGCCACCCATCTTGGTGTCCGCCTGCCACCCGGAGGCGTAGACCGACTCGTTGAAGTTGACCAGGTCGTCGACCGCGTGCGGGTACTCGTCCTGCGCTTCCAGGCGCAGTCCGTCGTCGGCGGTCACAGCGGTCGATCCCATCTCTCCTCCAGGGTGCTCTTCGGGTTTACGACGGACAACTGGCGCTAGCGCCAGTGCGGCTCAGGGCTCGATCAGGGCGGCGCAGTCGGTGACGATCTCGTCGAAGATCGCGGCGGCCGGGCGGACGCTGTCGAGGCGGCCGACCACCTGGCCGACGAAGTAGGTGGCGAGCTCCCGCGAGCGGCCCGCGTCGACGGCGGCGCCGCGGGCGATCCGCACCTGCGGCTCGGCGTAGAGGATGCCCTGGTGGGGCATGCCGAGGGGCTCGATCTCGGCCTGCTCCCAGGCCTCGCTCCAGCCCGAGCGCAGCTGCCGCGCGGGGCGCCCGGTGCAGGCGCGCGAGCGCACTGTGTCGGCGGCGACCGCGCCGACGAACTTCTCGCGGACGACGTCGGTGGTCTCCGCCTCCTCGCTGGTCAGCCAGACCGAGCCGGTCCAGACGCCGGCCGCGCCGAGGGTCATCGCCGCCGCCATCTGGCGCCCCGAGGCGATCCCGCCCGCCGCCAGCACCGGCGTCCCTTCGACCGCGTCGACCACGTCGGGGATCAGCACCATGCTGCCGATCTCCCCGGTGTGGCCGCCCGCCTCGTAGCCCTGGGCGATCACGATGTCGGTCCCGGCCTGGCGGTGTTTTTCGCCGTGGCGGGCGGTGCCGGCGAGACCGGCGACGAGCATGCCGCGCTCGTGGAAGGCATCGATCGTCTCCGCCGGCGCGACGCCGAGCGCGTTGGCGAAGAGGGTGATCCCGGAGGCCAGGCAGACGTCCAGCAGCGGCTGGTTGTCCTTCGCCGTGTAGGTGTGGTTGCCGGTCACCGGGACGCCTTCGCCGTCGACGATGTCGCCGAACTCGTAGCCCTCCGCCAGCTCCGGCACGCCGTACTCGTCCATCAGCCCGGCGACGAAGGCGCGGTGCTCGTCGGGGACCTGGCCGACCAGCTCCTCGCGCGACAGCCCGCCCTCGTCGGCCTTCTCGTAGCGGCCGGGGAGGAGGAGGTCGACGCCGTAGGGGGTGTCGCCGAGCTCCTGGTCGAGCCGGGCGAGGTCGCGCTCCAGCTCCTCGACGCTCAGCTGGGCGGCGCCGAGCACGCCCATCCCGCCGGCCCGCGACACCGCGACGACCACGTCGTAGCTGTGGGAGAAGGCGAGCAGGGGGAACTCGATCCCGAGGCGCTCGGTGATCGCGGTCTTCATCGTCGGTCTGCGTGGGTCGCTCATCCCCCCAGCCTCGCCGCGCGCCCCGGCGCCCCGGAACTGATCCTTCTGCCAGTGCCGGGACGGCGGGGACGCTGCTTGGATCGGGTCGATGCTGAATCCGATGTCGACCGCGGAAGTGGTGCGCGCTGTGGGCGCGGTGCTCGAGGCGAGCGCCGCCGGGGGGGCCGACGACGAGTACAGCCGCGGGCAGGTGCTCTCGGCCTTCAGCGTCTGCCGCCACCTGGCCGCCGAGGAGGAGGGGCGACGCGGGCTGGCGGAGTGGCTGGAGGCGGCGAGCGCGGAGGTCCTCGCCGAGCGCGGCGAGGCGCCGCTGTCGGCCGCGCAGTCGGAGGAGGCCGGGGCGCGCCTCGCGTCCCTGATGGAGGAGCTGCGCGCCGCCGACGACGAGGATTCGCGCCGCGCGCTGGCCGCGCTGCGCGGCGTCCTGCGCGAGCTCTGCGACCGCGAAATCGCGATCCTCGTGGCGGCCTGAGCGATGGCGGGGGGGACGGCGACCGATGCCGAGCGCCAGGCCGCGGCGATGGCGGCGCTCGCCGGGGCGGACGCTCTCGCCGACGGCGAGCGGGCGACCGGCCTGACCCAGCTCGAGGGCGGTTGGTCGCGGCAGGCCCACGTGCTGGCGACCGCCGACCCTGCCGGCGCGGTCCGCGAATTCGTCGTCCGCGTGAAGCCGCCGGGCGCCCTGCTCGACACCGACCTGCGCCAGGAGTTCGAGGTCTACCGGCTGCTCGGCGCGCGCGGGATCGCGGTGCCCGCGGTCTATGCCTACGAGGAGGGCGCCAACGCCTTCGGCGGGCCCTTCTTCGTGATGGACCGCGCGCCCGGCTCCTCGCCGAACGTCTGGCGCCGCCGCGACCGGGTCGAGCTGGAGGCGAACTGGGAGGGGGGAGGCTCGCTGGCGGAGGACCTGCTCACCTCGCTGGTCCGGATCCACGCGATCCCCGACGCCGACGCCCCGCCGGTGCTGGCGCGCCGCGACTTCGAGGCCGCCGTCTCCCACTGGGAGGAGGTGCAGGGCCAGATGGCGCTGGTCCGCGATCCGATCGTCGAGGACGCCTACGCCTGGCTGCGCGACCACCCGCCCGACCCGGTCGAGCCGACCCTGGTCCACGGCGACTACCGGATCGGCAACTGCCTGAACCGGGACGGCCGGATCACCGCGATCCTCGACTGGGAGCTCTCCTACGTCGGCGACCCGCGTTACGACCTTGGCTACATCTCACTCGAATACGAGGCCGGGCGCTTCACCCACCCCGGCTCGCCGCTGCTCGGCTCGATCGCCGAGCGCGAGTGGTTCTTCGACCAATACGAGGCCCGCTCCGGCCGCCCCGTCGATCGCGAGGTCGTCCGCACCTACGCCGTCCTCGCCGACCTGATGCTGACCGCGATCCTCACCACCGGCATCCGCATGTACGTCGACGGCCGCACCACCGACGTCCGCATGGCCTGGACCCGCTTCGCCCTCTCCTCGCTCCGTTCCGAGCTGACGACGTTGATGCGCTACTGACCGTTCGTCGCTTGTCCCTCGTACGGGGGACAAGCGACGAACGGCTAGCTCGGGATCGTCGCTTTCGCCGAGATCACGGTGGTGCCGTCCTGGTTGACGCACTCGGCGGCGATCTCGTCGCCCTCCTGGGAGCGGAGCTCGGAATGGATCGTGTCGCCGGGGAGGGTCGGGGCGCGGAAGGTGATGTTGACGACCGTGCCGGCCGGGGGGGCGGGGGAGTCGAGCCACTCGGTCAGGGAGCGGAAGAAGGTCTGCAGGGCGATCGGGCCGTGGGCGATCGTGCCGCCGAACTCCGAGGCGGCGGCGGCCTCCTCGTCGACGTGGATCGGGTTGTAGTCGCCGGAGATGTCGGCGTAGCGGTTGATCGTCTCCTGGGTCACGTGTTCGGACGCGGAGGGGAAGTCCTCGGTCGGCATCGCGCTCACTCCTCTCCCGGCCCGGTGGGCCACATGATCGTCTTCAGCCCGGTCAGGGCCCGCTTCCCGTCGGCGTCGTCGATCGCGAACTGGACGACGACGTAGGGACGCTCGCGGCGCACGTACTTCTCGGCGATCGACACCTCGACCGTCGCCTCGCGGCCGTCGGCCGCCAGCGGCTCGCCGAAGCGCAGCTCGTACTTTGCCAGCACCCCGCCGTTGGGGATGCCGCCGAGCGTGCGGCGCAGCGCCTTCAGGAAGAGCACCGGGAAGACTGCGGGCGGCGCGACCGGGGACTCGCCCGGGGCGCCGATCTCGCCGATCAGCGAGCCCGCCATCTCGGCGCTCACCGGCTCGGTCACCGTGCCCAGTACCTGCCCCTCGGAAAGCTCGTCGTAGGTGACGTTGGAGAGTGCCGGAGTGTCTTCGGGAGTCATCGGCCGAAGCTTGCTCCGGCGCCCCGCGCGCGCCAACTGTCGAATGTGCCAGCACGGTCGGAGCGCCCGGTCGAGGATGATCGTCCGACTGCCGGGAGAGGGCCGGCGAAACCGAAGACCCCGAGGAGCGACCCGATGGATTTCGAGCCGAGCGACCGCGCCAAGGACCTGTCGCAGCGCGTCCGTGCCTTCATGGACGAGCACATCTACCCGCAGGAACTGGAGATCGAAGAGGCCCTCGACCGCGAGGTGAGCACGACCGTCGCGTTCCCCGAGATCCTCGTCGGCATCCGCGAGAAGGCGAAGGCCGAGGGCCTCTGGAACCTCTTCCTCCCCGACGCGGAGGACGGGCCCGGCCTCTCCAACGTCGACTACGGGATCGTCAACGAAGAGATCGGCCGGGCGACGATCCCCGCCGCCTACGCCTTCAACTGTCAGCCGCCGGACTCGGGGAACATGGAGATCCTGGTCGAGCACGCCGACGCGGGGCAGCGCGAGCGCTGGCTCCATCCGCTGCTCGAGGGCCAGATCCGCAGCTGCTTCTCGATGACCGAGCCGGAAACCGCGGGCAACGACCCGACCGGGCTGAAATGCCGCGCCGTGCGCGACGGCGACGACTGGGTGATCAACGGCCGCAAGTGGTGGACGACCAACGCGCTCGGCGCCTCGGTCGCGATCGTGATGGCGGTCACCGACCCCGACGCGCCGCCGCACAAGCGGGCGACGATGCTCCTCGTCCCGACCGATGCCCCCGGCTTCAACATGGTCCGCCCGCTCTCCAACATGGGCCACGTGGACGGCCCCGGCCACTGGGAAATCGCCTACGAAGACTGCCGCGTGCCGGTTGCCGAGGCAACGCTGAACGAGGTCGGCTCGGGCTTCAAAGTGTCCCAGGACCGCCTCGGCCCGGGCCGCATCCACCACTGCATGCGGCTGATCGGGGTCGCCGAGCGGGCGCTGGAGATGATGTGCGACCGCGCCCAGAGCCGCGAGATGTTCGGCACCAAGCTCTCCGACCGCCAGTTCATCCAGGACTTCATCGCCACCTCACGGGCGGAGATCGACCAGGCCAAGCTGCTGACCCTGAACGCCGCCTGGCGGCTCGACACGGTCGGCAACCGCGAGGCTCGGCGCGAGCTCTCGGTGACCAAGCTGGTGGTGCCGAAGACGGTGCTGGGGATCGTCGACCGGGCGATCCAGGTGTTCGGCGGCGCCGGCGTCTCCGACGACACGCCGCTCTCCTGGATGTACCGCTACAACCGCATGCTGCGGATCGGCGACGGCGGCGACGAGGTGCACAAGCAAGTGATCGCGCGCTTCGAGCTGAAGAAATCAGCCGCTCGCGCGGAAGCTCAAGCCGCTCGCGCGGAAGCCCAGACGCCGGTCACGGCCGGCTGATCCCGAGGAGATGACGATGGACTACGAGACGCTCGAGCTGACCCGCCCCGCCGACGGGGTCGCGGTGCTGACCCTGACCCGGCCGCGGCAGCGCAACGCGATCACCTTCCAGATGTTCGACGAGATGCACGACCTACTGGCCAAGGTGCGCAAGGACGAGACGATCCGGGCGCTGATCGTCACCGGCGAAGGCGAGGGCTTCTGCGCCGGGCTCGACCTCGACGACGCCGAAGAGCTGCCGCGGATGTCGGCCAACGAGATGATGCAGGGCCAGGAGCACTGGGCGGGCGCCTTCGAACGCTTCCACGACCTGCCGCAGGCGGTCATCGCCGCGGTCAACGGCGCCGCCGCGGGCGGTGGGCTCGGCCTCGCGCTGGCCGCCGACATCCGTATCGCCGACGCCAACGCCCGCTTCAACGCCGCCTTCGTCCGCATCGGCCTCTCGGCCGGGGACGTCGGCGTGTCATGGTCCCTGCCGCGCGTCGTCGGGCTCGGCCGCGCCGCCGAGATCATGCTCACCGGGGACTTCATCGACGCGGTCGAGGCGGAGCGGATCGGGCTCGTCAACCGGGTCGTCGCCCCCGAGGCGCTGCTCGACGAGTCGATCGCCCTGGCCAAGCGGATCGCCTCCAACTCGCCCTTCGGGATCACGCTGACCAAGCGCGTCCTGATGGCGAACGTCGACGCCGGCAGCCTCCGCAACGCGGTCGAGGTCGAGAACCGCGGCCAGACCCTCGCCACCCGGGGCCAGGACTTCAAGGAGTCCCTCGGCGCCTTCCGCGAGAAGCGCACGCCGCAGTTCAGCGGCGCCTGAGCGGGGCCGTCAAGTGGCGCAGCTGACCTTCGGGATCGAGTCGCAGGGCACCTCGGTGCGGGCGATGGGGGACCTCGCCGCCGCCGCCGAGGCGGCCGGGCTCGACGCCGCCTGGGCGCCGGAGCTGTACGACCGCTCGGCGACGATCTCGGTCGCCGAGATGGCGAACCGGACCGAGCGCTGCCGGGTCGGCACGGCGATCGCCTACGGCGTCGGCCGCAGCCCGCTGACCCTCGCCGCCGAGGCCCGCGACCTCGACGAGATCTCCGACGGCCGCTTCGTCCTCGGGATCGGCAACGGCACCCGCCGGATGATCTCCGACTGGCACGGCCAGGACCCGGAGGCGCCGGCGAAGCGGATCGAGGAGCTGGTGCCGCTGCTGCGCGACCTCTGGCGCCTGCACGAGGCTCCGGTCGACCACGAGGGCCGCTTCTACCGCCTGCGGATGAAGCCGACCGGGGAGATGAAGGCGCCGCTCCGCGAGCGGATCCCGATCTGGACCGCCGGGGTCAACCCGCGGATGATCGAGAGCGCCGGACGGGTCGCCGACGGGCTCCTCGGCCACGCCCTCTTCACGGTCGAGCACATCGCCGAGGTCGTCCGCCCGGCGATCGAGCGGGGTGCCGCGCACGCCGACCGCGACCCCGCCGAGATCGCCGTCTCCACCCTGGTGATCTCGGTGGTCAACGACGACGCCGACCGCGCCCGCCGCGAGGCCGCCGCCCAGATCGCCTTCTACTGCTCGGCGAAGACCTACGGAGCGATGCTCGACTCGCACGGCTTCGGCGCCGCCGCGGAGGCGATCCGCGGCGCCTTCGCCGCCGGCGACTGGGACGGGATGGTCGCCGCGGTGACCCCGGAGATGGTCGACCGCATGGCCCTCGCCGGGACCCCAGACGAAGTAAAAGCCGCCGCCCGTCGTTACGAGGGCGTCCTCGACCACCTGATTCTCTACGTGCCGAGCTACGGGATCAGCCCGGAGCGCGCGGTCGAGAACGCGACCCGGATCGTCGAGACGATGGGCGGGGTGAGGGCGTGAGTGCCCGTCGCCGCCGGCTGATCGCGCTCGAGCGGTTCGGCGGGCCCGAGGTGATGCGCTGGGTCGAGGCCGACGCGCCGGCGCCGGGGCCCGACGAGGTCGCGGTCGCGATCGAGGCGATCGGCGTCAACTTCGGCGACACGATGGTCCGCCGCGGCGAGTACCGTCGCGACCAGCCGCTCGACTTCACCCCCGGCTTCGAGGCCGCGGGCCGTGTCGTCGAGGACCCCTCCGGCGAGCTCGCGCCCGGCACGCGGGTGATCGTCTTCAACGACAACGGGCGCGGCTACGCCGACCTCCTGGTGGCGCCGCGCCACCGCGTCTTCGCCGTCGCCGAGGACATCGACCCGACCGTGCTGGCGGCGATCTTCATCCAGGGGACGACCGCCTGGTACTCGCTCCACCGCTTCGGCTACGTCGCGCCCGGGGACTGGGTGCTGGTCCACGCCGGGGCGGGAGGGGTCGGCGGCCTGGCGATCCAGCTGGCGGTCGCCGCCGGGGCGCGGCCGATCGCCACCGCCTCGACCGAGGCGAAGCTCGAGATCGCCCGCGGCCACGGGGCCGAGCACGCGATCCTCGCCGATCCCGACACCCTCGCCGCCCGGGTCCGCGAGCTGACCGACGGCCACGGCGCCGACGTCGTCGTCGACGGGGTGAACGGCCCGCTCGTCGCGCCGAGCCTGAAGGCGATGGCCTTCCACGGGCGCTACGTGGTCTGCGGCGCCGCCAGCCAGACGGCGGGGACGATGGACACCCGGGCGCTGATGCCGCGCAACCAGTCGATCGCCGGGTTTGTCACCGCCCGGATCATCGACCGCGACCCGGCCGAGCCGCGCCGGGCGATCGACGCCGTGCTCGACGCCTGGCGGGCCGACGACCTGAGGCCCGAGGTGACGGTGCTGCCGCCGGCGGAAGTGGTCCGCGCCCATGAGATGCTCGAAGACCGCGCCCATACCGGCAAGATCGTCCTCGACCTCGCCGCCGGCCCGATCGAGGTCGCCTGACATGTTCAACTCCCTGCGCACCGACCAGCTGATCACCGGCATCGGAGCCACCGCCCGCACCGCCGCGGGAGCGTCCGGCCCGCCCGACGACTACGCCCGCGGGCAGCTCCTCTCCGCCTACAGCGTCAGCCGCCTGCTGGCCGCCGAAGTGAGCGCCGAAGCCGAGCTCCTCGCCTGGCTCCGCGCCGAGCTGCTCAAGGCGCTCGCCGACCATCCCGCGGCGGCAAAGATCGAGGCCGCCCCCGACGCGATCGCGATCGGCGGGATCCTGGTCGACCTCCTCGCCGAACTCCGCGACAGCGACGTTGATGGGCCGAAAACCGGACTATCTGACGGGTTTTCGGCCCGTCAACTCAGGGGGCGGATTCATTCGGTGCTGCGGGAGATGACGGAGCGGGAGTTGCTCGCGCTGGCCGCCCGGCCCGAAAGGGCGAAGCGGTGAGCGAGATCGATCCGGCCCGCGCCGCCGCGGCGCTGGAGACGCTGCGGAGCGTCGACGCGGCCGGGACCCGCGCGAGCGTCGTCGGCCTGACCCAGATGGAGGGCGGCTGGTCCCGCCACACCTACGCGATCGACGTCGAGGACCCCGACCGCGAGGGCCTCGCCCGCTACATCGGCCGCGTCCGTCCCGAGGACTCGGTGCTGGACACCGACCTCGGCCAGGAGTTCGAGATCTACCGCGTGCTCGAAGGCGAGCCGGTCCCGGCGCCGCGCGTGTACGGCTACGAGCCGAGCGCCGACACCCCGTTCGGCGGCCCCTACTTCCTGATGGAGCGCCTCGAGGGCGAGGGCCTGAACGTCTGGCGCCGCCCCGACCGCGAGCTGCTCGAGGCCGATTGGGAGGCCGGGCGCGGGATCGCCGAGGACTTCGTCGACGGGATGGCGGCGATCCACGCGGTCGCCCCGGAGAAGCTCGCCGGGGTCGTGGTCGAGCGCGACTTCCGCGCCACGGTCGGCCGCTGGCGCGACATCTACGAGGACATCCGCCTCGTCCCCGACCCGATCGTCGAGGAGGCCTACGCCTGGCTGCTCGACGACCCGCCCGACCCGGTCGAGCCGCGGCTGGTCCACGGCGACTACCGGATCGGCAACTGCCTGGTCGCCGACGGCCGCATGACCGGGGTGCTCGACTGGGAGCTCGCCTACATCGGCGATCCCCGCTTCGACCTCGGCTACATGGCGCTGCCCTACAGCGCCGGGCGCTTCATCAGCGAGGACACGCGCTCGCCGCTGACCGGGGCGGTCGCCGAGCGGGACTGGCTGGAGCGCCGCTACGAGGCCGCGACCGGCGACTCGGTCGACCGCGCGGTAGTCGACCGGTACGCCGCTTTGGGTGCCCTGATGCTGTTCTCGATCATGGGTACGGGATTGTCCCTCTACGCGGCCGGTGAATCGACCGACATCCGCGCCGCATGGTCGCGTTTCGTGTTTCCGGGGCTGCGGGCCGACCTCGCCGCCCTGATGGGCTGGTAGCACGTGCCGAAAGCCACCAATCGACCGCGCGGTAGGGCGCGGTGCGCTAGAGTGCGCCTGGGTTCGTTTGGAAGGTAGGGACTTCCGGAGGAGAGTGTCAATGCAGAAGCGCCTGTTGATCGTCGACGACCATGAGGTGGTACGCGAAGGGCTCGCCTCGGCGCTGGCCGCCGACGAGCGGTTCGAGATCGTGGGGACCGCCGCGACCGGGAAAGAAGCGCTGCAGCGGGCGCGGCAGACGCTGCCCGACATCGCCCTCGTCGACCTGCGCCTGCCCGACATGCGGGGCGAGGACCTGACCAAAGAGATCCGCACCCGCTTCCCCTCGACCGCCGTGATCATCCTCACCACCTACCTCGGCGAGGGCACGGTGCGGGCGGCGCTCGACGCCGGCGCCGCGGCCTACGTGACCAAGGCGGCGGGCCTGCCGGAGCTGCGCGCGGCGATCGAGCGGGTGATCGCCGAGGACGGCTCCGCCGCCGGCGAAGCCGCCCCCCAGATCGTCAAGCAGCTGCACGCGGTGGTCGCCTCGCGGATGGACGACGCGATCCCGACCCCGCGCCAGGAAGCGGTGCTCGAACTCGCCGCCCAGGGGATGACCAACAGCGAGATCGGTGAGCGGCTCTACATCTCCGAGTCGACCGTCCGCTTCCACGTGCAGAAGCTGAAGGAGAAGTTCTCGGCGCGGACGAAGACCGAATTGATCGCCAAAGCGATCCGGACCGGCTTCATCGCCCCGGCCCTCGAGGACGGGATCTCGCAGGCCGAGCTGTGAGCTTCGCCGCATCGACCGGGGCCCCGGTCGCGGGGGATCACTCCCTCGACGAGATCGCCGCCGCCGCGCAGCGGACGCTCGGCTGCGAGACCGTGGTCATCACCCTGGCCGCGAGCGGTCGCTCCTCCAGCGGCGAGCGCCTGATCTCGGTCGCCGGGGTCGCCGGCTTCGACGGCCGCAACCTCGACGACCTGCGCCGCGGCCTCACCCACCTCGACGCCTCGCTCGACCTGCGGGGGCGCGACTCGCTCGGGATCCCCTTCCTCGCCGGCGCCCGCCTCTCCGGCACCGGGATCGTCATCGGCCACGGCTTCGCCGCCGTCCTGGCGACGCCGATCCGGGTCGGCGACGAGCGCCTCGGCACGATCTACGCCTTCAAGCGCGAGCCGGGCCAGTTCCGCAACGAGGCGATGGCGCCGACCGTCGCCCGCCAGGCGGCGATCGCCCTCGACCACGACCGCGGCCGGCCGCGCGACGGCTCGCTCGACCCGGGCCGCGGCCAGAGCCTCGCGGCGCTCGACGAGCTGGTCCTCTCCGCCCACAACTTCGCCGAGCTGGCGCGCGCGATCGAGGCCGCGGTGGCGCCCCTCTTCGGCGCCGAGAAGACCGGGATCATGGTCTGGGACGAGGAGCGCGAAGTCCTGCAGATGGTCGGCGGCTCCTTCGCCGTCAGCCGCGAGGTGGCGCTCTCCTGCCAGATCAAGGTGCTCGACCCGACCTCCAACTGGGCCCGCGTCTTCACCACCGGCCGCGGCGACTTCTCCAACGCGGCCACCAAGGACCCGGGGATCAGCCAGGAATACGTGCGCGCCTTCGGGATCGAGAAGCTGATGACGACGCCGCTCCACCTCGCCGGGCGGCCGATCGGGGTCCTCCACGTCGCCAACCCGAGCCGCGACTTCACCGTCGCCGACGTGGAGACGGCGGCCTCGCTGACGCCGCGGGTCGCCGGGGCGCTGGAGCTGGCCCGGACCCTCTTCAAGCTGCGCCGCCAGGGCAAGCTGGAGGAGATCCTCTCCTCGGTCGCCGTCGCCGTCGCCTCGGGGGAGAGCGTGATGGACTTCCTGCGCCCCGCGATCGGCGAGGTCGGCCAGGCGGTCGAGGCGAACTTCGTCGCGATGGTCCCGGACGGCGGCGAACCGGCGATCTGGCGCCACGGCCACAGCCCGCTGGAGGAGGTCGTCCTCGACGAGGTGAGTCGCCGGCCCGGGATGCGGGCCTACGTGGTCGGCCCGGAAAAGGCGGGCGACCCAGGCTGGGCGGTCTTCTACGCGCCGGTCCACCTCTCAGGCCACCGGATCGGCACGCTGGCGGCGATGCGGACCCGCGCCGAGCCGTTCGCCCGCGAGGAGCGCCAGGCCCTGATCCGGCTCGCCGGCCTCGGCTCGCTCAGCTTCGCCACCGAGCGCTACCAGCAGCAGCGGGCCGAGCTGGCCCGGCTGCAGGAACGCCAGCGGATCGCCGACGACCTCCACGACGACGTCGCCCAGATCCTTTTCGCCGCCCAGCTGAACCTCGACGCGATCCTCGAGCGCGAACCCGCCACCGGCGAGGCGGGGGCGGGGATCGAACGCACGCTCGGCCTGCTGGTCCGCGCCGACACGACGATCCGCAAGGTCATCCACCAGCTCTCCTCGCCGACCTCGCCGGAATTCGACCAGCGCCTCGCGGCGGCGGTGGCCCGGGTCGAGCAGGAGTTCTCCGTCGCCATCCACCTGCAGTTGCCGCCCGCGGCGGTCGAGGCGGCCAACCGGGCCCGCCGGACCCCGGCCGATGCCCTGATCAAGGCCGCCCGCGAGGCGATGGTGAACGCCGCCAAACACGCCGGCCCCTGCCGGATCAAAGTCCAGCTGACCGTCACCGACCGCCGCCGGCTCCTGCTCAGCGTCGTCGACGACGGCGTCGGCGGCGCCCGCAACGCCGTCGCCGCGGGGCACGGCCTCGCCGCGATCCGCCGCACGCTCGACGAGCACGGCGGCTGCCTGCGGGTGGGCCAGTCGGCCGGTGGGGGGACCAAGGTGACCGCCTCGATCCCGATCGAAGATCCGACTGGCGATTCGGCCAGTACCCCCGTCGGAGACGGCGCGGTTAGCATCGCCTGACTCCGCCGGAAAGACCGGTCCCGGTGGTGGCGGAGAAGGGGAGCGATGCAGGTTTTCGAGGGCCAGAGAGCGCAGTCGGTGCCGCGGGCGGCGCGGTGGGAGACCCTCGGTCTGCCTTACCTGAGCGAGCGTGGCGGGCTCGACACCGAACGCGACGCCGTCGTGTTCGGCGATCGCAGCCGCACCTACGGCGAGCTGCGCGACTGGGCCCGGCGGGTCGGCGACGGTTTGATCGGGATCGGCATCGAGCCCGACGACCGGGTCGCCGTCCTCAGCACCAACCGGCTCGAGTACTTCGAGATCGAGCTCGGCATCTCGCGCTCGCGCGGCGTCATGGTGCCGCTCAACTGGCGCCTGCGGGCGGGAGAGCTGGCGACCCTGCTGCGCCGCTCCGGCGCCGGGACGATCCTGGTCGAGGACCGCTTTCTGGCGACGGTCAACGAGCTGCGTCGCACCGGCGAGGTGCCGGACCTGCGGACCGTCGTCTCGCTCGGCGAGAAATCGGGCGACCTCGGCTACGAGGAGCTCTGCCGCTTCTCCGGGGAGGGCGTGGCGACGCCCGCCGCCCGGCTCGACGACCCGCACGAGATCATCTTCACCTCGGGGACCACCGGCGACCCCAAGGGCGTGGTCTGGTCGGACGGCACCGTGCTCTGGAACTCGATCCAACAGGTGATGGACTTCCGACTCGGCCCGCGGCACTCCAACTACGCGATCATCGACCTCTATTACATCGGCGGCCGTCACGACTTCAGCTGGCCGATCCTCCACCAGGGCGGCACCGTCCACGTCAAGCCGTCGAGCAACTTCGACCCGGCCGAGGTGGTCCGCTACGTCGCCGAGCACCGCATCACCCACGTCCTCTGGGTGCCGACGATGCTGCACGAGATCCTCGGCCTGCCGGACCTCGGCGCCTACGACTTAAGCCATCTGGAGATGATCATGTGCGGCGGCCAGCCGCTCTCGGCGGCGGCCACCAAGCGCGGCCTCGCGGCGTTTCCCGACACCGACTTCATCCAGGTCTACGGCCTCACCGAGGCGGGCGGGTCGGTCACCTTCGTGCCGCCGGAGTTCACCCACTCCAAGCCCGGCTCGGCCGGCCGACCGTCTCAGCACACCGAGATCAAGGTGGTCGCCGACGACGGCTCGGAGTCCCCGGTCGGCGTCGACGGCGAGATCCTCGTCCGGGCCCCGTCGGTGACCCCCGGCTACTGGGCCGACGAGGCGCTGACCGAGGAAATGATCGTCGACGGCTTCATCGCCACCGGGGACATGGGGCACCTCGACGAGGACGGCTTCCTCTACGTCTCCGGCCGCAAGGACGACATGATCATCAGTGGCGGGATGAACATCTTCCCGGCCGAGATCGAGGACGTGCTGCGGACCCGCGAGGGGGTCGACGACGCCGCGGTGATCGGGCTGCCCGACATCAAATGGGGCGAAGTCGTCTGCGCCGTGGTGGAACCGCGGCCGGGGGTCGAGCTGGACCCCGACGAGCTGATCGAACACTGCTACGGGCTGCTCGCCGGCTTCAAGAAACCGAGCGTGGTCCACCTGGTCGACGAGATCCCGCGGACCGCGGGCGGCAAGCCGCAGAAGTTCCTGCTCCGCGAGCTGCTCACCGACCGATGACTGTCGCATCGAATAGTTGCGCCCCACCGAGGCCACGGGCAGGGTGGGCGAGGGTAGGAATTGACCGCGAGGAGAAGGGAAGAGCGTGACCAGCAACGGCACCAAGACTGATGCGTTCGTAGGAGTGGACGTCGGCGGCACGCATACCGACGTCTCGGTAGTGATCGGTAGTCAGGTCGAGCGCGGCAAGGCGCTCACCACCTACGACGACTTCAGCCGTGGCGTGCTGGAGGCGGTCGAGGTCGCCGCCGCGCGCTTCGACCTCTCGGTCGAGGAGCTGCTCGCCCAGACCCGCCTCTTCATCAACGGCACCACCGTGGTGACCAACACGATCACCCAGCTGCGCGGCTCGCGGGTCGGGGTGCTGATCACCTCCGGCTTCAAGGACGCCTTCCGCTTCGCCGGCGGCCCCCGCACGACCGAGCTCGACGACCACCTCCAGGTCAACGTCCCCGACCTGATGGACCGCCGCGCGATCGCCGAGATCGACGAGCGCGTCGACTGGTCCGGCTCGGTCCTCGTCCCGGTCGACCTCGACGGCGTCAAGGCCGCGGCGAAGCACCTGGTCGAGGACGTCGGCATCGACGCCCTGGCGATCTGCTTCCTCTGGAGCCACGCCAACGGCGAGAACGAGGAGGCGGCCGCAGCCGCGGTCCAGGAGATGTACCCGGACCTCTTCATCACCCAGTCCCACGGCGTCTTCCCGGTCGCCGGCGAGACCCGGCGCTGGACCACGGCGGTGCTGAACTCCTTCGTCCAGGACAAAGCCGACGTCTACCTGACCTCGCTGAACTCGAAACTGCGCGACTCCGGCCTCGGTGGCGGGCTCGCCTTCTTCCAGGGCCTCGGCGGCGGCATCTCGCTCGAAAAAGCGCGCCAGTACCCGCTCGGGCTGCTCGGCTCCGGCCCGGCCGGCGGCGCGATCGGCGCCAACGAGCTGGCCAAGCGGATGGGCTTCAAACGGGTCCTGCTCGGCGACATGGGCGGGACCAGCTTCGACACCGGGATCATCTCCGAAAACGAGATCCACATCGACAAGAACCTCGACCTCGGCCCGTTCCAGACCGGCGTCAACATCGTCGACGTGATCTCGGTCGGCGCCGGCGGCGGCTCGATCGGCTGGGTCTCGGAGCGCGGCGTGCCGCAGGTCGGACCGCAGTCGGCGGGGTCGACCCCCGGCCCGGCGGCCCTCGGCCGCGGCGGCACCGAACCGACCGTCACCGACGCGATGGTGACGATGGGCTTCATCGACCCCGACAACTACCTGAACGGCCGCGTCCAGCTGAAACCGGAGCTCTCGGCGAAAGCGCTCGACGAGGCGCTCGGCGCCCGCTTCGGTTGGAGCACCGAGGAGGCGGCGGCCGCGGTCCACGACTTGGTCATCGTCAACATGGCCAACGCGGTGCGGGAGGTGTCGGTCGGCAAGGGTTATGACCCGCGCGACTTCCTCTTCCTCTCCTACGGCGGCACGCTGCCGCTGTTCTCCTCGCAGATCGCCGAGCGGCTGGGGATCTCGACCATCGTCATCCCGCGCAACAGCTCGGTCTTCTGCGCGCTCGGACTGCTGTCCTCGGACTTCGTCCTGCGCACCGACCAGGGCGTCGGCTGGGACCTCTCGAAGCCCGAGGGCGTCGACCGGGTCAACCAGATCGCCGAGGAAATGGTCGCCACGGCGAAGCAGGAAATGCTCGACGAGGGCTTCCCCGAGGACCAGATCGAGATCCAGCGCACCGCCGACATCCGCTTCCAGGGCCAGGAGTACGAGCTCACCCTGCCGATGCCGGCGCGGACCCTGACGGCCGACGACGCGGAGAAGATCTTCGACGAATACCACACGCTCTACGAGCGGACCTACGGTGAGGGCACGGCCTGGAAAGGCGTCCCCGCCTCGATGATCAACTACAGCGTCACCGTGGTCGGCCGCCAGCCGCGTCCCGACCTCGCCTCGACCGCCTCGGAGCCGGCCAAGCCGGAGGACATCGAGAAGGAGCGGCGCACTGTCTTCCTGCCGGCTGAGCGTCGGCACGAGGAGATCCCCGTCTACGACGACGCGAAGTTCACCGCGGGCACCCAGATCGAGGGCCCGGCGATCATCGACGCCGCCGACACCACGATCTACGTTCCGCCGGGGACGTCGGCGAAGCGCGACGAGTACATGAACTACGTCCTGACCCGGTAAGCGGAGAGGAGAGACTGTCATGAGCACCACGCACGACTACGACGTCATCGCGGCCGAGGTGCATCGCAAGGCGATGCAGAACATCACCGACGAGATGGCGATCACCCTGGTCCGCACCTCCGGGTCGCCGATCGTCACCGAGTCGAAGGACTTCTCGACCTGCCTGATGAACACGGTGCCCGAGCACCTCGGGTTCTCCTCCTACGTCCTCTTCCACGTCGGCTCCTCGCTGATCGGGACGCAGGTGATCGCCAAAGAAGCGAGCGTCGCGACCGACCTGCAGCCGGGCGACGGCTGGATCGTCAACGACCCGCACTCGGCCGGCGCGATGCACCAGGGCGACGTCTCGGTGATCATGCCGACCTTCTACGAGGGCGAGCACATCGGCTGGTCGTTCGCCAACATGCACGTCCTCGACGTCGGCGGCGTCGGCATCTCCGGCTACGCGCCGGGCGCCCACGACGTCTGGCAGGAGGGGATGCTCTTCCCGCCGGTGCGGATCATCCGCGAGGGCGCGATCGATTCCGAGTGGGAGAAGTACATCGCTGCCAACGTGCGCGCGCCGGGACCGGTGTTGAACGACATCCGCTCGATGATCGCCTCCAACAACACGGCGCAGAAAAAGCTCACGAACGTGATTAACGAATTCGGGCTGGACTCGCACCGCGAGTACTGCGAGATCAACATGGACCTCTCCGAGCAGGTGCTGCGCGAACGGATCGAGAAGATCCCGGACGGCACCTACGAAGCGGTGGACTGGAACGAGTTCGACGGCCACGAGGGGCCCGACCAGCTGCTCGAGCTGCGGCTGAAGCTGGAAGTCGACGGGTCCGACCTGCGCTACCACTACTCCGGCGTGCCGCAGATCGACGCCTTCGTCAACTCGACCATGGGCCCGATGTTCGGCCAGGCGATGACCGGCCTGATGACGGTGCTGATCTACGGCGACCTGCCGGTCAACGGCGGCCTCTGGCGGCCGATCGACGTCAACATCGGCGAGCCCGGGACGATCGTCAACGCGGTGCCGCCGGCGCCGGTGTCGAACGCCCACTCCGAGGTCGGGATGCGCGCCTGCAAGCTCTCCAAGGACGTGCTCTGCCAGGCGATGGCGCTCTCCGACGACCCGGTCCTGCGCGGCCGCATCGCCGGCCAGCACCAGGACGGCTTCCCCGGCAACGCCCTGTTCGGCAACAACCAGCACGGCGGCGTCTCGGTCGTCTTCTACCCCGACAACGCGATCGGGGCGGGCGGCGGCGCGCAGACGATCATGGACGGGCTCGACGCCTACGGCCTCACCTGCACGACCGGCGGCGGCATTCCCGACATCGAGAACCACGAGGGCGCCGACCCGGTGCTGTTCCTCTGGCGCCGGCTGATCCCGAACTCGGGCGGCCCGGGGCAGATGCGCGGCGGCCAGGCGCTCGACCAGGCCTACGCCGTCCACTATTCCGACATGATGGCCGGGCCGGGCTTCAACGCCTGCGCCCAGGTCCCGCCCCATGGAGTGGGAGGTGGTTACCCCGCCAACGCCGGGATCTTCTACCCGGTGCGCAACGGCAACATCCAGGAGCTCCTGGACAAGGGCCTGCTGCCGACCTACGACCGCTTCGAGGGCCAGCGTGAAGACGTGCGCTCGAAGCTCGGGCACATCAAACTCGACCACGACACCGTCTTCGTCGCCCTCTCCGGCGGCGGCGGCGGACTGGGTGACCCGCTCCTGCGCGATCCCGAGGCGGTCGCCCGCGACGTCGCCTTCGAGTACACGACGCCCGACCATGCGGCCGGCGTCTACGGGGTGATCGTCACCGACGACCACCAGGTCGACGAGGCGGCGACGAGCGCCAAGCGCGAGGAGATCCGGGCCGCCCGGATCGGCGGCACGCCGGCGGCGGAGCTGAAGGCCCCGGCCAGTATCGGCGTCGCGCTGACCCACGACGCTGGAGCCTGGTCCTGCGGTTCCTGCGCCGCGGAGCTCGCCACGGCGGGCGGCAACTGGCGCGACGGCGCGAAGCTCGCCGAAGCCCCGATCGCCGAGCGCTACGCCGAGATGGGCATGCAGGTCCGCGACCGCAAAGAAGGCCCGCGCGTGATGATGCGCGAGCACTTCTGCCCGAGCTGCGCGATGAGCCTCGGCGTCGACGTCGTCACCGACGACCTCGAGACCCTGCCGGCCCCCGAGGTCAAGCAGGCCGCCGCGGCCGCCTCCTAGCTCCCGCCGCTTCATCCACGGGCTCTCCTCCCGCCCGTCCGACGCCCGCGCCGCAAGGCGCGGGCGTCGGCGTTCGGGGGGCGTGGCCGAGACGGCCGGGTATGAAAGCGGTGGAGGAAGTGCGACGCGGGTGTGTCCTTGTCCGCCAGCTGTTCTTTATGGCCTTGTGGGGTCCATAAAGAACAGCTGGCGGGAGATGGAACCCTGACGCCCAGGACACCGCACCTCGGACGGCCGCAACCGCCGGCACAACCCCGTCCCTCCGCACCCCCGAACCCCCGTCTAGCAGTTGCGCTAGTAGGCGCACGTGAGAGCCGCTGCGAGTCTGCGCACGAGTGGCGGAAGTGCCGCTCGAACACTGCGAACGCCGAACGAGGATGGGAACCCGTGGCTGACGATTTGACCGGGAGCACTGGGCAGGGAGAGGCGACGACGAAAGCGTCGCCGGGCACGACCGCGGAGGCGACGAGCAGCGGGCGACGCAACATGTCGCTGGGCGTGATCGCCGGCAAGTACGGCCTGCTCATCTTCTTCGGAGCGGTGCTGATCGCCTTCAGCCTGCTGCGTCCGCACACCTTCCCGACCGGGGAAAACGCGGAAGCGATCCTGACCCTGGCGGCGCCCTCGCTGATCATGGCGGTGGGCCTGACCGTGGTCCTCGTGATGCAGGACTTCGACCTCTCCTTCGGGGCGATGATCGGGTTGGCCGGCGGGGCGGTGACCACCTTCATCGTCACCGACCACATGGGGTTCGTCCTGGCGATCATCCTGGTGCTGCTGATGGGTGCCGCCGCCGGGCTCGCCAACGGCTTCATGGTCTCCTACCTCGGCGGTAACTCGTTCATCATCACCCTCGCGATGGGCACCGTCCTCACCGGTGTCGAGTTCGCGTTGACGCACCAGGCGACGATCTACTCCGGCTTCCCCGCGACCTTCCTGAAGATCGGCCAAGGAACCTTCCTCGGGCTGAACAACCAGATCTGGATCGCCTTCGTCGCCGCGGTGCTGATGTGGGCCCTGCTCGACCGGACCGAGCTCGGCAGATACATGTACGCGATCGGCGGCAACCAGGAGGCGGCCCGCCTCTCCGGGATCCGGGTGAAGGCCTTCCGGGTGATCGGCTTCATCATCGTCGGGGTCGCCGCGGCCGCGGTCGGGATCCTGCTGATCTCCCTCTCCTCGTCCTACTCGCCGAACGGCGGCGCCACCTACCTGCTGCCCGCCTTCGCCGCCGTCTTCCTCGGCGCCGCGGTCTTCCGCCCGGGCGAGTTCAACGTGCCCGGCACCGTGGTCGGCGTCCTCTTCCTCGGCGTCATCCAGACCGGCCTGGTGATGCTGAATTTCGAAACGTACGTGATCAACCTGGTCCAGGGCGGGATCCTCATCGCCGCCGTCCTGGTCAGCCGACTCGGCGCCGCCAGGGCCTGACATGACCGGTC
>JAFDWD010000913.1 GCA_018268695.1 Actinomycetota bacterium
GACGGAAGGCGCACGAAGCGCATGGAACCTTCATACCTCTCATACGGCCGTCGTCCTACTCGGGCACTCGAACCCTCTTGGTCATTCGTTGCAGGCGTTGGCGATTTCTTCGATGCCTTCGGAGCTCTTTTCGAAGACCATCGCTTCCGCTTCCTTCTGCGACATCTTTTCGATGCCTTCGGTGACGCGCTTGGCCAAGGCCGGGGTGATGCCTTCTTCTTCGGCCAGCTTTTCTTCCGTGACCGCCGCGATCCCCGCTGCGTCGTAGTTGGTGAAGCCGAGGAATTGGTTCACCTTCCAGTTGCCTTCTTCCTTGGCCATTTCGACTTCGATGCCCTGGCCCGAGAGGCTGCCGCCTTCGACTTCGACCTCGGCGGTCGCGGTTTCACCGCTTTCGGAGATGTTGGAGACGGTCACCGATTCGGCGACTTCGGATTCGGATTCGACTTCTTCTTCGCAGGTTTCCACTGCTTCTTCACCGGTTTTGCCGGTTTCGGTTTCGTTGAAGGCTTCGGTCTGGGCTTCGGTGCACTTGGACGGGTCGGTGCTCGTCGCGGCGGTTTCGATCGCCTTTTCGATCGCCCCTTCTTCGCCGCCCGAGCTGCTCGAGCCACCGCCACAAGCGCTCAGCGCCATTGCCATCGCGATCAGGTTCCCTCGGAAACTTGAGAAGCCCTAAGCAAGTTTCCCAAGTCCCGAATCGCCCGTAGGAACACATATATGAACAGTCCTTCAGCTATTCTGGGACACCATGAGCCATTTCGCACACCCCGATCCGGCGGACCTCCTCGACCCGGCCCTCGCCCGGCAGGTCGCCGAGACGATGCAGGCGTTGGCGACGCCCAGCAGACTCCGCATCCTCGCGCGGCTCTACGACGGGCCCGCCTCGGTCGGGGAGATCGGCGAGGCGGTCGGGATGGACGGGTCGGCCGTCTCCCACCAGCTGCGCATCCTCCGCCACCTGGGACTGGTGACCGGTGAGCGGGAGGGGCGGCGGGTCAACTACTCGCTGCACGACGAGCACGTCGGCCAATTGCTGGAGCAGGCGATGTCGCACGTCGAGCACCTGCGCCTCGGCCTAGCCGACCACGGACGCCGGGCGCTCGAGGCGAGCGCCTGATGGCTTCGCATCCTCACGCGCACTCCCACGACCACGGC
>JAFDWD010000914.1 GCA_018268695.1 Actinomycetota bacterium
CGGCGGCGTCGGCGACGCTGAGGTTGCGCTCGCGCCCGACCGGCGTCCCCATCATGGTGAGGATGCGCTCGATCAGCTCGACCTCGAGGCCGGTCTCGGCGGCAACCGTCTCGAGCGGCAGGCCGGCCTCCTCGTCGTCGACGAAGAGCTCCTCGGCGATGCCGAAGTCGAGCCGGCCCTCGCGCCCCGCCTCCTTGAGATCCTCGAGCGAGTAGCCGCGCTCGCGCATGCGGGCGACCACCCGCGCCTGCGCGGCGGCGGCCGGCGTCCAGTAGCCGTCACTCAACGGGACGACGTCCTCCGCGGCCCAGCGCTTCAGCGTCGGCGCCGGGACGCCCGAGCGCCGCGCGGCCTCGGTCAGGGAAATACGCTCGTCCACGGGAGCGAGGCTAGCCGCCTCCGTGGACGAGCGCGTACCTCAGTTGCTCAGGCGGACGCCTCCGCCCCGTCGTGGAGCTGGAGCACCTCGTGGCCCGCCTCGCCGGTGCGGATGCGGATCGCTTCCTCGACCGGCAGGACGAAGATCTTCCCGTCCCCGACCTCGCCCGTGCGGGCGTGCCGGAGGATCGCGTCGATCACCACCTGGCTGTCTGAGTCCTCGACCACGACCTCGAGCTTCAGCTTCGGTCGCACGTTGACGGTGAGCGTCGAGCCGCGGTAATGCTCGACGATCCCCTTCTGGCGACCGGACCCCTTGGCCTCGATGATCGACAAGGAGGGGAATCCCTTGTCGAGCAACTCGGTCCGGATCGGCTCGAACGCCTCGTGGCGGATGAATGCCTCGATCTTCTTCATCTCGCTCTCCTAACTCGCCTCGGGCGCCAGACGCGCCGAGGACGCCGACGAGCCGATCGGCCTCGCGGTGAGTTCGGGCAGGCCGGTCGAGTACTCCGGCTGCGGGATGAACGCCTCCGGGTAGCCGTACATGCCGTGCGAGCTGATGTCGAGGCCGGCGTCCTCCTCCTCGGCGGGGACACGGAGCCCGATCGTCTTCTTGATGCCGAAGAAGGTGGCGATCGAGATGACGAAGACGACGGCGAACGTGAACAGCACCGCCAGCGCCTGGACGCCGAGCTGGCCGAAG
>JAFDWD010000915.1 GCA_018268695.1 Actinomycetota bacterium
ATGAACAACGTGCCTAGGAATTACAACTAGTTGCGCCCGAAGCCCAGAAATGGCGAGGGCACGACGGGGTGATCGGTAGCCAGCGCGTAGCCGAGGCCGACGTTGCCGCATTCGTGGCCTCGTTGAATAGCCAAGGCATGGAGATCTACCGGTCCCACTTCCCGGTGTTCTGGCGTCGAGCCGACCCGGCGAATACCAAGTGGTCGGTGATTGCGGAGGAGGACGAGACCGAGGTCCCAGTCCGAGACGGGCGGCTGCGGGTCGGCCTGCTTGCCCCGCCGGCAGGTGAGTACTACCCCGGAGGCAATGCGCGCTGGATTAGTACCGTCGAGCTCGTCCCGTGGGGATTACCGGGCGACGGCTCGGTCGCAAGCATGCTGCCCACGGAGCTCGGTGAAGTCTCACAACTGGTGAGCACCTTCACCCACTATGACGTTCGCGCAACCGGGGAAGGTCTCGCCATGCCTTCGGGCATCCTGACCGACGAATTCGACTGGGTACCCCCATCGGGTCGCAGGGTCCTGGGCGAGCTGCTCGGGTCAGCCGGCATCGGGTCCCCTGCTCCATCCCAGCCAGGACTGGTCGCCGAGGAGCTGATTCGGAGACTCGGGGGGCTTGGTGCTCTAGGGCTCATTCGGGACCGGGAACTCCTCGACCTTTTCGAGCGTGCTGCGCTCGCCGACATTGAGCTTGAGTCCAACGAGGACCGCCCGCGGCGTCGCCGCCCGCGTACCGGCTTGATCCCACGAGGCACTCTTGAGGGCCACCTAAAGCGCCGACACAAGAACGATCCCGATCGCGCTCAAAGCCACCTGCGGGCGCTCGTCGACCGCGGAGTACTGACGTCGGGACCACGACTCAACTGCCCGCATTGCACCCATCGCAACTGGTATCCGGTCCGCGAGCTCGATGATGAGATCACCTGTGAACGATGCCTCCGCACATATCCGTTCCCGCATGCGCAGCCTCCTGAGCGAGCTGATTGGGCCTATCGGCCCATCGGGGCCTTCAGCTTCCCGGACTACGCGGCAGGGAGCTATACGGTCGCCTTCGCCCTCTCGTTCTTAACTCAGTCCAGCCGCGAGCGCTGTGTCTGGTCAACGAGTCTCGGTTTCGGGAAGGACCTTGAGATCGACTTCGCTGTTCTGCGCGAGAGTCGCGAGCGCCTCACCGAGGGCGAGGCGCCGGTCTTGTTGCTGGGGGAGGCTAAGACCAACGGGCGCTTCGAGCCCAAGGACTTCCGTCGGCTCCGACGTCTGCAGAGGCGTTTTCCAGAGGCCGTTCTCGTTGTTGCAACGCTTCGCTCAAAGTTGAGCGTCCAGGAGCGAAAGGCCCTAGGGCAAATGGCGCAACCCGAAGTCAACCATCTTTCCCAGGTCAGGTGGACCCCGTCGGTGATGGTGCTGACCGAGGCCGAGCTGCTGAGTGGGCGTGACGCCCCCGACTGCTGGGCACGGTTGGGGGGCACCGCGGCGGCGATCGCGGCAAAATCCGCGACGATCGCGAACAATCCGGAGGTACGGCGCCTCGCAGATCTCTCAGCTCAAATCCACCTCGGGCTGCCCCCCCAGCACCTGTGGGCACAGCGCACAGCGACTCGTCTCGCACGCCGCCGCAAGAGGAAGGGATGAAATGTGTCCACGCTCGGGCTCGGGCTCGGGTGCGGCAGGCCCACAAGGGCGGGTGAAGAGGGGCGAGGCGTCAGTCGAGGTGCAGGCGGCGCCGGTGTCGCCTGCACCGCGTCAGGCATATAGGGCAGGATCCGCCCGAATAGGGCAACGGCGACGAACAGCGCGTGGTCGCCAACGCGGACCCAGGGTCGATTGTTGGGGCACGGAATGGGGCACGAAGGCCTACGTAGCCCAGCCAATCTCAGCAAAGCCCGATTTCGTCAAAACCGCTTGAAACCCAGCCCTACATAACTCGGCATAGCCCACGGCGCGGGCTCATAACCCGAAGGTCGCAGGTTCGAATCCTGCCCCCGCTATAGGACGAAACCCGCTTTATAAGCGGGTTTCGTCGTTTCTGGGGGTGTAGACAAAAGGCGTCAAGAAGGGCTGTGGGGCACGAACGGGTTTGAACCGGCAGCGCGAGATCGTCTTGGCCGAAGTCGATGCCGCGTTGAACGGTGGCGTGTTGCCGGCGCCGACGTCGAGGGGGAAGCGTGGCGGTCGTCTCGGCCCACAACATGAATCTCAGCGCCGACCTGGGGGGAATCGCGGTTGACCGAGGGGGTGGGCGACCTGGACTGAACAGATGTCGAGTGAGGTCGCGACCGATGCCTCTGGCGATCACGCCTACGCGGCCCTAACTTAGGTTGATGCCCCGCCTTGCCCAGGTTATGCCCGATCTCGCCCAGGCGAGTACGTCCCCGGCGGAGATGGATGCGCTCGATGAGGAGATCCTGGTGCTTGGACGACGCCTCGCCAGGCGCCCCCGCTCGCTCACCGGCGCCTCTCCCTACGACCGCCTGATGGCGCAGTTCTCCGCCAGCCCGGAACTGCGGGCGGCGCTCTTCCGCCTGGTCGACGTCGCCCCCGCCTGTGCGGGTCGTGGCGAGCTGACCGAGCACCTGGCGGCCTACCTGGAGGAGGTCGAGGAACCGGGTGCCCTGGTTCGACTGGGAGGGACGGCGACCGGCTCCCGCCTCCTCGCCCCGGCTGCCGGCGTCGCCGCGGCGACGGCCGTGCGTCAGATGGCCAACCGCTTCATCGTCGGCGAGACGATCGCCGACGCCGTGCCCGCCCTGCGCCGCTTCTGGGAGCGCGGTGTGACCTCGACCGTCGACCTCCTCGGCGAGGCGACCGTGACCCATGCCGAGGGCCGCGCCTACGCCGATCGCTGCGACCGGGCCCTGGTGGAGCTCGCCGCGGCGACCCGAACCTGGCCCGAGCGACCGCTGCTCGAGCGCGACACGGCGGGACGCCTGCCGCGCGCCAACCTCTCGGTCAAGGTGACGGCCTTGACCCCGCTCGTGCGCCCCGACGCCCCCCGGCGCGGCGCCGCCGACGTCATCGACCACCTGCGCCGGCTGCTTGCCCGTGCCGCCGAGGTGGGCGCCCACCTGCACATCGACATGGAGTCGATGGACTCGCGCGAACTGATCCTCGGGCTGGTCCTCGATCTCCTCGCCGAGCCGCAGTACGCGCATGGCCCGTCGGTGGGCATCGTCTTGCAGGCCTACCTCCGCGACAGCGAGGATCTGCTCGACCGGATCCTCGAGCGGACCGCGGCCGCCGCCCGCGAGGTCCCGTTGACGATCCGCCTGGTCAAGGGCGCCTACTGGGATCACGAGACGATCGAAGCGGCGCAGAACGGCTGGCAGCCTCCGGTCTGGACCGAGAAGGCGGAGAGCGACCGCTGCTACGAGCGGCTCAGCCGCCGGCTGGTCGAGGCCTTCCCGCTGGTGCGGCCGGCCTTCGCCTCGCACAACCTCCGCTCGGTCGCCCATGCGGTCACCGCGGCCCGGCGGGCCGGGCTGGCGACCGAGGACATCGAGGTTCAGGTGTTGCGGGGACTGGGTGACGACCTCCAGGACGCGGTCGCGGCTGCGGGCCTGCGCTGCCGCACCTACTGCCCGGTCGGCGACATGGTCGCCGGCATGGCGTACCTGGTCCGTCGCCTGCTCGAGAACACCTCGAACGCTTCCTTCCTCGCCGGCCAGGCCGCGGGGGCCGACCTCGACCAGCTGCTGCGACGCCCATGAGCGGCTTCCGCAACGAGTCGCTTCTGGAGCTGCGCCGCGGTCACGAGCGGGACCGCCTGCTCGACGCGCTGGCCGAGCTCGACGCCCGGGGGCCGATCCAGGTCCCCGTGATCGTCGGCGAGGAACGTCGTCTCGACCCCACCCTCGCGTCCGTCGATCCGGGTCGCCCCGACCGGGTCGTCGCGGCCGCGACCGTCGCCACCGAGCACGAGGTCAGCAGTGCCGTCACGGCCGCTGCAGCTGCCGCCCGGGGGTGGGGCGAGACGCCTGTCGCGGACCGCGCCGCGGTGCTCGCGCGCGCCGCCGGACACCTCCGCAGCCGGCGCTACGAGCTTGCCGCGCTTGCCGTGCGCGAATGCGCGAAGCCGTGGGCGGAGGCCGACGCTGACGTCTGCGAGGCGATCGACTTCCTCGAGTACTACGCCCAGCAGGCGATGCGACTGGGGGAGGGGGCGGACCTCGTCCAGTTGCCCGGCGAGCGCAACACGCTGACCTACCGGCCTCGTGGGGTGGTCGCCGTGGTGGCCCCGTGGAACTTTCCCGTCGCGATCGCGACGGGAATGACCGCCGCGGGTCTGGCGACGGGGAATGCGGTCTGTCTGAAGCCGGCCGAGCAGTCGCCCGGCTGCGCGCTCGCCCTCACCGAGGCGCTGCTGGCGGCGGGCCTACCGTCAGGCGCTCTGGCCCTGCTGCCCGGCGAGGGCGATGTCGGCGCCGCCCTGGTCGACGACCCCGGGATCCACACGATCGCCTTCACCGGATCCGGCAAGGTCGGCTTGGAGATCATCCGCCACGCGGCCGAGCCGGACCCCGGCCGGCCACACCTGAAGCGCGTGGTCGCCGAGATGGGCGGCAAGAACTGCATCATCGTCGACGCCGACGCCGATCTCGACGACGTCGTCCCGGCGGTCCTCCACTCGGCCTTCGGCTTCGCCGGCCAGAAGTGCTCGGCGACCGGGCGGGTATTCGTCCACGAGCGGGTTGCCGGGGCCCTGCTGGAGCGCCTGCGCGGATCGCTCGACGCGCTGCTCGTCGACCAGGCGGAGGTCTTCGGCGTCGACGTGCCGCCGCTGATCGAGCCGGCGTCCCGGCAGCGGGTCGAGAGGATCGTCGGCGAAGCCGCGGCGGCTGGTGCCGCCGTCCACCGGACCGAGAGGATGCCTGACGGCGATGGCTACTTCAGCTCCCCCACCCTGATCGCCGAGGTCGACGACGATGCGACCGCCGTGCGCGAGGAGATCTTCGGCCCGGTGGTGACGGTCGAGCCGGTGGCGAGCGTCGAGGCCGCCTGCGAGAAGGTCGAGGCGCTGCCGTTCGCGCTCACCGGCGGACTCTTCTCGCGGAATCCGCGGACGATCGCGGCGGTCGCCCGCCGCACGCCGGTCGGCAACCTCTACGTCAATCGCGGCACCACCGGGGCGATGGTCGGCCGCCAGCCGTTCGGCGGCAACCGCCTCTCCGGCACCGGCACCAAGGCGGGCGGCCCCGATTATCTGCTCCATTTCGTCGAGCCGGTGGTGGTGACCGAGAACACTGTCAGGCACGGGCTGGCGCCGTGACCGGGGACCTGCTGCAGATGGCGTGCACCCAGTTCTACGGGGTGGCCGACCGACTCGGCCTCGGCGAGGAGGAGTGCACCCGGCTGATCGAGCCGCGGCGCTCGATGATCGTCAGTCTGCCGATCCGGACCGACGACGGCAGCCTGCGCAACTTCACCGGCTTCCGGGTCCAGCACATCCTAACCATGGGCCCGACCAAGGGCGGGCTGCGCTACGCGCCGGACCTCTCGCTGAACCAATGCGCGGCGCTGGCGATGTGGATGACCTGGAAGTGCGCCCTGTTGCGGCTTCCCTATGGCGGCGCGAAGGGAGGAGTGCGCTGCGACCCGAGCACGCTCTCGGCCGACGAGATGGAGCGGATCACCCGGCGCTTCGCCGCCGAGATCGACCCGATCATCGGACCCGACCTGGACGTTCCGGCACCGGACATGGGCACCGGCGAGCGGGAGATGGCCTGGTTCTACGACACCTACTCGCAGGCCGCTGGGCACGCGGTCCCGGCCAGCGTCACCGGTAAGCCGCCGGCACTCGGCGGCATCCCCGGCCGTCGCCAGGCGACCGGCCAGGGCGCCGTCTTCACGATCGAGGCCGCGCTCGAGCACTTCGACCGGCCGCTGCGGGATCAGACCTTCGCGATCCAGGGCTTCGGCAACGTCGGCGCGGTCGCCGCCGCCGAACTACAGGCGCGGGGCGGACGGGTCGTCGGCCTCAGCGATGCGGAGGGGGCGATCGTCGACCGCTCGGGCCTCGACGTCACCGCGGTCGCCAACTGGGCAGAGGAGCACGGCACCGTGGCCGGCTTCCCTCAGGCCGAATCGATCCCTCGCGACTCGCTGCTCGAGATCCCTTGCGACGTCCTCGTCCCGGCCGCGATGGAGGAGCAGATCACCGCCGCGAACGCATCGCGCCTGCAGTGCCGGCTGGTCGCCGAGGCGGCCAACGGCCCGACGACCCCGGAGGCCGACGAGATCCTCGCCGACCGCGGCATCCCGGTGCTGCCGGACGTGCTGACCAGCGGCGGCGGCGTCACGGTCAGCTACTTCGAGTGGGTGCAGGGCCACCAGAAGTACATCTGGTCGGCGAGCGAGGTCCGCGAACGCCTGCGCGACCAGTTGCGGTCGGTTTTCGGCGAGGTCGCCGCGGCCGCCAACGACCTCGGGGTCGACCTGCGGACCGCCGCCCTGATGGTTGCCGTCGGTCGGGTCGCCGAGGCGGCCAAGCTGAGGGCCGTCTTTCCTTAGGTGCCGTGACGGCCGATAATCAAACCCCGGGTCGATCGGTCCAGTCGTTGATCGACGCGCTCAGCCTCTCCCTCGGGCGCGCGGTCCTCTTCGACGACACGGACCTGACGCCGCTGGCCTATAGCCGCCAGTGGGACGTCGACGCGGTACGCAGTCAGAGCATCCTCACCCGCGGGGCGCGGCCCGAGGTTCGCGAGGCGCTCCTCGCCCAGGGCATCGAGGACGCCGAGGACGTCGTCCACACCGAGGGCGACGCGGCCCTCGAGATGGACGAGCGGGTCTGCCTGCCGGTGCGCCGCGGAGGAGAACTCCTCGGCTACCTGTGGCTGCTCGGCCCCGAGGAGGACCTCCGCGAGGCCGATCTCGGCCGCCTGCGGCAGGCGGCGGCCGAGATCGCGCTGCTGCTCGACGGCCGCGGCGATGGTGACGTCGCCGACGAGGCCGAGCTCTTCGCCGCGCTGCTGTCCGCGCGGGCGGAGGAGCGGGTGGAGGCGGCGAGCGCGGCGCGGGCCCGGGGCCTCCTCGCCGAAGGTCCGGTGGTGGTCTGCGCCGTCGCACCGCGGGACGGCGGCGGCGACCCGCTGGCCTCGGCCCGTCGGGTGGTCCGCAGGCTGTCCGTGAACCACGCGATCGTTGCCCGGGTCGGCAGTCACGCGGCTGTCGTTGCCTCGTCCGGAGATCCGGTCCTGCGAGTGCTGCCGGTGAGCGAGATCGGCGCCTGGGTCGCCGCCGCCGCCGGCGGCGGCGTGACCGTGGGCCAGGCCGCGCCCGCCGATCTGTCGGCGCTCGCGAGCGCCTGGCGTCAGGCCCAGATCGCGCTGCGGGTGGCGCTCTCCCACGGCCCTCAGACGGGGGCCGTGGCCTGGCCGAACCTCGGCGCCGACCGCCTGATCGCCCAGCTGCCGGCGAGCAGCTTCGAGGATCTGCCGGAGGGGATCGCCCGTCTGGTGGAGACCGAGCCGGCACTGGCGCAGACGTTGACGGCGTTCCTCGACGCCGGCGGTGATGTGAAGGCGGTCTCCGAACGGCTTTCCCTGCACCGCAGCGGCGTCTACTACAGGCTCCAGCGGATCGAGGCGATCACCGGCCTCGACCTCCATCGCGGAGATGATCGCTTGCTAGCCCACCTCGCAGTGCGAATTTATGGCTTCAGAGCGCGCTAAAGCGACCTTCTGAAATCAAATCATTGACATCAAATATTTGAAGGTGTAGTGTCGCGACGGGTTAGCAGCAGCGGGGGGACCAAGGTCTCTCTCTCAATTTCCTTTCCCAGGAGCCGCCAGTGAACACCACGATTTCCTCCTTTCCCAGCACCGATCTGACCGCGCTCCTCAAGGAGCGCCGGTTCGGTCAGTTGATCGACGGCAAATTGGAGCCGGGCAGCAGTGAGACCTGGCCGGTCGTCAATCCGGCCGACGGGCAGCCGATCGTGGAGGTCCCGCTCGGCACCGCCGCCGACGTCGACCGCGCCGTCGCCGCCGCCCGCGCGGCGCTGCCGGCGTGGCGCAAGCGGACCCCCGGCGAACGGGCCGCCGTCCTGGTGGCGCTGGCCGACATCCTCGACGCGAACGCCGAGACGCTCTCCCAGCTCGAGTCGCTGAACGTCGGCAAGCCGCTCGCCGTCTCGCGCGAAGAGATCCCGGTGGCGAGCGACACGCTGCGCTTCATGGCGGCGGCGATCCGCACCGTGCAGACGCCGGCCGCCGAGGAGTACGTCACCGACAACCTCTCGATCCTGCGCCGTGAGCCGGTCGGCGTGGTCGCCGGGATCACCCCCTGGAACTACCCGCTGATGACCGCGATCTGGAAGATCGCCCCGGCCTTGGCGGCCGGCAACACGATGGTGTTGAAGCCCTCCGAGCTGACCCCGCTGACGACGATCGTCTTCGTCGAGATGGCCCAGGAGGTTTTGCCGCCAGGGGTCCTCAACCTCGTCCTCGGCACCGGCCCGGTGGTCGGCCAGGCGCTCTCGGCGCACCCGGAAGTCGACCTGATCTCGCTGACCGGCTCGATCGCCAGCGGCGTCGCGATCTCCGAGCAGGCGGCGGCCAACCTGAAGCACGTCCACCTCGAGCTCGGCGGCAAGGCGCCGGTGGTCGTCTTCGACGATGCCGACCTCGACGCCGCGGTCGAGGCCGTCCGCGTGATGGGCTTCTGGAACACCGGCCAGGAGTGCGGCGCCGCGACCCGGGTGCTGGTCGACAGAAGGATCCACGACGAGCTGGTCGCCAAGCTCCGCGAGGCGATCGGCGCGATCCGCGTCGGCGGCCCTGAGCAGGGTGAGGGGGTCGAAGTCGGGCCGTTGGTCAGCGAGATCCACCGCGATCGCGTCGATGCCCTGGTCAAGGCCGCGATCGGCGACGGGGCGACGGTGGAGACCGGCGGCGGGCCCGCCGATGTGCCCGGGTTCTTCTACGAACCCACCCTGCTGACCCAGGTCCCGGCCGACTCCGAGGCGCTCCGCAAAGAGATCTTCGGGCCGGTCGTCACGGTCGAGACCTTCGACGGCGAGCGCGAGGCCATCGAGCTGGCGAACGACTCGAACTATGGCCTCGCGGCGTCGATCTGGACCGAGGGTGCGCGCCGCTCCCTGCGGGTCTCCGACGCTCTCGACTACGGCACCGTCTGGGTCAACAGCCACCTGACGCTGGCGACCGAGATGCCGTGGGTCGGCTTCAAGATGTCGGGCCGGGGCCGGGAGCTCTCCACCTACGCGATCGAAGAGTTCTCGCGGACCAAGCACGTGATGGTGGCGAAGTAGCGCAATGGAGCCGGTCGTCGACGTCCTGATCGTGGGTGCGGGCCCGTCGGGCTCGGTCGCCGCCCACACCCTGGCATCGAAGGGGTTCTCGGTGCTCTGCCTCGAGCAGGGCGAGTGGATCAACAGCGGCGACATGCCGGGCTCGAAGCCCGAGTTCGAGCTGCTCACCCGCAGCGCCTGGGCCTGGGACCCGAACGAGAGGCGGATGTCCTCCGACTACCCCCTCAACAACGACGACGCCGAGATCCACCCGATCATGTTCAACGCGGTCGGCGGCGGCAGCATCGTCTACGGCGGCCACTGGATGCGTCTGCTGCCCTCGGACTTCCGCGTCCGCTCGCTGGACGGCGTCGCCGACGACTGGCCGATCGCCTACGAGGACGTCGAGCCCTACTACGACGAGGTCGATGCCTATCTCGGGGTCTCCGGTCTCGGTGGCGACCCGGCGCAGCCCGACCAGGAGCCGCCGTTGCCGCCGCTGCCACTCGGCCCCGGCGGCATGCGCGCCGCCGCAGGGATGAACAAGCTCGGCTGGCACTGGTGGCCGGGCACCAACGCGATCCCGTCCTGGCCGTTCAAGCACATGGCCCAGTGCGTCCGCTGGGGGGTCTGCGAGCGCGGCTGTCCGGCCGGCGCCAAGGCGTCCTTCGATCTCGGCTACTGGCCGCACGCGACCAAGGCGGGGGCGGAGCTGATCACCGGAGCCCGGGTTGCCAAGATCACGGTCGACGGCGACGGTCTCGCCGATGGGGCGATCTGGCTCGACCGCGACGGAGGCGAGCATCGGGTCGCGGCGCGGGCGGTGATGCTGGCGGCCAACGGCGTCGGCACGCCGCGGCTGCTGTTGATGTCCGACGACCACGATCCCGCCGGCCTCGCCAACTCCTCCGGCCTGGTCGGCAAGAACCTGATGCTGCATCCCAACGCCGCGATCACCGGGATCTACGACGAGCCGCTCGAATCCTGGAACGGGCCCGCCGGGCAGCTGATCTACTCGCTCGAGTTCTACGAGACCGACCCCGATCGCGGCTTTCCCCGCGGCGCCAAGTGGAACCTGATGCCGATCCCGGGTGTGCTCAGCGTGCTCGAGTGCTTTGCCGATCTGCCCTTCGACCAGCGCTGGGGCCCGGCTGTCCACCGACTCTCCCGTCACGCCGGCAGCGTCATCAACTGGGTGGCCAACGTCGAGGATCTTCCCGAAGAGTCGAACCGCGTCACCCTCGATCCGGAGCTCCGCGACGGCAGCGGGCTGCCGGCGCCGGCGATCACCTACCGGATGAGCGACCAGACGAAGGCGAACGTGCGCTTCTCGCTCGACCGGATGAAAGAGGCCCACGAGGCGGCTGGGGCGGCGAAGACCTTCGAGGTCCCGCTTTGGGTCGATGCCCCCGGGCACCTGCTGGGAACGGCGCGGATGGGCGACGATCCCGAGACCTCGGTGGTCGACAGCTTCGGGCGCTCCCACGACGTGCCCAACCTCTTCGTCATCGACGGCAGCGTGATGGTCACTTCGGGGGCGATGAACCCGACCGCGACGATCGCCGCGCTGGCGCTCCGCACTGCCACCCACCTCGCCGCCACCGCGCGCGAGATGCAGGTGCCGGCATGAGCACCGGCCTGCTTTCTGCCACCCAGGTGGAGCAGCTGCGTTCCACCGCCGTGGTCTTGATCCCTGGCGACGGGACCTCGCCCGCGCCGACCGCGATCGCTGACTTCAACGAGTTGCTCCAGCGCGCCGCCGCCGCGGTCGAGCCGGAAGTCGGAGCCCTTGTGGCCATCCTCGACGGGCTTCCTGACGAGCCCGACCGGGCCACGCTCGAAGACCTCGCCACTACCGACGCGACGCGGTTCGAGCTGCTCTCCTCGGTCGTCGCGGGCGCCTATTTCATGTCGGAGTCGGTGCTCGAGTCGATCGGTTATCCGACCGGCGCCCGCGCCGCCTTCCCCTTCGATCTCTCGGCCGAAGAGCTGGCCACAGGAATCCTCGATCCGGTCATCGACCGGGGCTCGCGCCTGCGGGCCATCCCATCGCAGTCGTCACCCACCGACCAGATAGAGCAGTCGAAAGGAAGAGGAAATGTCGAGTAATGATCCGGGCCCGTCCGACTGGTATTCGGACCTCAGCCGCCGTCACTTCCTCAAACTGATGGCGCAGTCCTCGGCGGCCGTCGGTGGGATGGCGGTGCTGGCGGGGTGTGGCGCCGCCGCCACCAGCAACGGCACGAGCAGCAGCGCCGGCGGCGGCGGTGGGACGCCGAGGAAAGGCGGCAAATTGAGGATCGGGATGACCGGTGGCGGGCCCTCCGACACTCTCGACGGCCAGGCGGGCCTGCTCAGCCCCGACTTCGCCCGCGCATCCTCCCTCTACAACCCGCTCGCCTCATGGGACGTCAATGCCAAGGCGACGATGATCCTGGCCGAGTCCATGGAACCGGACAAGACGGCGAAGGTATGGACGGTGAAGCTCAAACCGGGGATCAAATTCCACGACGGCAAGCCGCTGACCGCCGACGACGTGATCTTCAGCATCAACCGGGTGCTGAAGGAAGAAACCCAAGGTTACTTCGCCGTGGCCCCGATCGAAGGGTCGAAGATGAAGAAGGTGGACGATCTGACGGTCCAACTGCCGATGAAGTACCCCTACCCCCAGTTCATCGAATATTACTGTTCGCTCTACCAGAACCTGAACATCCTGCCGACCAACTACAACGTCAAGAAGCCGGTCGGGACGGGACCGTTCAAATACGTCTCCTTCACCCCCGGGCAGAGCAGCGTATTCGCCGCCAACGACGAATATTTCGGCGAAGGACCTTACGTCGACGAACTCGAAATCACCGACTTCCCGGACGAGAACTCGCAGATCAACGCATTGCTGTCCGGTCAGGTCGACGGCATCAGCCTGCTCTCCGTGGCCTCGCTGCCGCGGCTCGAAGGGGCCGGTGCGGTACCGGTCATCGCCGCCGAAACCGGAACCAACACGGCCTTCACGATGCGGGTCGACCAGCCACCGTTCAACGATGTCAAGGTCCGTCAGGCGATGCGCTTGCTGGTCGACCGCGAAGCGATGCAGAACGTCATCTTCGGTGGCAAAGGGTCGATCGGAAACGACATCTTCTCGCCCTACGACCCACTCTACGACAGGTCTATCCCGCAGCGTGAACAGGACATCGAACAGGCCAAATCGCTGCTGAAGTCTGCCGGCCAGGAAGGCCTGAGTGTCGAGCTGACGACCGCGGACATCTTCTCCGGAACGCTGTCGGCGGCCCAGGTCTTCGCCCAGCAGGCCGCCGGGGCGGGAGTCGACGTGAAGCTCAACCAGCTCACCACGACCGACTTCTTCAACAACTTCCTCGAATGGAATTTCGCCCAGACGTTCTGGTACTACACCCCCTACCTGGCACAGGTGGCGCAGGAGCTGTTGCCGACCGGGCCGTTCAACGAGACTCACTGGAACGACCCCCGGTATTCGAAGCTCTACCAGGAAGCGTTCACCACCACCGACGAAAGCCTGCGAACCGAAATCGCCCACCAGATGCAGGAAATCGATCACGAAGAAGGCGGGCTGATCATTCCTTACTTCCTGCCGATCATCGACGGTGTGTCGACCAGTGTGAAGGGCGCCCAGACCTCGAAAACGGGCTTCTCCTTCGGTAACTACAACTTTGCCGTGATGTGGTTGGAATGAGCGCCCTCGAAGCAGACGCCGCGGCGCCGGCCTCCGGTGGGTTCAGCTTCCGCCGCTACCGGCGGGAGCACCCGGTGGCGGCGATGGTGATCAACCGGGTCCTGCTCGGCATCGTCACCCTGTTCCTGGTCTCGATCATCACCTTCGCCGCGACCCAGTTGCTCCCAGGGAACGCGGCGAAGGCGGTGCTCGGTCAGTCGGCGACGCCGAGCCGGGTGGCTGCACTCGAACACAAAATGGGCCTCGACACCTCGGCCACGTCGCAGTACTGGTCGTGGCTGACCGGCCTCCTCCACGGCGAATTCGGCCAGAGCCTCACCGCCAACCAGTCGGTCTCATCGCTGATCGGTCCGCGCATCACGAACTCCGCCGCGCTCGTCGTCACCGCCGGGATCATCGGCACGCTGCTCGGGGTCGCGCTAGGCCTGCTCGCCGCCCTGCGCCGGGACAAGCCCATCGACCATATCCTCTCGGTGGCCTTCCTCGGGGTCACGGCGCTGCCCGAATTCGTCATCGGGATCGTCCTGATCATGGTCTTCGCGACCAACGTCTTCGCCTGGTTCCCGGCGGTCTCGACGATCCCGCCGGGGGTCCAGCCGTGGGAACAGACATCGATGTTGGTGCTCCCGACCGCGACCCTCGTGATCATCATCATCCCCTACATCTTCCGCATGATGCGGGCGGCAACGATCGAGGCGCTCGAGAGTGAGTACATCGACATGGCCCGGCTGAAGGGCGCGTCGACGAGGTCGATCGTCCTCCGCCATGCCCTGCCCAACGCGGTCGCGCCGACGATCCAGGCGATCGGGCTCAGCCTCCTCTACCTCGCCGGCGGGATCGTCGTCGTCGAGGTCGTCTTCAACTATCCGGGCCTCGGTCAGGCGCTCTACCAGGCCGTCCTCGACAAGGACGTGCCGACGATCCAGTTCATCGTGATGCTGCTGGCGGCGGTCTACGTGGCCGTCAACATCCTCACCGACGTCGCCGCCCTGCTCGCCTCACCGCGTCGGAGGTTCCCACGGTGAGCGCCGTCGCCGAGCGACCGGCCACGCCACTGACGCCGGCGCCGCGGGTGCGCCGCTTCGAGGCGCTGCGGATCCTCCGCAGCGCCGCCGGCACCGGCCGCGGTCGCTGGGGCCTGGGCCTGACCGTGCTGATCCTCGCGATCGCTCTGATCGGCCCCTTCGTGACCCCCGACGACCCGAACGCGGTCGGCCTCACCGGTACCTTCGCCGCCCCCGGCCCCGGGCACGTCCTCGGCGGTGACGTCCTCGGCCGCGACGTCCTCAGCCGCGTCCTGGCCGGCGGTTGGGTGCTGATCGGCCTGGCGGCGATCAGCACTGCCGTCGGCGTCGTCCTCGGCACGATCGGCGGAATGGCCGCGGCCTACCTGCCGGGCTGGCGCGACGGGTTGATCATGCGCGGCGTCGACGTCCTGCTCGCCTTCCCGCAGCTGGTTTTCGCCCTCCTGCTCGTCTCGGTGCTGGGCGACCATCTCTACCTCGTCGTCCTCGCGGTCGGGCTCTCGCACGCGCCGCAGGTGGCGCGGGTGATCCGCTCGACCGCGCTCGAGGTCGCCGAGCGCGACTACGTAAAAGCGGTGGCTGTGATGGGGGTGAGTCCGTGGAAGGTGATGGTCCGTGAGATCCTCCCCAACCTGATCTCACCGCTGATGGTGGAGACCGGCCTGCGGCTCACCTACTCGATCATCATCATGGCCGGCCTGGCGTTCCTCGGCTTCGGCTTCCAGCCCCCCGACGCCACCTGGGGCTACATGATCCGTGAGAACCAGATCGGGGTGACTTCGAATCCCTGGGGGGTCGTCGCCCCGGCGGTGCTTCTCGCGCTCCTGACGATCGGCGTCAACACGTTCACCGACGCGGTCGCCCGGGTCGCCCTCGGCGTCGATCGCGCTGAAATGGTCGCCGTCACCGAGGCGGCCGGAAGCAGCGAGGGATAGGAAAGAGATGACAGACGAGATCGTCAACCCAGGAGTGGCCGGAGCGGCGGGGCAGGAGGCCGGCGATCGCCTCGTCGTGAGCGGGATCACGGTCGCCACGGCGAAGTCGCACGCCGACGTGATCGAGGCGATCTCGGTCGAGGTGCGCCCGGGGGAGATCCTCGGTCTGGTCGGCGAGTCCGGCTCCGGCAAGACCACTCTCGGCCTGGCGATGCTCGGCTACGCCCGCCGCGGATTGACCTTCGCCGACGGCAAGGTCAGCGTCGACGGCGAGGACGTACTGGGCATGCGCGAGAAGGAGCTGCGGGAGCTGCGCGGCAAGAAGATGGCCTACGTGCCACAGGATCCGGGCACCGCGCTGAATCCGGCCCTGCGGATCGGGTCGCAGATGACCGAGGCGATGACCGCACACGGCTACAGCAAGGCCGCGGCGCGGGCGCGGATCGAGGAGCTGCTCCCGGAAGTCGGTCTGACGCGCGTGAAGAACCTGCTCCAGGCCTATCCGCACCAGCTCTCCGGCGGGCAGCAGCAGCGGGTCGGGATCGCGATGGCGTTCGCCTGCCGACCCGGCGTGATCGTGATGGACGAGCCGACCACCGGCCTCGACGTGACCACCCAGCGCACCGTCCTGCAGACGGTGCGGGACCTCTGCCGCAAGTACGGGGTCGCGGCGATCTACGTCAGTCACGACGTGCTGGTCGTCAACGAACTTGCCGACCGCGTGGCGGTCGTCTACTCGGGCCGGATCGTCGAGCTCGGGACGACCGCCCAGGTGCTCGGCTCTCCCCGCCATCCCTACACGCGCGGGCTCCTGCGGGCGGTTCCCGACCCGGAGCGGTCGGTGAGGCTGGTCGGCATCGAGGGCACCCAGGCGCGGCCGGAGTTGCGGCCGAGCGGTTGCTCTTTTGCGCCTCGCTGCCCGATCAAGATGGCCGCCTGCACGACCGAATGCCCGTCGCTCTATACGGCCGGCCCCGACGGCCACGTCGCCCGCTGCCTGCGGGTGGCGGAAGGCGCTGACGAGGTGACCACCGAAATCGTGATCGACGAACAGCCGCCGGCGGCGCCGTTGGTGTCCGAGCCGGTGCTCGAGGTCACCGACCTGTGCGCGAGCTACGGCGAGCGCCAGGTGCTCCACGACGTGAGCATCGTGGTGCCGAAGCTCGCCTGCGTCGCCGTGGTCGGCGAGTCCGGATCCGGCAAGACGACGCTCGCCCGCTGCCTGATCGGCCTGCACACGCGCTGTACCGGGACGATGAAACTCGACGGCGAGGAGCTCGGTGCCGGGATCGGCAACCGTTCACCGCAGATGCTGCGTCGGCTCCAGTACGTCTTCCAGAATCCCTACGCCTCGTTGAACCCGCGCAAGACGATCGGCGGGATCCTTACCCAGCCGCTCCAGCACTTCACCGACTTCGATCGACGCGAGCAGGACCGGCGCGTACTCGAGGCGCTGCGCTCGGTATCCCTCCCGGACGAGATGCTCGATCGCTACCCCGACCAACTGTCAGGCGGCGAGCGGCAGCGGGTGGCCATCGCCCGCGCCCTTGTGGTCGAGCCCACGGTCCTGGTCTGCGACGAGGTCACCTCGGCGCTCGACGTCTCGGTCCAGGCCGGGGTGATCGCGACGCTGCAGCGGCTACAGGCGGAAAAGAACCTGACGATCTTCTTCATCACCCATAACCTGGCACTCGTGCGGAGCATCGCCCAGCAGGTCGTCGTGATGAAGGACGGCACGATCGTCGAGACTGGCCCGACCGCCGAGCTGCTCGACAAGCCCAAGTCGGAATACACCCGGCGCCTGCTCGAAGATGTGCCGCGGTTCACCGCCGCGGAGCGGCGGATGCGTGTCGAGCCGAGGCCCAGCTAGGTGTCTACCAACCGAACATCCGCGAACGACTCAGGTCAGCGGAGCGGGAAATGGATCCGCGATCCGGGGGTGAACGGGTTCCTCCAACGCTCTTCGCTGAAAGCGCAGGGACTCCGCGAGCAGGACTACGACCGGCCTGTCATCGCCATCTGCACGAACACCAGCGACTACAACCGCTGCCACATGCACTTCGACGGCATGGTCCGCGCGATCCAGGACGCCGTCCTGCAGTCGGGCGGGCTGCCGCGCGTCTTCAACACGATGACGATGGGGGCCGACTGCGCCTTCCCGCTCGGCCAGTCGTTCATGCACCGCAACCTCCTGGCGATGGAGGTCGAACAGACCGCGCGCACCTATGCGATGGATGGGCTCGTCTTCCTCGGCGCCTGCGACGAGACCCTGCCGGGAATGCTGATGGCGGCCGCCTCGCTCGACCTGCCGGCGATCTTCCTGCCCGGCGGACCATCTCTGAGCGGTCGTTGGCACGGCCATCCGGTCGGCTCGGGCTACGATGCCTACCGCGCGTACGAGGGTCTCGCGCGCGGGGAACTCGGGCAGAGCGACATCGAGTCGCTCGAACTGTCGCTCGAGCGCAGCCCGGGGCACTGCAGCACGATGGGCACCGCGGCGACGATGTCGCTGATCTGCGAGGCGCTCGGCATGGCCCCGGCCGGGAGCTCCTCGATCCTCGCGGTCGACGCGCGGCGGATCGTCATGGCCCGGCAGGTCGGTGAACACGCGATGCGGCTGGTTGCCGAAGACGTGCGGCCCGCGCAGATCATCACCGCGGGCGCGCTCGATAACGCGATCCGGCTCCTCGCCGCGGTCGACGGGGCCAGCAACGCGGTCATCCACCTGACCGCGCTGGCAGGCCGGCTCGGTATCGACCTGCCGCTCGAGCGCTTCGACGAGATCTCCCACGAGACGCCGGTGCTGACCAACCTGCGGCCCTCGGGCGAGCACTACATGGAGGACTTCTTCAACGCCGGCGGCACCGCGGCCCTGCTGAACGCGCTCTCCCCGTCCTTGTCGACCGAGGAGCTGACGGTGACGGGACAGACCATCGGCGCGGCCGTGGCGGGCGCCGAGATCGAGGAGCCAGGTGTGATCGGGACATTGGAGCAGCCGATCGCGCCGGCGCGAGGGATCGCCGTCGTGCGCGGCAACATCGCCCCCGACGGTGCGATCATCAGGGTCGGGGTCGGTTCACCGAAGCTCTTCAAGCACAGCGGTCGCGCGGTCGTCTTCGAGTGCAAGGCGGAACTCGAGGAGAAGCTCTACGACCCGGACTTCGACATCAGGGCCGACGACGTGATCGTGCTCCGCGGCGAGGGGCCCGTAGGTTCGGTGGGCATGCCCGATTCGGGCCGCATTCGGGTGCCGGACAAGCTACTCAGGGAAGGGGTCGAAGACATGGTGCGGATCACCGATTCACGTATGGGAGGGACGGTGAGCGGTACCGCGATCCTCCACGTCGCGCCGGAGGCCGCCGCCGGCGGCCCGCTCGGGCTTGTGCGCACCGGCGACCGGATCACCCTCGACGTCGACGCCCGCAAGGTCGACTTGGAGATCGACGAGCACGAGTTCGAGCGGCGTCGGGCCGAGCAGCCGGCGATGGCCCGCACGGCGCCGGCACGTGGCTACGCGCGTCTCTACCACGACGCGGTGACCCAGGCCGACACCGGTTGTGACTTCGACTTCATGCGGGCGGTGGGCAAGCCGTGAGCGAGCAGATCGACGCGCTGCGCGCGTCGAAGGTCTGGCCGGCCGGGCTGCTGACCCCGATGCTGACGCCGCTTTCCGGGGGTGAGCTGGACCTGAAGGCGTTCGGGCAGATGCTCGAGTTGCAGGTGCGCGCCGGTGCCGCAGGAGTCGTCGTCGGCGGCGGCAGCGGCGAGTTCGGCACGCTCACCGTCGCCGAGCGTCACCGCCTGGCCGCCGAGTCGGTGGCGATCCTCGCCGGCAGGCTGCCGACCGTGGTCCAGACCGGCGCCCTGGCGACCCGCGACGCGATCGAGCTGAGCATCGCCGCCGAGAAGACCGGTGCGGCCGGGCTGCTGCTCGCATCGCCGTTCGGCGAGGCGATCAACTGGCGTGAGCGATACCGCTTCTACGAGGAGGTGGACGCCTCCGTCTCGCTGCCGATCATGATCTACAACACGCCGCCGTCCGGGCTCTTGTCGATGGTCGAGGTGGAAGAGCTCGCGGGGTTGTCGAACGTCAACGCGATCAAGGACAGCTCCGGCGACTTCACCTTCCTCGGCGACCTGCTGGTATGGGCGGGGGCGAACGACGTTGCCGTCTACATAGGCTGGGACAACCTGGTCAAGTTCGCCGCCGAGAGCGGGGCGCGCGGGGCGATAGTCGGTGTCGCCAACCTGATCGGAGAGGAGATCGCCCGCACGCTCGAGCTCGCCGCGGCGGGGGAGCCGGTGGAGGCCTGGCCGACCCTGCGCGAGTTCATCCGCGTCGCCGAGAGCTCGGCCAACTACGTGGCCCTCTGCAAGGCCTGCATGATCGAGCACGGGATCGACGCGGGTCAGGTGCGGGCCCCGTACCTGATGCCCTCGGCGGCGGAGGTCGAGGAGCTGCGCGGCCACTTCCGGGCGGTCCGTGAGGCCTTTGCGGACGGGTCGTCTGAAGCTCAGGAGGCGGTGGGTTGAGCAAGGCTGGCGACGCCAAGGTGGCAGCCGTCCAGGCCGCGGGCACGCCGCCGGCGTTCGCGCCGACTGATCGCGGTGATGGATCTGGCGCGGCCTCGGCCGGTTCGTTGCTGTTCGGCCAGGTCACCGCGCAGAGCCCGGCCAATGCGGTCGTCCGCCGGCTGCGGGCGGCGATCGCCTTGGGACTGCTCGGCGATGGCGACCGGTTGCCGCGTGAGGCGGACCTGGCCCAGCGGCTCGGGGTGACGATGTTCTCGGTCCGCGAGGCGCTCGGCATCCTCCGTGGCGACGGCCTGATCACGACCCGCCCGGGCAAGAACGGCGGCAGCTTCGTCAGTTACGGCACCGATCGTTCGCTGCTCAGCTCGACCCAACTGATGAGGATGTCGGCGACCGAGCTGCGCGACCTCTGTGACTGGCGCCAGATGCTGGCCTCGGCCTCGGCCGCGCTGGCCGCCCAGCGGGCGTCCGACTCCAACATCGTGCGGCTGCGGCGCCAGGTGGAGAAGCTGGCGCGCGCCGAGGGCGAGCTGGAGGGTCGGCGCGCCCACGGCCGCTTCCACATCGAGCTTGCCGCCGCCGCCCAGTCGACGCGGATGACCCGCGGTGAGCTGGAGCTCTACGAGGAGTTCGATTGGCTGCTGGGTGGTGCCCTGGCCGACGAGGAGGGGCGACGGAAAGCGGTCGACGAGCTGACCGAGATCGTCACCGCGGTCGGCCGCCGGGACCACGACGGCGCTCGCGCCGCCTGCGACGCGCACACCGCCTCGACCACCGAGGCGCTGGTCATGCTGCGCCTCGAGGCGATCGCCTCGCAGGCCGATGCCGCCGCGGTCGAAGGCAGGTCGATCGTCGAGCAGCTCGCGCATATCGTCGGCTCGGTATTCCGTTCGCTCGACCTGCTCGCTTCCCAGGCGGGGAATCTGGTGCCCCGTCTGCAGAGCGAGGACGAGATGCGCGCGCAGCTATCGCGCGCGGCCCTCGCGGCCGCCGCCGACATCGAGCTCGATGGGCTCGGCTACATCGCCGAGCCGGGAGTGATCCCCGGCTCGAAATACGCGATGGCCTGGTGGCACCTGACCCCGGATGGAATGACCATCGACGACTCGCACGTCCTCGATCCCGACCGTGATGACTTCTACGACTACACGACGTACGAGTACTTCACGGTGCCGAAGCAGACGCTCGGTCCACACGCCCAGGGCCCCTACGTCGACTACGGCGGCACCAACGACTACAGCATCACCTTCTCGCGGCCGGTGATCCGCGACGGTCGCTTCCTCGGCATCGCCGCCGCCGATGTCCCGGTCGCCAACATCGAGTGGCAACTGGCGCCGTGGCTGGCGTCGGGGGACAGCTCATGCGTGGTGATCAACTCAGAGCGCCGGGTGATCGTGGCCAACACCGTCGCCAACACGGTCGGTGAGGTCCTGTCGGCCGACCGAGGCGAGGGTGAGCCGGTGGGGCCGATCGGCTGGTCGGTCGTCCGCTGAACGCTGATGGTCGGGATCGAGACCGCCACCCCGCCACGCGCGGCGCGCGTTCGCCTCGTCGAGCTGGCCGTATTCCGGGTCCCGACACCGACCCCGGACGGGGTCCATACGATGTCCGGCGGACGCAGTTACGCCGAGCCGGAATCGCTGGTGGTCCGGGTGACGAGCGAGGACGGCACCAGTGGCCATGGCGAGGTGTCGACGCTCGACGGCGACTATCTCGACGGCTTCACCGACAGCGCCCTGGCGACGATCGCAAGGCTGGCGCCGATCGTGCTTGCCGGCGATCCGTTGCAGGCGGCAGCGACGGTCGCGGCGATGGACCGGGCGGTGATCGGCCACCTCCCCGGCAAGTCCGCGATCGACATCGCGCTCTGGGATCTGCGCGGCCGTCTGCTCGACCTGCCGGCGGCGACGCTGCTCGGCGGGATCGTCTCGACCAGCCTCCCCGCCTTCTGCGCGGTCACGATCGCCTCTCCCCGCGGGATGGCGGCGGAGGCCGAGCGCTGGGGCAAGCTCGGCTACCGGCGCTGGCAGATCAAGGTAGGGGAGGATCCGGTCGAGGACGCCGACCGGGTGCGGGCGGTGGTCGATGTGATCGGCGAGCGCCACCCTTACCTCGCCTGCGATGCCAATCGCGGCTGGTCGAGCGCCGAGGCGATCCGTTTCTCGCGGGCCTTGGCGGGCGTCGAGACGATCCTCGAGCAGCCTTGCTCGAGCCTCGTCGAGGTCGCCCGGGTGGCGGCGGCGACCGGTCGTCCGATCGCCGTCGACGAGATCGTCAAGGAACCGCGCGACCTCCTCGCCGCGGTCGAGTCAAGGTGCGCCGACGCCCTCAATCTGAAGCCCACCCGGGTCGGCGGCCTGACCAAGGCGGCGCGGATCCGCGACCTCGCCGCGGCGCTCGGGGTGATGGTCACGGTCGACGAACCGCTCGGCGGCGCGCTGGCCGGCGCCGCGATCGCGCAGCTCGGCGCGACCGTCGATCCGCGGCTCCTGCTCGGCGTCTCTTTCTTCGGCACCGCCCCAGGTGGGCCGACCTTCGACGCCGGCGAGGTGACCGTGCCGACCGGCCCGGGGCTCGGGGTCGTGCCCGACGAGGACTTTCTTGATGAGCCCGTGTTGGTCGTACAACCAAACCGTTAGGAGCACTGATGTTGGGAAATATCGGACCACTGGAGATCGGCATCGTGCTGGTCGTCGCCCTGCTCGTCTTTGGGCCAAAACGTCTACCGGAGCTCGGCTCGGGACTGGGGCGCGGGATCCGGGACTTCAAAACGGGCATCGAAGGCCGCGGCGAGGAGTCCGAGGCGGCGGAGCCGGCCGCCGCCCAGTCCAGTGTGACCTCGACCGTCCGATCCGAGGAGCCGGGCGAGTGAGCGAGCCGGTGCCGTCGCTGAACGTCGAGAAGTCCGATTTCGAGCCGCTGCCGGAGTATGGGGGGTCGCAGTGCATCCTCTACCGATCGCCCGATCGCACCCGCCTTGCCGGCAGCTTCAAGGAGTCTGGGAGCCACGAGATGACGATGCCCTACGACGAGTTCGTCTATGTCGTCGCCGGCGGCGTGTCGATCACGGTCGAGGACGGTCCGCGCCAAGGCTTCGGGGTCGGCGACGCCTTCTACGTCCGTCAGGGGACGACGGTCCGCTGGGAGATGACGGATGACTTTCAAGACGTGACCGTCCTCATCTCCGATCACCCCATCGACGTGTGACGAGCCCAACAGCGCCCGATGTCCAAGGAATCTCAGCCAAGCCCGATCTGGCGAGAAACGCCTCACACTCGCGAGGCCCCTGGCCCGCAGCTCGCGCGGGACACGGGGTCCAGGAAGCTCGGGAAGCAGCTTTCGCCGCTCCGCTCTCGTTCTAGGGCGTGACGAGCAGTTCTTGGGTAGCCGCCGGGTTGCCGTCATTCTGTGAGAAGCGCCGTGAGCGGCGAAACGCCTGCGAAGATGCGTCGATGAGAGCAAGGCGGCTCGTGTTCTTCGTCTTCGACCAGGCTCGTCTGATCGACGTCACAGGCCCGCTCGAGGTCTTCGCGACCGCGAATGCGCTCGCCGACCGCGAGCTTTATCGGATCGCCGTCGCCTCTCCGGACGGTAAGGACGTGGTCTCGGGAGCCGGGGCGAGTCTGGGGGTCGACTCTCGCGTCGCCGAGCTGCCTGATTGCGTTGATCTGCTCTTCGTGCCCGGCACTTTCATCTGGGCACAGGCGATCGAGGATCAGGCCCTCCTCGACGCCCTGCAGGAGGCCGCGACCAAGAGCCGATGGCTGGCCTCGGTCTGCGCCGGTTCATTTCTGCTAGCCGCTATCGGCGCCCTTGACGGCCGACGAGCCGCTACCCATTGGGACCTGGTCGGCGAATTTGCAAGGCGATTCCCGGAGGTCCGGGTCGAGCCTGACCCGATTTTCGTCGAGGACGGCCGCGTCTACACTTCGGCCGGAGGAACGGCCGGAATCGACCTCGCGCTGGCGATCCTCGAGACCCATCACGGACCTGACCTCGCACGCAGCGTCGCCCAATGGCTTGTCGTCTTCATGCAAAGGCCCGGCGGACAGGCGCAATTCAGCGCCCGGATGCGATTCCACCCGAAGTCTGAGGGTGGGTTGCGCGGGCTGCTCGACTCGATCGCCGCGGATCCAACCGCCGACCACAGCCTCGCGGCCCTCAGCGCCAGGGCCGGATTCAGTGAACGCCATCTCTCCCGCCTGTTCAAAGATCAACTCGGATTGACGCCGGCGCAGTACGTCGAAACCGTGCGAATGGAGGCCGCGCGGGCGATGCTCGAGGTTTCCGACGCACCTTTGGCTGTGATCGCCGAAGAGGCGGGACTCTCTTCGGCGGAGACCATGCGGCGGGCTTTCGCCCGCGAGCTCGGCATCACCCCGAATGCCTATCGGCAGCGGTTTCACACCACCGGAATCAGCGCGCCCCGATAGCGATCCTGTCCGAATCCGAGGGTCACGCGTCCTTGTCGCGAGGGTCTCGCCCAAATAGGAATCCGGTCGAGCAGTCCACAACCGAGGGGAGACGCATGAACGGCTCGAGCAAACCAGACACGATCGTCCTCATCCACGGGTTCTGGGTCACGCCCCGGAGTTGGGAGAACTGGATCAAGCACTACGAGGAGCGCGGATACAAAGTCATCGCTCCCGCCTATCCGGGCTTCGAGGCCGAGGTCGAGGCGCTGAATCGGGATCCCGACCCGATCACCGATCTGACGGTGCCCGCGATCGTCTCCCACCTCGAGGATGCGATCCAGCGACTGGACCAGCCGCCGATCCTGATCGGTCATTCGGCGGGCGGGACCTTCACCCAGGTCCTTCTCGATCGGGGCTACGGAGCCGTTGGCGTCGCAATCAACTCGGCACCGACCGAGGGGGTGAAGGTCATCCCCCTGAGTCAGATCAAATCGACGTTCTCGATCTTGCGGAATCCCGCCAACAAACATCGCGCCGTCAAGTTCACGGCCGATCAGTGGCACTACGTCTTCGCCAACACGTTCAGCGAGGAGCGCTCGTTGGAAACCTTCGAGCGCTACGCCGTACCGGCCTCTGGTGGAATCTTCTTCGACAGCGTGCTCGCCAACTTGAAGCCGGGGCATCAGGACACCTGGGTCGACTACGCCAACGAGGAACGCGCGCCTCTTCTCTTCATCTCGGGCACCGAGGATCACTTGATGCCCCCATCCGTCCAGCGATCCAACGCCAAGCACTACGGGTCCGGGTCGGTCACCGAGGTGAAGGAGTTCGAGGGGCCGCATCTGCTGCCGGCGAGCGACAACTGGTCCGAGGTGGCCGACTATGCGCTCGCGTGGGCCGAGGAGCACGCGACGACCCCGCGATGACCGTCGTCACGCTGACCCATATCGGTGGCCCTACCGTCCTGATCGAGTTCGGCCCCTGGCGGTTCCTGACCGATCCCACCTTCGATCCCCCCGGCGGTCGCTACAAGTTCGGTTGGGGCACCAACTCCCGGAAAACCGCGGGTCCTGCCCTGTCGGTCGAGCAGCTAGGGCCGCTCGACGCGGTTCTTCTGAGTCACGACCAGCATGGGGACAACCTAGACCGGAAGGGGCGAGCACTGCTCGGCCAGGTTTCACGCGTGATCACGACGAAGGCGGGGGCCGAGCGCCTCGGGGAAGGTGCCGAAGGCATCCGCCCGTGGGAGTCGATCCGCCTCACCGCACCCGGCAAGGAGCCTGTCGAGATCGAGGCCACCCCATGCCGTCACGGCCCGCCACTGAGTCGCGGACTGGTGGGCGATGTGATCGGTTTCGCCCTCAGGGAGCTCGATCCAGGGTCGGAGACCCTGTGGATCTCGGGAGACACCGTCCTCTATCCGGGGGTCGAAGAGGTGGCAGATCGGGTCGACGTGAGCATCGCGCTCCTGCATGTCGGCGGGGTCAGATTCCCGGTGACCGGGCCTTTGCGCTACACGATGACGGCGGCGGACGCGGTCGAGCTCTGCGAGCGGATCCGCCCTCGGGTCGCCGTGCCGATCCACTACGAGGGTTGGGCTCATTTTCAGGAGGACAGGAGTCAGCTGGAGGCTGCGTTCGGTGCGCTCCAGGCGGGCGGGACGACGCAGGTACGCTGGCTCGAACCTGGTGTCCCGACCCCGATCGAACGGAACGCTGAAGACCTACAGTAGGCACCCGACGCAGCGTCGTGCCGTCCTCAGCGGAGGCTCAGATAGGAGCGCTCGACCTCGTCGATGTCATCCTCGAGCTCGCGGGCGGTTCCGGACAGGACGATCCGTCCGCGACGGATGACCAGGGCTCGGTCCGCGTACCTGAGAGCCTGGCGGATGTGTTGCTCGACGAGCAGGATGCCGATTCCGCGTTGGTCGGCGGCGGCCCGCAGGGCCTCGAGCAGCCTCGTCACCATCAAGGGGGCGAGGCCCAGCGAAAGCTCGTCGGCCACCAGCACCTTCGGTTCACGGCAAAGCGCCCGACCGAGTGAGAGCATCTGCTGCTCGCCGCCGGAAAGTAGCCCGCCACGCGTGTCGAGGCAGCGCTCGAACTCAGGGAAGAGCTCGAGCATCGCCTCTTTGGTGACCCTGCCCACGCGCAGGTTCTCGGCCGCCGTCAGATTCTTGAAGACCGACCGCTCCTCGGCGACGAAGCCCAAGCCCATCCGGGCGCGGCGCTGCAGCGGGCCCGATGCCCGCCGGCCGCCGAGCTGGACTTCACCCTCGATCAGCGGCAGTTCGCCACAGAGACCGAACAGCGTCGTCGTCTTGCCGGCTCCGTTGGCCCCCAACAGGGCGACGACCTCGCCGGCATCGACGTGGATGTCCACCCCGTGAACAACGGGCTGGCGACCGTAGCCGACCGTCATCCCTTTCGCCTCGAGCACCGGCGTCACCGTCGGCCTCCGTCCTCGCCGAGCGCCTGCGCTGACGTCTCGGCGCCGCGGCCATGAGAGGCGTCAGGCGGCTCCGATGGGTCGTCGGAGCCACCGAGGTATGCCGCGCGCACCTGCGGATCTTTCCGCACCGCGTCCGGCGTCCCGCGACTGATCACCTTGCCGAAGTCGAGGACGATCAGTTCGTCACAGGCGCTCATGACGAAGTTCATGTCGTGCTCGATCAAGAGGATCGCCATGCCCCACTCATCGGCCAGTCGCCGCACAAGATGCGCGAGCTCCTCCGATTCGGCCTCTCCGAGGCCCGCGGCGGGCTCGTCGAGCAGGAGGACGCTGGGGCCCAGCGCGACGGCACGGGCGATCGCAAGCAGCCGGCGCTGGCCGTACGAGAGGTCGCCCACCGGTCGATCGAGCACCTCTCCCAGGTCGAATTCGCGGATTGCCGCAATGGCGACCGGAGGCAACGTCGTTCGCCTGGGCCAGAACAGGTCGAACAGGTAGGAGCGGCGATCGCGGCGATCGGAAGCCGCCTTGAGGTTGTCGATCACGCTCAGGTCCTCGAACAGCTCCAGTGACTGGAACGATCGGCTTAGGCCGGCGCGGGCGCGGGCGGCGGGGGACTTGCCGTCCAGGATCTCGTCGTCGATCACGACGGATCCGCTCACCGCCGGAGCGAACCCGGTGATCGCGTCGATGGCCGTGGTCTTTCCGGCCCCGTTCGGTCCGATCAGGCCGACCACGCGATTCGGGGCGACCTCGGCCGATACGTCCTCGACCGCCACCACCGCCCCGTAGCGCACCGTCAGGCCCGAAACCTTCAGGACCCGAGGGGTGACCTTGTGTGCCGGTCGATCCGCGACGCGGTCTTGCTCCCCGCCGCGCGGCTCCCTCGACGTCGTCCGGTTTCCCGGCTTGCTCGGGCGCCGCAGAGGTCCGACGGCAGCGGCGATCCGCCGCCCGATCAGGATCTGCTCGCGGGCGGCGCCGTCCTGATTGGTGAGGATGAAGAGGATCAGCAGGCCGCCGCTGATCAGCTCGATGTATTCGGAGATCCCGTGGAGGATCTTGTTGGCCGCGACCGCCCCCAAGCTTCCGGGGGCGAGCAGGGCACCGAGGAAGGGTCCGAAGATGTACCCGATCCCTCCGATCACGCCCCACCCGAGGGCCAGGAGAGAGTTGAAGGGTTCAAACGTGCTGTAGACGACCGTGTTCGTCTGAAACCCGATCAGGATTCCGCCCAGGGCAGCGATCGCGGCCGAGAGGGAGAAGGCGTACACCTTCACTCCGGGGACACTTATCCCCAGGGCCGCCGCGGCACGCTCGTTGGCGCGCACCGCCAAGAGCCGCCGTCCGACCCGTCCCCGACGGACATTGGCGACCGCGATACCGGCGAGGGTGAAGCAGCCGAGCGCGAAGATCGCGTAGCGCGCAGGATGCGCGACGATCCCGAAATCCAAGCCGAAGAAGCTCGGTTCGCCGACGACCGTGCCCGCATAGCCTCCGGTTAGCGCCGGACTGTTGAAGATGCATAGCTGGATCGCGATCCCCAGCCCCAACGTGACCACCGCGAGGCTGGTCCCGCGGGTTCGCACCGCGGGCAGGGCGAAGAGGGCGCCGACCGGGACGGTGCCGAGCACGCCGGCGAGCAGCGCCAACTCGAACGGCCAGCCCTGGGTCGCGACAAGGCGCCCGGCGATATAGGCGCCGATGCCGGCGATCGCATACTGGGCGAGCGAGATCTGACCCGCATACCCGGTGATCACCACGATCGACAGCAGCACCAAGGAGACCGCAAGCGTGACGCCGGCGGCCGCCGCCCATGAGCCCGGCACCAACGCGAGCAGTGCCAGCATGGCGGCGATCCCGGCGGCGACCAAGGGGGGTCTGACTCGGCCGCTGCCGACGGTCGGCAGTCGTTGCAGGAAGTAGTCGCGCAGGGGGAGGCCTTGGCCGCTGATGATCATCACGACGGTGATCACCGCGAACGGCACCGACCCCGCCACCCCGGGCGTGGAAACGTACCGTTGCACGACGGTCTGGATCACCCCGATCGCCAAGCCGCCGGCGAACGCGACCGGAAAGGAGACGAACCGCGCGATCAGGGCCGCAGCCATCGCCGCGAGCACCAGGGTCGTCATCGTCGAGGCCTGCAGCTGGACGATCGGCGAGATGAGGATCGCGGCAAGTCCGGCAAGCGCGGATCCCAGGCTCCAGTTCACCGCCGCGATCAAGTCGGATGAGAGCCCGAGGGATGCCGCCCCGCGCTCGTTCTCGGCGGCGGCAGAAGTGGCGAGGCCGAACCTCGAGTACTTGTACGCCAAGGTCAGCGCCAAGCTGAGGCCGGCGGCGACGCCGAGCAGGATCAGCCGATCAACAGTGATGGTGACATCGCCGAACAAGTGGAGTGACGTCGTCGGCAGGGCACTGGGCACGACGGTCACGGCACTGCCGTAACGGAGGATTGCGATGGCCTGGAGCACCACGAGGACTCCCAGCGTTCCGACGATCCTCGCCAGCGGAGTGCTGTGCCTCAGCGGCCGCATCACGAGGACGCAGGTCAGCAGGCCCACCGCAGTGGACACACCGATCCCTGCCGCTGCCGCCACGGCGAACGTGGTCCCGTGCTGGTACTGCAGTTCCCAGGCCACGTACGCTCCGACCATGCCGATGGCTCCGTAGGCGAAGTTCAATACGCCGGAGCCGCGGAAGATCAGGATGAGGCCCTGGGAGGCGAGGGCGTACAGCGAGCCCACTCCGAGACCCAAGACGGCGAACTGTATTGCTTCCTGCATCTGTGCTCTGCCTCGGTGGGGAAACGGCCGCCGCTGTCGAGGCGATCACAACCAGACGACAGCGACGGCCGAAATCCGCAGCCCTTTGCTACTGGGCCGCTTCTTCTGATTTGGTCACTTCCCCGGTGAAGAGATCGTGGAACGATCCTTCGTCGAGCGCGACGATCTTTCCCTCTTTGACTTCCTCGAACACACCCGTCGAATTCATCATCCGTGGGAATGCGGGCGCTTTCGTGGCGCCGAGCGGGGAGGTGTAGTTCAGGGTCGGAGTGACACCGCCGGTCTTGACTTCGGAGGCTGAGTTCAAGGCCTGGAACAGAGACGCGCGATCGATCGTCTTCATGCCTTCCGTCACCTGCTTGAGCACCATGAAGTTGAGCCAGGTGCCCTCAGCGCCCAGCAGCGTCGTGTTGTACTTCGCCGGGTCACTGTAGGTTTCGAACGCCTTCACGTACGTCGACCACAGCGGGCTGGAGGTCGGGGGCCAGGCATCCGAGATGAGGCCGCCTTCCAGCAGCGTCGGGAATTTGGCGATCAGTTCGTTGCTGATCGAGTTGCCGGCGAGCCCGATCACCTTCTGGGTATCTCCGGCTGCTTCCATCGCCGGATACCAGGCGAGCGCATTTGGTTCGGAGGCCATCATCACGATGCAGTCGGCTCCGCCTGACGTCGCTTCCGCGACTTTCGCCGAGTAGTCCCCTGGCGAGGCGGATATCAGGACTTCCCTGGCCTGGCCGGTGTAGCCGCCGATCTTGAGTCCTGCCTTTGCGATTTCCATCAAGAATTCGGCGGCCGGTTGTTCGACCGTGACGAGGGTCGGCTTCTTACAATGTTCGGCCGCCAGGATGCCCATGCCCTGAAAGATGTAGATGCCCGCATCGTTGGCAAAGGTGTAGGGGCTTTTCGTCTCCTGCGCCGAATAGGAGCAGCAGGCGGGCAGGTATGGGATTTTCGCCTGTTCGAGGATCGGCATCATCTGGGTGCCGTAGGCGGTATAGGTGCCCACAACCGCGGCCTGTTCTCCTTCGAGTGCCTTGCGAGCACATTCCTGAACGGTGTTGGGACTGTTCTGGTCGTCGCAGGTTTCGAGTTCGACGGGGTGTCCGTTGAGTCCCCCGTTTGCATTCACCCATTCGGCGGCCACCTTGCCGGCCTGTTCCTCGGACGGGTAGGTCAGTCCGTTTCCTGAAAGGGGAACGATCTGAAGGAGCTTGACCGGCGATCCTGATGGGGTCGCCGCTCCGCTGTCGCCACCCGAGCCACCACTCGTCGTGGCGCCACCGGTCGTCGCGCTGGAGCTGCTGCCCGAGCCGCCGCACCCGGCGAGCAGGACTGCGCCTCCAAAGATCAAGACCGCGAATACCGGCACACACCATCGGCTGATTCTCGAATCCATCATTGACTCAACGCCCTCGCTTCCCTTTTCCCAAAGTTAGGTTCGCGGAGGTGCCCATCGGCGGGCTTGGTCCTCCACTGAGACTCTGCGCCGATTTAATGCGACGGTGGTTCCCGTCGCTTCGGTTTCACCCAGTTCGATTGGATCGGATTCCAAGAGCCTCGATCCCGGCGCCTTCTTGTCGAGGCTCCTGCGCGGAGCCCCTTCAGTGAGGTGCGTTGCTTCTCGTCATCGAGCGCGCGATCACCACGCGCTGGATCTCCTGGGTCCCCTCGTAGATCTGGGTGATCTTCGCGTCGCGCATCATCCGCTCGACCGGGTACTCGTTGACGTAGCCGTAGCCGCCGAGCACCTGGACCGCCTCGA
>JAFDWD010000916.1 GCA_018268695.1 Actinomycetota bacterium
GCCTTATCTCGACATTCGCTGAAAACACCGTTACCTCCTTCGGTCAGGTTCAGCCCAACCCCTCGTCTCCCGGTCGTGGCCCAGGGGTGAAGGAGCGGCCGGTCGGCCGTGGAACGAGGCGGCGGTGAAGGGCGAGCGAGGACGCGAGGAGATCGAGGAGTTCCTCGGCGATCTACGGGCCCGCGGACGCTCCGAGCACACCGAGCGCTCCTATGGCAAGGGTCTCGACCACTTCAGTGCCTGGCTCGAGCGCAACGACCTCGGCCTGGGTGAGGTCACCAAGACTCACATCACCAACTACATCGCCGAGTTCGCCTCCGGGCCGAAGGCGGGTGCCACGGCGAGCGGCACCGACCCCCGCGAGCCGCGCACCGTCAACCACCGTCTCAGCGTCCTCGGCTCATTTTTCGCCTTCCTGATCGAGCGCGACAACGAGCGCGGGCATGGCGTCTGGGAGGGCCGGGCGAACCCGGTGCCCCGACAGCGCAAGGGCGCTCGGCGGGTCCTCGTCGGCGGCCGCGACGCACCGCCTCGGGGGCCGCGGGCCGAGCTTCGCCGCCGGATCCCCACCGAGCTGCCGAAGACGATCGAGCCGGAGCTGGCCGAGCAGCTGATCGGCGCCGGCCGCTCGGCGCGGGACAAGGCGATCCTCGCCCTGCTGCTCGGCGCCGGGCAGCGGATCGGCGACTGGCCCGACGAGGAGCGCCGCCACGGCGTCCTCGGGATGCGCCTCTGCGACCTCGATCCGGGGGCGGGGCTCATCACCGTCCGCCTCAAGGGGAGCCGCCGCGAGCACCGGGTCCCGACCAGCGCCGACCTCTGGCCGCTCTGGCGCCGCTACCTGCGTGAGGAGCGCCCGGCCGACTCCCCGACCGATGCTGCCTGGGTCGGCTTTCGCCGCGGCGCCGGTCGCCCCCTCCGCTACACCGCGTTCGAGCGCGCGCTGCGGACGCTCGCCGAGGAGGCAGGCGCCTCCGTCCACGCCCACATGTTCCGCCATACCCTCGCCCAGATCCTCGTCTCGGGGTCGGGCCTGGCGGTCGCCCAGCGCCAGCTCGGCCACCGCCACATCTCCTCGACCACCGTCTACGCCCACGCCGACCAGGAGGCGATGGTCGAGGCGATCGCCGCCGCCGAGGAGCAGCGGCGCGCCGAGCGCGCGCCGGCGCCGGCCGGCGAGACGCACGCCTTCCCCTACGACCCCACCACGATCGCGGAGCTCGACGCGCTCGCGCGGTCGCGACGCGGCGATTTCGATGAGCTCTGAGGCTGCCGCCTACGACCTCGCCGACCTACGCGGGGCGGCCTTCGACGTCGGGCTCCTCGAGGCCCGGCTCGCCGCGGCCGTCGCAGCCCTCGACATCTCGACGGACATCCGCAAGAGGCTGCCGCTTGCCTTGGAGACGATCACCGGTGAGCTGGCCCGGCAGCCTGGCGCCACGCTGCAGCAGCGCTGGGAGGCCTTCGAGGCCGGGCGCTGGGCCGAGCTCCGCGCCACCCAGAGCGGCCGGCCCGCCCTGCGCCTGCTGCAGTCGACCCGCCTCCTCGCGATGAGCTGGGCGGTGCGGCCGGGCTGGCCGGTCCTCTGGAGCCTCTCGACCAGCCACCTGCTCGGCTGGGCCCCGGCCGGCCACCCGCTCGCCCTCGCCGACGCCCGCTTCGCCGAGGGGATGGAGCGGATCGGCCGGCTCAACCCGCTGGCCAGGAAACGCGCGCCGGGGCTCGCGCTCCGCCTCCTCCTGCGCGGCGGCTACCGGCGCCTCGAGCAGATCACCGAGGAGGACCTCCTCGCCGTCGAGGGGAGGCGCTCCTCGGGCATCGACACGGTCGACGCGACGCTCTGCGCGCTCGGCGTCCTCGGGCGCTCCCCGCAGCGCGGCTTCTCCCGCCACCGCCGTGCCCGGCGCCCACCGACCCCGGCGGAGATGGTCGACCGCGCCGACATGCCCGACCGCTTCCGCGAGGCGACCCGCATCTACATCGAGCAGGCGAAGCTCCGAAACGGCTACGCCCACTCGACGACGAAGGCCCGGGTCGTCAGCATCGCCCGCTTCTGGCGCTTCGTCGCCGAGCGCTTCCCCGAGGTCGAGAGTGCGCGGGAGATCCGCCGCGATCATGGGCTCGCCTTCCGCGACCGGATGATCGAGGAGAGCCGGACCAACCGCCGCGTCGACAAGGACACCGGCGAGGACGATCGCCTCACCCCCTACGGGGTGATCGGGGACGTGCGGATCTTCTTCCACGACGGCTGCGCCTGGTCGGCGGAGGAAGGCTCGCCGCTCGCGGGGCTGATGCCAGACGTGCCGCCGCTCAAGAACCGCGACTTCGGCGACTTCGGTGGCGCCAATGCCCGCCAGGAGGCGCGGATGGCGCAGCGGATCCTCGACCTCGAGCGCGAGCTGCCGGCGATCCGCGCCTTCGCCCTGGCCGAGTGGCGCTCCGCCGAGGAGCGACTGGCGCGCGACCCCGAGGACCACCGCGCGATCCGCGGCGAGATCAGCGCCTTCTGGGACTGGGCGCTGGTCGAGCTCTTCGTGCAGAGCGGCCTACGGATCGAGGAGGCTCTCGAGCTGACCGCGCTCGACGTCCTCCGCCGCCGCCTGCCCGACGGCCGCGCCTATTACCTGCTGCACGTCAAGCCCTCAAAGCACGACCGCGCCCGCCTGCTGCCGATCGGCGACGGCCTCGGAGCGGTGCTCGCCGAGATCGTCGCCCACGTCCGCGCCTTCTACGGCTCAGCCTCGGTGCCGGCGATCGAGACCTGGGACTTCCACGAGAACCGCACCCGCCCGCGGGTGCCCTATCTGATCCAGGGCGCGGGGCAGCCGCGGGGGATGGCGCCGACGACGGTGCGAGACCGTCTGAAGCGGATCTCGCTCGCCGCCGGCGCGAGGCGCGCCGACGGCAGGCCGCTCTACCTCAAACCCCACGACGGGCGGCGGGCCTTCGCCTCCGAGCACCTCAACAACAACACGCCGGTCCACGTCATCGCCGCCCTGCTCGGCCACGCCGACCTCGACACGGTGATGGTCTACGCGAAGCTCTACCCGACGACGCTCGTCGAGGAGTACCGCAAGGCGGTGCGCGGCAGCTTCCTCACGATCCACGGCCCGGAGGCGCTGCGCAACCCGAGCGCCGAGGAGTGGGCGGAGCTCTCGGCCGGCTGCGAGATGCGCGACATGGGCACCCATCTCTGCGCCCTGCCGACCGGCGATCACTGCCCGCGCGGCCTCGTCTGCCTGGGCTGCGGCCACGCCCAGCCGAAGCGGAGCGCGGCGCCGGTCTTCGCCCGGATGGCGACGAGCCACAAACGCGGGCTGGCGAAGGCGAGGGAGCGCGGTGAGCCGGCAGGGCAGATCGCCGCCCGCGAGCTCGAGGTCGAGCGGATCACCTCGGCGCTTCGCCGCGCCCGCGAGCTGACCGGCGACGTCGCCGAGGCGATCGAGGCCCAGGCGGTCTGACGCCTCGAGCGAGCACCACCGCGCCGGCCCGCGGCGAAGCGGCGAGAACGCGAGCGCGTGCCCGAAGCGTGACCGGCACCAGGACGACGCTGATCAGGGCGGTCCAGAAGACGCCCACGTGGTCGGCGAGTTCGATGACGTGCAGCACGATCGCGTATGCGGCACCGATCAAGATCGGGATCTGGAGTCGGTTGCTCGCGGACATACGATCAACATAGGTCGCATTTCTCGACTCACCGGAGATCTGCCCGCGAGGGCCGGTGGGGGCCATGACCGCGACTATCGGACGCGCTCTCACATGAGAAACATGGGGTGCCTGGGGCGATTTACCGGCCGTTCTTCGCACTTTCGGCCGAGGAGCCCGGCGAGACCGGGGAGAGATTGCGCCGCCCCGCACCTAAGACTCGGTGAAGGTGAAGCTCCACCCCAACATCGGCAGCGCGCTCCTGATCGTCCTCCTCGCGGGCGTGATCGGTTGCGACTCGATTACCGGGACCGGCAAGGGCGGGGGCGGCCCGGATTCCGGGGAGAGCGGATCGGCCCGCGTCGAGCGGGTCGTCGACGGCGACACGGTCATCCTCTCGGCGGGACTCGGCTCGAGCAGGATCGTCGGCGTGGACACGCCCGAGACCGTGAAGCCGGACACGCCGGTGCAGTGCTTCGGCCCGCAGGCCTCGGACTTCAGCAAACGCGTGCTGGGCCACGCGGGCAGGGTCCACTACCGCGTGGCGCTCGAACCCGTCGACTCCTACGGCCGCAGCCTCGTCTACCTCTGGCTCCGCGACGGCCGCTTCTTCAACGCGATGCTGGTGCGCCGCGGCTACGCGCGGCCGCTGCCGTTCCCGCCGAACACGCGCTACGCGCCGCTCTTTCAGCGCCTCGCCGAGGCGGCCGCGCGGCGCGGGCGGGGACTCTGGGGTCGTTGCTAGGGCCGGGTCCTGTTACGTGCCCGGCGCGAGAGACGATGAGAGGCCCCTTTCTTCTCTGAGAGACGACGGGTTCCTATCTCGGGCCTTCGGCCCTCGCATCCCTGGAAGAAAGAGAAAAACAGCAGAGGCCGACCGGCCGCTCCTTCACCCCTGGGCCACGACCGGGAGACGAGGGGTTGGGCAAGAAACTCGGGATAACATGCCGATCAGGCGCACCGTCTCGGTGGAGCCGCCGTCGATCGCCACTTCGAGCGTGTCGCCGTCGACCGCCCGGACGACGCGCCCCGTAAGGTGCTCGGAAGCGCCCGCGGTGCCGTGATGAAGCTCCCAGGGGCGCAGGAGGATCGCCGCCGCGATCAGAAGCAAGGCGATGCTCCCGCGTCCCTTCACCCCCGCCTAAGGCCTAGGCGGGGGCGGAATCACCCCCGCCCGCGGGCGGGGGAAGCCGCAATTACGGCGTGCGGCGCACGTTGGCGAGCAGGCTCTCCTTGATCTGCTCGACGATCTCCAGCGCCTCGCTCTTCTCGCGCTGCCAGACGTTGCGACCGAAGATGACGCCGCTGCCGCCCGCCTCCATCACCTCGCGGGTGTTGCGCAGAACGACCTCGTCATCGGCCTTGGAGCCGCCCGAGAGGACGACGAGCGCGCGACCGGCCGATTCGACGCACTGGCGGATCGCCTCCTGCTGGTCGACCTGCATCTCGTTGTAGGGCGCCGGGGCGTCCTTGTCCTTGTCGGCGTCGATCTTCGGCATGTTGAGCTTGACGATGTCGGCACCCATCTCCA
>JAFDWD010000917.1 GCA_018268695.1 Actinomycetota bacterium
CGGAGGCGGGCGGCTTCAAGGAGGTCACCTTCGAAGTGCGCGGCGAGGGCGCCTACTCGGTCTTCAAGTTCGAGGGCGGCACGCACCGCGTCCAGCGGGTCCCGGAGACCGAGAGCCAGGGCCGCATCCACACCTCGACCGCGACGATCGCGGTGCTCCCCGAGGCCGAGGAAGTCGACGTCCAGGTCGACCAGAACGACCTTCAGATCGACGTCTACCGCTCCTCCGGCCCCGGCGGCCAGTCGGTCAACACGACCGACTCGGCGGTGCGGATCACCCACAAACCGACCGGGATCGTCGTCTCGATGCAGGACGAGAAGTCCCAGCTGCAGAACCGCGACAAGGCGATGCGGGTGCTGCGTGCGCGCCTCTTGGAGAAACAGATCGCCGAACAGCAGGAAGCGATCGCCTCCGAGCGCAAGGCGCAGGTCGGTAGCGGCGAGCGGGCCGAGAAGGTCCGCACCTACAACTTCCCCCAGGGCCGGATCACCGACCACCGCATCAAGCACACCTCGCACAACCTCGACGGCGTGCTGAACGGGGAACTGGAAGAGTTCACCAACGCGCTCTCGGCGGAGGAGAAGCGGCGCCGCCTCGAGGCTGCCGCGGAAGGGTGAGCGCGGTGGTGGGGACGGCGGCTGACGCGACGATCGGCGACGCCCTCGGCGCGGCGAGCGACGCGCTCCTCGCCGCCGGGGTGCCGGACGCCCGCCTCGACGCCGAAGTTCTCCTCGCCGCCGCGAGTGGCCGCGGCCGGGCATCCCTGATCGCCGACCCGAGCGGCCCGCTGCCCCCGGCGGTGACGCGCCTGTACGGCGAATTCGTGCGGCGCCGGCTGCGGCGCGAGCCGGTCGCCTACATCGTCGGGACGAAAGGCTTCCGGCGGATCGAGCTGGCCGTCGACCGGCGGGTGCTGGTGCCGCGGCCGGAGACCGAGCTGCTGGTCGAAGTGGCGCTGGAGCGCGGGCCCGGCCGGGTGCTCGACGTCGGCACCGGCTCCGGGGCGATCGCGCTGGCGCTCGCCGACGAGCTGCCCGACACGACGATCGTCGCCACCGACACCTCGCCCGGGGCGCTGGAGGTGGCGCGGGCGAACGCCGATCGCCTCGGCCTGGCCGACCGCGTCCACTTCGAGGCGGGCACGGTGCCCGAGGGGCAGAGCTTCGACCTCGTCCTGGCCAACCTTCCCTATGTCGCCGAACGCGACTGGGCGGGGCTCGAGCCGGAGGTGACCCAGTGGGAGCCCCGCGAGGCGCTGCTGGCCGGCGAGGACGGCCTCGACGCCTACCGCGAGCTGCTCGCGCCGATGGCCGCGGGCCCGGCCGAGTGCCTGCGGCCGACCTTCTCGGACACGGCCGAGCCACTCGCGGGCGCCGCTGCGGTGGCGGTCGAGATCGGCGAGGGCCAGGCGATCGAGGTGGCGGAGCTGATGCGCGACGCCGGGTTCGGCGAGGTTTCCGTACGCGAGGACCTGGCCGGGATCGAGCGCGTCGTCGTGGGGGAGAGATGAGCACCGACGCTCCCCGGGTGGTGCCGCTGCTGCACGGCGGCGCGGCCGCGGCCCGCACGGCGCTCGAAAAGACGATCGCCGCGGGCGGCGTCGTCGTCTTCCCCTCCGACGGGGTCTACGGGCTCGCCTGCGATCCGCTCGACGCCGGCGCGATCGCCCGCATCCACCGGATCAAGGGTCGCGACGACGGCAAACCCGCCGCGGTCATGTACTTCTCGCCGCTGGCGATGCGCGAGCTGGTCGCCGAGCTCGGCCCACGCGCCGCCGCCGCGGTCAGCGCGCTCCTGCCCGGGCCGGCCACGCTGGTGGTGAATAACCCCGGCCACCGTTACCCGCTCGCCTGCCGCGAGGACGTCGAGCGGCTTGGGGTCCGGCTCCTGGCGGGACCGTTGGCCGGGGCGATGTGCCCGATCTTCCAGACCTCCGCCAACCTCAGCGGCAAGCCCGCCCCCGGGCGCTTCGTCGACATCCCGGGCTCGATCCTCGCCGCGGTCGACCTGGCGATCGACGGGGGCGAGCTGAGCGGCCTGCCCTCGACCGTCGTCGACATCGCCGAGATCGACGACGGTGGCGGCTGGGAGATCCTGCGCGAAGGCGCGATCTCCGAAGGGGACCTGGCGAGCGCGCTCGCCTCGGTCGGCCTCGACTAGCAGCCGGAGCCGGTGAAGGGGAGCCGAACCCGGCGGTGCGACGAGTTGTCGCGCTCGTTCGACTCGAAGAGAAGTTCCTTCGGATCGACGGTCATCCCGAAGGCGAAGCACCCGCGCAGGCCGCTGACGTCGATGTATTGCTCGTCGTAGTCGGCCGGGTAGATATCCGACCAGCCGACCGAGGTGCCGAGGACGTCGCGGCGGATGCTCGGGTCCTGGTTGCAGGCGGGGTAGTGGCGGGTACGCGGCGAGCGTTTGCCGGGGCGGGTGCGCTCGAGGTCGCGGAGGCAGTAGTTCAGCTTCGGGCTGGTCCGCACGACCGGGCCGAGCGTCCCGTCGTGGCGGACCGGGCGCAGCTCGAAGCGGGCGAGTTGGTGGACCTTCCAATAGGAGCCGCCGAAGTACTCGCCGACGTCGGTGAAGTGGAGCTTGGCGTGCGTGCGCAGCGTGATGTGGCCGCCGCCGACCTTGTAGATCCGCTGGTTGACCTTCATCGACTTCGGGCCGTCGCGGCGCCCGCGCACCTCGACCGGGCCGCGGCCGCGGCTCTGCACGTCGGAGGTCGCCCGCAGGATCGTCTTGCCCTCGTAGCGTTCGACGTGCATTTCGCTCGGCGTCCCGATCCGCAGGTTCGGGCAGAGAAGCTGTGCCGCCTGCGGGCCGGTGCAGGGGTTCTCCGGCGCGGCGGCCGCCGGGGCGGCGAGGACGAGGGCGGTGGCGAGGACCGCGAGCGTGGCCTTCACGGCCCGAAGGGTATCCGGCAGCGCCCCGCGATATCGGAGCCCGTTGCTATGGTCGGCACAAGCCATGGCAGACCTTCCCGAGAACTTCCAGACCGCCCCTCTGAGCGAGGTGGATCCCGAGATCGCGACCGTCCTCGACCGTGAGCTGCACCGCCAGCAGCGGACGCTGGAGATGATCGCGTCGGAGAACTTCGTGCCGCAGGCCGTCCTCGACGCGGCGGGCTCGGTGCTCACCAACAAGTACGCCGAGGGCTACCCGGGCCGCCGCTACTACGGCGGCTGCGAGGAGGTCGACGTCGCGGAGGAACTGGCAATCGAGCGGGCCAAGGCGCTCTTCGGGGCCGACCACGCCAACGTCCAGCCGCACGCCGGCGCGCAGGCCAACAAC
>JAFDWD010000918.1 GCA_018268695.1 Actinomycetota bacterium
ACCGCCTTGCCCTCGGGATCGACGATCACGTTCTGCGGCTTCAGGTCGCGGTGGACGATCCCCTGGCGATGCGCGTACCCCGCCGCCTGCAGCACCTGGCGGATCACGGCGACCGCCTGCTCGAGCGTGATCCCGGAGTCGATCAGCTGCTTCAGCGTCGGCCCTTCCACGTACTGCATGGCGATGTAGTAGGTGCCTTCCCATTCGCCACGGTCGAAGACGGCGACGACGTTCGGGTGCTGGAGCCCGGCGGCCGCCTCGGCCTCGCGCTGGAAGCGCATCACGAACTCGCGGTCCTGGGCGAGCCGCGGGTGCAGCACCTTCAGCGCGATGCGTCGCTGCAGGGTCGTGTCCTCGGCGAGCCAGACGTCGGCCATGCCGCCGCCGCCGATCTTGGAAAGCACTGAATAACGCCCGTCGACGACCGAGCCGACTCCGACCTCAGCCACGCCACTCCCCTCTCGTGATCACCTTGTAGTCAGCCACCATCATTCGCCGTTCAGGATCGCTTTGGCTACTTCGCGGAAGATCGGCGCGGCGACGTCGTTGCCGAAGGCGGTGGTGCACTCGACCGACGCCGCGATCGCGATCTTCGGATCGTTCGCCGGGGCGAAGCCCATGAACCACGCCTGGTTCTCTTCCGAGCCGCCGCCGCAGGCTTCGTTTCCGGGCGTTTCGGCGGTACCCGTCTTACCCGCCACGGGGACGCCGGGAATCGCCGCGTTCGTGCCGGTCCCTTCGTCAACGACCCCTTCCATCGCCGTGGTCAGCTCTTCCGCCGTCTTGCCCGAGAGCGGTTCGCTGTAGACGCTCGGGTTCATCGACTTGGTGACGCTGCCGTCGACGTTCACCACGCGCTTCCAGATCTGCGGCTTCATCAGCTTGCCGCCGTTGGCGACCGCGGCGGCGACCATCGCGTCCTGCAGCGGCGTCACCAGCAGTCGCTCCTGGCCGATCGAGAGGCGCCCGAGGTCGACCGGGTCCTTACGGGTCAGCATCTTTCCGGTTTCGTAGTCGTAGACGCCGCTCTGGAGGACTTCTTCTTCGGGGAGGTCGATCGGCGGCGTCGCGTTGAAGCCGAACTTTTCCATCATCGCGAAGAGTTCGTCCTGGCCGACTTTCTGGCCGAGCTGGGCGAACCAGGTGTTCACCGAGTTGGTCAGCGCGGTGTCGAGCGAGATCGCTCCCCAGTCCTGGTTGTAGTCGTTGGCGAGTTCGTGGCCTTCGTCTTCGATCACGCCGGGCGCGTTGATCGTCGTTTCCGGGGTGATGACACCGGATTCGAGCCCCGCCGCCGCGGTCACGACCTTGAAGGTCGAGCCCGGGGGATACCGGGCGAGGGTGGCACGGTTGACCAGCGGCGCCTTGACCTTGGCGTTGTTCCAATCTTCGAGCTTTTCGGGGATCTTGTTCGGGTTGTAGGACGGGTTCGAGGCGAGCACCTTGACCGCCCCGGTGCTCGGTTCGATCGCGACCACGGCGCCGTACCCGGCGTTTTCGAGCGCGTGGGTCGCGACTTCCTGGGCGTGGACGTCGAGGTTGGTGACGACCTGTTCGCCTTCCTGCTTCTGCCCGGTCAACTCGTCGAGGATCGTCCCGAATTCGGATTCTTCGCCGGTCAATTCGGCGTTGTGCTCCTTCTCGAACTCGGACTGGCCCTGTTCCATGAAGCTGTAGCCGATCGGGTGGCCGAAGAGGGACCCCATCGGGTACTTGCGGACGTAACGTTTGCCGGTCCCCTTGCCTTTCGGGATCGACTTCGCGATCACCGAGCCGTCGGCGGCGAGGATCCGCCCGCGGGGGATCTGCTGCTGCTCGAAGAGCGGGCGCTTGTTCACGTTCTGTTCCTTCAGCGCCTTCGCGTCGAAGACCGACCACCAGGACGTGAAGGCGACCAGGATGCCGAAGAGGACGACGATGAAGGCGAAGAGCTTGATGATCTGGCGGTTCACGACATCGCCCCCAACGGTTCAGGGCGTTCGCTGATCGTCGCCCCTTCTTCGGCTTCGCGGCGGGCGCGGTCGGAGATCAAGAGCAGCAGTGCGAGCAGCACGAAGTTGGCGACGATCGAGCTGCCGCCGTAGGAGACGAAGGGCAGGGTCACGCCGGTCAGCGGGATCACCCTGGTGACACCGCCGATGATCACGAAGGCCTGGATCGCGAAGACCGCGGTCAGCCCGGTCGCCAGGAGCTTCGAGAAGCCGTCGTTGGCGAGCAGCGCCACCTTGAAGCCACGCGCCGTGATCAGCAGGTAGGTGGCGATCAGGCCGCAGGCGCCGAAGAGGCCGAGCTCGTTGACGATCAGCGAATAGATCGTGTCCGTCTGCGCGGCCGGCAGGAGCGCCGAATTGGGGTGGCCGGGGATCGAGATCAGCCCCTGGCCAAAGCCTTTGCCGAATAACCCACCGTCGGCCTGGGCGAAGATCGACTGGAGGATCTGGTAGCCGCTTTCGGTCGGGTCGTGGTAGGGATGCAGCCAGACTTCGACCCGGTCGTGGACGTGGGGAACGGTGGTGACGATGAACCAGGCGCCGACCAGGAACAGCGCCATCCCGATCACGACGAAGCTGAACCGCCCGGTCGCCACGTAGAGCAGGGCGAGGAAGGCGGCGAAGAACATCAGCGAGCTGCCGAGGTCGCGGATGAAGACGAGCAGCAGCATCGTCGCGCCCCAGACCACCAGCATCGGGCCGAAGTGTTTGATCGGCGGCAGGGTCACGCCGAGCACCCGCCGGGCGCCGACGATCAGGACCTCGCGGTTCTCCCGCAGGTAGGAGGCGAGGAAGATGACGATCGCGATCTTCGCGAACTCGGCAGGCTGGAAGGAGATCGGGCCTACCTTCACCCCTAGATAAGCCCCATTGACCTGTTCGCCGATCCCCGGCAGGCGCGGCGCCAGCAGCAGCAGGATCCCGATCGTGGCGATGATGTAGCGATAACGCTCCAGGACCTCGTAGTCGCGGAGGAACTGGATGGTCAGGGCGAAGAGGATGAGGCCGAAGACGAACCAGTTCGCCTGGTCCCGGGCCAGGCTTTCGTCGATCCGGTAGATCATCACCAGGCCGAACGCGGTCAGCACCGCCATCAGCGGGAAGAGGTAGGGGTCGGCGTGGGGCAAGCGGATCCGCAGGTAGATGTGGGTCGCCAGGCAGAGGGCGAAGAAGTAGGCGCCGTAGGTGAGGCTGAGGTTGCCGAGTTTCGAGTTCTCCTGGGCGAAGACGGCGGCGAATCCGGCGGTCAGGAGCAGCGCCACCGGGATCAGCGCGAGCAGCTCGCGGTTGCGGGCGCGGGTCATTCCCGCACCCCTTGGCCGCGTTCGATTTCTTCCAGCAGCTTCACCGCGTCGGCACGCGAGCGCACGCTCTGGCCGGTCACCGCGTCCCGCCGTTTTTCCGGCAGCGATTCGGTCTGCACCGGCGCGGAGTACTGCTGCTTGTAGAGCTTGACCCCGAAAGGCAGTTCGTAGGGCACGCCGCGGTAGAGGGACACCCGGCCGGCTTCGTCGGTGCCGAGGAACCAGGTGTGGTGCAGGCCGTAGGTGGCGCCGAAGACGACCCCGCCGATCACCAGCAGCAGGGCGACGAGGCCCGCGACCCGCCTGACGATCCGGCGTCGGCGGCCCGGGCGGACCGCGGTCGCCTTCTCGCGGCGCTCGCGGGCGGCATCGGCGGCGGCGCGGCGGCGCACCTCGGTCGCCGTCAGCCCCGCCTCCTCGGCACTCGCGCCGATCAGCGTCGCGCCCTCCGCGTCAAGGGCCGGTTCGGCCGCGTCGACGACCTTGAAGGCGATCACGCTGATGTTGTCGCGGCCGCCCGCCCGGTTGGCTTCGTCGACCAGGGCCCGGACCGCGTTCGGCATCGAGGTCGCCCGGCTGAGCAGCCGCTCGACATGCTCGTCGTCGAGCATCGTGGTCAGCCCGTCGGAGCAGAGCAGGAAGATGTCCCCGGCCTGCGCCGGCACCGTCTGCAGGTCGACTTCGACCTCCGGTTCGGGCCCGACCGAACGGGTGATGATCGAGCGCTGCGGGTGGTCCTCGGCCTGCGCCTCGGTCAGCTGGCCTTTGCGCCGCATCTCCTCGACCAGCGAGTGGTCGCGGGTCAGCCGTTCCAGCTTGCCGCGCCGCAGGCGGTAGGCGCGGCTGTCGCCGACGTGGCCGATCGCGACCTCGTCGGAGCCGGCGTCGAGGATCGCCGCGGTGGTGGTGGTCCCCATCCCGGAGAGGTTCGGGTCTTTGCGGGCGAGCGAGTAGACGGTGCGGTTGGCGCCTTCGATCGTCTCCTTCAGGACCCGCTCCGGCGGCGCCTCGGGGAGCTGCCGGTCGAAGGCGTCGACGACGGTCTTCGAGGCGACCTCGCCCGCGCGGGCCCCGCCCATCCCGTCGGCGATGACGAAGAGGGGCGCCCTGACGAAGACCGAGTCCTCGTTGGCGCTGCGCTGCCGCCCGGTGTCGGTGGCGTAGGCCTGGTCGGTGATCCGCAGCGTCATCTATTTCCCCAACCCGCCAACCGTCACGAAGCCTCGAACCTGAAGACGGTGTCACCGATCTGGATCGTGTCGCCGTCGACCAGCTCGGCCTCGCCGTTCAGCGCCGCGCCGTTCAGGGTGGTGCCGTTGGTCGAGTTCATGTCCTCGACCCAATGGCGCCCTTCGCGCGTGAACAATCGCGCGTGGATGCTGGAGGCATAGCGGTCCTCGATCTGCACGTCGGCGTCCTTGGAGCGGCCGATCGAGAGGCCGCCGATCAGGTCGAAGCGCTCGTCCCGGCTGAGCCCGCCACCCCGTTCGGCGATCAGCCAGGCGTCGTTGCCGCGCTGGACCTCGGGCCCGCCGACCGTGGCGTGGAAGCCGGTCGCATCGGGGGCCGGCGCCGCCGTCCGCCGCAGGTCTCGGAACGCGCTCCGCGCGATCACCAGCAGGAACAGGAAGAGGACGGCCAGGAAGCCGAATTTCAGCGCGGTTGAAAGGGGGTCGTAGGCCATCGTTGCGCACCTTACGGACCGGGCCTGAGGGCA
>JAFDWD010000919.1 GCA_018268695.1 Actinomycetota bacterium
CGCCGAGGGCGGCGAGGAAGCTGAGGATCACGGTGGCGATCAGGACCAACGGCGCGACCACCGCCCGCAGCAGGCCGAGCAGGATGAGGAAGACGACGAGCAGGATCAGCGGCGGGATCACCTTCGAGTCCCAGCTCGCCGCGTCGCGGACGTCGAATTCGACCGCGGTCGGGCCGCCGATCAGCACGTCCTCGGACACCCCATGGGCCGCTTCGCGCATCGGTTCGACCAGGTCGAAGGCGGCGGTCGAGTAGGGGTTCGGTTCCAGCGTCGCCTGGATCAGCGTCCCCGGCGGGCCTTCGGCGACCGGCGGCGAGACGGCCTCCACGCCCGCAACCCCTTCGACGGCCGCGCTCACCGGGCCGACGTCGGCCGGGTCCGGGACGACGATGTCGGTCGGCGCCGTGGTCCCGGACGGGAAGCTCTGGTCGAGCAGGTGCTGCCCTTCCACCGATTCGACTTCGGAGCGATAGGTGTCTTCGCTGGTCAGGTCGGTGGAGAAGAAGGCGAAGCCGGCGCAGCAGATCAGCAGCACGCCCACGGTGCCGAACATGATCCGACGCGGCGAGACCGAGATCCGCCTCCCGACCCGCGCCCAGATCCCGTGGGTGGCGTCGCTGGCGTGCTCGAGGCGGTGGCGGCGGATCTCGTACGGGGTGAAGACGGCACGGTCGAGCGGGCCGACGATCAGGGACGGGATGCGACGGCCGCTGAGCATCCGCAGCACCCAGTTCAGGAGCACCAGCGGCAGCAGGATCAGGACCGCGAGGCAGGCGAGGAAGACGCGGACGAACGCTCCGAATCCGGAGCCCTCGACGATCGTCCGGCGCGCCCGCTCGGAGATCGACGTCGCGCTCGGCGCGGTCTCCTCGGTGTGGGGAACGAAAGGCCAGAAGGCGCGCCGTCCGAAGATCGTCAGCAGGGCGGGGAGGAGGGTCAGCCCCGAGAGCGCCGCGCAGGCGATGCCGATCGCCGCGATCGGCCCGAGGCCCGACGTGCCGTTGACCTTGGCGATCATCAGGCAGAGGAGCGCCGCGACCACCGTCGCCGCCGAGGCGAGGA
>JAFDWD010000091.1 GCA_018268695.1 Actinomycetota bacterium
ATGATCGCGTCGTCGACCACCGAGGCGAGGAAGAAGCACTCGCGCCAGCGGTCGCGCAGCGCCGTCATCCCCGCTTCGATCGAGGCGCCGCGACCGATCTGGGTCACCATCCCGGCCAGCTGGACCAGGCCCGGCCCGACGCTGTAGCGGCGGGTCAGCGGATCTCGCTGGACCAGCTCGTCTTCGGCGAGCGCGGCCAGCAGGCGGTGGCAGGTCGCCGCCGGCAGCGAGGTGGCGTTGGCGATCTCGACGAGACCGCCGCCATCCGGCCGCCGCGCCACCTCCTCGAGGATCGAGACGGTGCGGCTGATTAACTGCATCGGCGGCGCTTGCTCAAGGGCGCTGGCTGGCTTTCGTCGTCGCTTTCGCCCTCGATCTTAGCCGCCGATTGCTCCTTTTTATCTGTCCCCTGGCCTACACCGAGAAGACGATCAAGCAGAAGACGCCGGCGCAGATGCAGTAGATGCCGAACGGGCTGAGTCGGTTGGTCTCGAAGTACTTGAGCAAGAACTTGACCGCGGCCCAGGTGGTGAGGGCGGCGGCGATCGCGCCGACGAGGGCCTGGCCGCGGACGCCGTTGCCGGTCGAGCCGAGCAGCTCAGGAAGCTTCAGCACGCCGGCCGCGCCGATCACCGGGGTCGCCAGGAGGAAGGCGTAACGGGCCGCGTCCTCGTTGGAGAGGCCGGCGAGGAGCCCGCCGCCCATCGTGACGCCCGAGCGCGAGATGCCGGGGATCAGCGCCAGCGCCTGCGCGGTCCCAATCCCGAAGGCCTGGCGGAAGCTCATCTTGGCGATCCGTTCGTCGCCGTCCCCCTGCCAATCGTCCGGCCGGGGCGGCCGCCGGCGGAAGCGCTCGACCGCCAGCAGCAGGATGCCGTTGACGGTGAGGAAGACCGCCGCCGCGGTCGGCGAGGCGAACAGCGTGCGCAGCTTGTGCTCGAGCGCCAAGCCGAGGATCCCGGCCGGGATCGTCCCGATGATGATGATCCAGGCCAGCCGCGAATCGGTGTCCTGCGGCGTCGCCCGCCCTTTGATCGAGCGCACGAAGCCGTGCCAGATCCGCTTCCAGTCCTCGAAGAAGTAGATGAAGAGGACCAGCGCCGTGGCGCAGTGGGTGGCGACCAGGAACGAGAGGAAGTAGTCGGCGTTCTGGTGGATGTTCCAGCCGAGCAGCTTCGGCAGCAACACCGCGTGGCCGAGGCTGGAGATCGGGAACGGCTCGGAGAGCCCTTGCAGGGCCCCGAGGATGATCGCCTGGAGGTAGGAGATCGGTTCCAAAGCTCCGCGAGCCTACCGACGGCCGGCTAAAGATTGGATTAGAGGCCCGGCGGGTGGCGGACGATGAAGCCTTCCGGCGAATCGACCGGGGAGCTGTGCCAGCGCGGGCCGGGGCCGCCGACGGTGTCGAAGGCGAGGCCGCCGATGATCATCCAGGCGTGTTCGGCGTTGGCGTAGACCGTGATCCACTTGCCCGGGCCCGGTTCGCCCCAGGTCTCGAGGCCGGTCGAGTCGAG
>JAFDWD010000920.1 GCA_018268695.1 Actinomycetota bacterium
CTCGGCCACGGCCCCCTGCACGCTTGTCTCGCATAGCGAGACAAGCGTGCAGGGGACTGGCTGTGGCCGTGGCCGAGACGGCCGGGGTATGGAAGCGGTGGAGGAAGTCCGACACCGTCCCGGGAGATGCCACGAAGTCCACGCTTCCGTGCGTGAGAGCGTGGGAACTCCTGAATCCGGTGCGTGTCGCACAACACCGGATTCAGCGCTGCATGCATTGACCACACCCTGGTGTGGTCAAAGTCGACAGCGTTGATTCGGCCGCGACGGAACCGTCACGGAAGAGTGCGGATCCCGACCGAAGGCGCGCGGAAGTGTGGAGTTCTCGACGTCTTCGTCAACGGATCACGCCGGGTGTGGCATCTCACGCACGGACCCTCGGAGAAACACCGCACTCCCTCCGTCCTGGCGTCTCATGGAGGTCACAGCCTGCCAGGACCTCCATGAGACGCCCAGGACACCGCCCCTCGGATGGCCGCCCCGGCCTAACGCCCGTTGCGCTCGCGGTGCTTGCAACCGGGCCAGCAGCACGGACGCCGCGTGCCTTCCTCGAGCTCTTCCCGGGTCCGGCGGATGCGGCGTTCGCGGGTCGCCTCTTGCTTGGCGTCCTCGACCCAGCAGATGAACTCGTTGCGGGCCAAGGGGGTGATGTCGCGCCAGGCTTCGAGGGCGGTGGCGTGGGCGGTCAGCTCGCGCTCGAGGTCTGGCGGGAGGTCGTGGACGACGCCGCCGGGAAGCGCCTCGGGGGTCGTCGATCGGGGCATGGGACTAGGGTAACGGCGCGATGCGCGTCGCCGAGATCAAGGACAAAGCGATCGGGCCGGGAGAGCGGGAGCAGCCCGTTCCCGGCCTCGGCCCGGCGCTGATCCGCGTCCGCGCCGCGGGCGTCAACGGCGCCGATCCGGTCCAGGTGGCCGGCTTCTACCCGCCCCCGGCCGAGGCCGGCGTCCCCGACGACATCCCGGGGATGGAGCTGGCGGGCGAGCTGGTCGAGTCCCGCGCCCCGGTGCCCCGGTTCGAGCCGGGGGCGCGGGTGATGGCGATCGTCGCCGGCGCCGCCCAGGCGGAGTACGCGGTGATCGACGAGCGCCAGCTGATGCCGGTCCCCGAGGCCCTCGACTGGACCCAGGCGGGCGGCTTCCCGGAGGTCTTCGCGACCGCCTACGACGCCCTGGTCGGCCAGGCGAGCCTGCGCAGTGGTCAACGCCTGCTGGTCAACGGCGCGGGCGGCGGCGTCGGTACCGCAGCGGTCCAGCTCGGCCGCGTCCTCGGCGCCGACGTGACCGCCTCGGTGCGCAACGAGGCGAACCGCGCCGCCGTCTGCGAGCTCGGCGCCCACCGCGCACTCGCTCCCGACGAGGCCTACGAGCACGGGCCCTTCGACGTCGTCCTCGAGCTCGTCGGCGCACCCAACCTCGTCCCCAGCGTGAAGGCGCTGGCGACCTGGGGCACGATCGTCGTGATCGGCGTCTCCGCCGGCCACGAGGGAACCCTCGACCTGCGCCGGCTGATGGCCAAGCGCGGCACCGTCCGCGCCTCCACCCTCCGCTATCGCGCCCCCGAGGAAAAAGCCGTCCTCGCCCGCGAGCTCGAAGCGAGCGTACTTCCCCTGGTCGCCGACGGCCGCCTCCGCGTGCCGATCCAGGCCGAGTTCCCGCTCGCCGAGGTCACCGCCGCCTACGAGCGCTTCACCGCCGGCGGCCACGTCGGCAAGATCGTCGTGCGCTGCGGCTAGCCGCCGGCGGGCTGCATCTGCAGGCGGCCGTAGAAGGCGTTGGCGACGCGGAGGCCGTGGACCTTCGCGGCGGCGGCGATCGGGCCGTCGAACATCTCGTCCACGGTCTGGCACCAGAGAACGAGCCAGCGCTCGAAGTGCTCCTTCTGTAGGCCTCCCTCGGCTTTCTGGTGCAGTCGGCCGTGGACGCCGAACGCGCCGCCTTTGTAGGACATCGCGCCGAGCAGGTTCGTCGCCCAGAACGAGGCGATCACCGGGATGTGGGCCTCGAGGTCGAGTTCGGCGACGTCGGTGAAGATCCAGCCGATCTTCTCGTCGGCCATCGCCTTGCCGTAGAAGGCGCGCACGAGCCGTTCGCAGTCGGCGTAGTCCTGGATGTCGGGAAGGGCGTCGGCGGCGATGCCGGAATCATGACGACCGGCGTCCGCCGGCAGCCGGATACCAAAAATTCGTTGCGCAAGCGTCGAACTTCGACGGTGATCGTCACAAATGACGCTAGCTTCAGAAGGTGAGGCCGCTTCGCCGCAGATCGCCGAAGTTCGTGGTGTCCGCGGTCCTCCTCGCGGCGGCCGCCCTGCCCGGTGGAGCCTCGGCGGCGGTGTTCACGGCGACGCCGACCGACACGGTGAGCGAAGGGTCCGGCCCGATCACCTGGGCCTTCGAGAGCGATGCCCCGGACACGATCTGGGGAAACGTGACCTGGAAAGTGAGCACCGAGCCCGAATGGCACATGTGCGGCGGGCCGAGCGGCGTCGTCACCCTCGAAAACCTCGGCGCGGGCACCTACTGGGTGGAAATCGCCGACGAGGTCGACCTTGGATTCGCCGGGGAATCGGCGGGCGACGAACCGTTCGCCCGCTGCTCGGAGTCGCACTCCCCCGCGCTGGGCCCGCTCCATCCCGTGACCCTAGATGCCGTCACGGTGGTCCCCTCCCCCGCCGGGCCGGCGACCGCGACGACGACCGTCATCGTCCGCGGGCCGAGCTGCCGGAAGCCCCACCACCGACCCTCACCAGGCCCCGCTCATAGGCATAGATCACAGCCTGGACACGGCTCCGACAGCCGAGCTTGTCGAGCACCGCCGAGACGTGGGACTTGACCGTGCTCTCCTCGATCACCAGCTCGGCGGCGATCTCGCCGTTGCTCATCCCCTGGGCGACGAGGAGGTAGATCTCGCGCTCGCGGGCGGTCAGCGCGTCGAGCTTCGGGTCGGACTTCAGCGGCGGCGCCAGGGAGGCGTACTCGGAGATCAGCCGGCGGGTCACCGCGACGCCGATCAGGCCCTGGCCGGACTCGACCGCCCGCAGCGCGGGCACCAGCTCCTCCGGGACCGACTCCTTCAAGAGGAAGCCGGAGGCGCCCGACTGCAGGGCCTCGAAGACGTATTCGTCGAGGTCGTAGGTGGTCACCACGATCACCGCCACCGCGTCCTCGACCCCTGGGCCGGCGAGCAGGCGCGTCGCCTCGAGGCCGTCCATCCGCGGCATCCGCACGTCCATCACGACCACGTCGGCCTCGCGGCGCCGGGCCAAGGCCACCGCCTCGCGGCCGTCGGCCGCTTCGCCGACCACCTCGATCCCCGGCTCCCGCGTCAGCATCGCCCGCATGCCGCTGCGCACCGCGGCCTGATCGTCGACCAGCAGGACCTTCATCGCGCCAAGGCCTCGTAGGGGAGCTCCGCACGGATCCGCCAGCCGCCGTCCGGCCCCGGCCCGAGCTCGAGCGTGCCGCCGGCGACGGCGACGCGTTCGCGCATCCCCAGCAGGCCCTGCCCGGGCCCTTCCCCTTCGTCCGGCACGCCGCCGACCCCGTCGTCTTCGACCGCCAGCTCGAGCCCGGCCGGCCCATAGCGCAACTCGACCACGGCATTGCGGGCGCCGGCGTGGCGGGAGACGTTGGTGAGCGCCTCCTGCACAACCCGGTAGGCGCAGTCGCCGACGATCCCCTCGAGCGGCCGCTCTTCGCCGATCGTCCGCACCGTCACCTTCAGGTCGCCCTGCTCGACGCCGCGCGCCAGCCGTTCGATCTCCTCGTGGCCCGCCAGCCCCGGCGCCCGGCGCTCCGATTCGCGGACCAGCCCCAGCAGGCGCTTCGTTTCCGCCAGCGCCGTCGCCGCCGAGCGGCGGATCGTCCGCAGCGCCAGGCCGACGTCATCGGTGTCCCCTTCGCCCAGCATCTGCTCGCCGACCCCGGCCTGGATCGAGATCGCGCTGAGGTGGTGGCCGACCACGTCATGGACGTCGCGGGCGATCCGCAGCCGCTCCTCGTTGACCGCGCCCGCCACTTCCAGCTCGTGCAGCTCCTCCAGGCGCGCCGCCCGGGCCTCGGCCTCGGCGGTCAGTTCGCGGCGTACGCGGAAGGCGTCGCCGACAGCGACCGGGGCCGCCGCCAGGGCGATCGAGCCGATCAGTTCACCCGGCGTCACTTCGCCTTCCCAGATCACCAACCCGACCGCCATCGCGACCACCGCGACACCGAGCACGATCGTCTCGCGCCGCGACGTGTGAGCGGCGCAGACGCCGACGATGAAGGCGCTGACCAGGGTCGCGATCCAGACCGAGTAGCCGAGGCCGGCGGCGGTCCCGGCGGCCGCGGCGGTCAGCACCCCGGCGGCCAGCGGTTGGCGGCGGGCGAAGGCGAACGCGCCCCCGAGGACCACCATCAGGCCGATGCCGAGGGCGTCCGGCTCCCGCGTCCACGGTTCCCATTCGGCGGTTTCGATGAAGAGGCCCGCCAGCGCGGCGACGATCCCGCCGAGCCCGAGGATCAGGTCCTGTCGGCCCTCGCCGAGGGCCCGCCAATACCGCGTCGCCGGGAGCTGCCGCATGGGCCGCAGACGATACGGCTCGCCCACATCACTCATAGCGGAGCGCGTCGATCGGGGCCATCGCCGCGGCCCGGTTGGCGGGATAGAAGCCGAAGAAGAGGCCGACCACGGCGGAGACGCCGATCGCGATGCCGATCGGGGCGGCACCGATCGAGACCGCGTAGCCGGTGAAATGGCCGGCGATCAGGGCGCCGCCGCCACCGATCACCACCCCGCCGAGGCCCCCGAGCAGACACAGCACCACCGACTCGATCAGGAACTGGGAGACGATCTGGGCGCGGCGGGCGCCGATCGCCTTGCGGATGCCGATCTCCCGCGTCCGTTCGATCACGGTCACGAGCATGATGTTCATCACCCCCATCCCGCCGACGAAGAGCGAGGTCGCGGCGACGCCGCCGAGGACGATGCTGAGGATCGAGGAGATCGAGTTGGCGGTCCCGACCAGGCCTTCCGGCCCGTACACGGAGAAGTCCGATTCCTGGCCGGGACGCAGTTCGTGGGTGCGCCGCAGGGCGCTGTCGATCGAGGCTTTGGCGAGGCCGGACGCGTTCCGCCCGGTGATCTCCACGTCGATCTGGGTCGGCGGCGCCCAGGGCCCGCTGAGGTTGTCCCGCACGGCCGAGTAGGGCGCGTAGGCGGTGCTGTCGGCTTCGCCGCCGACCGGGGCGAGGACCCCGACGACGCTGAAGCGGACCCCGTTGGCGACCACCGACTGCCCCGCCCCCTTGCCTTTGCCGAAGATGTGTTCGGCCACCCGGCTGCCGAGCACCATGACGCGTTCGCGGTTCTTTTCGTCGGTCTCGGTGAGAAGCCGGCCGGCCGCCAAGGTGACCGGGGCGGTGCGCAGATAGCCCGGGTTGACGCCGGTGAATTCGCTCACCGTGTTGCTGCGGGTGCCGTTCTGCAGGGTCACCGAGGGGGCGAGCACCGGGTAGGCGGCGGCGACGCCGCCGGCCGGGCCGACCGCGGCGATCGCTTCTGCGTCGGCTTCGCTCAGCTGCGGTTCGTTGCCCGCGACCGGCGCCGCGAAGAAGTTGAAGCCGCCGGGATAGACGGTGAGGATGTTCGTCCCCAGGCCTTCCAGCTTCCCTTCCACCGCGCTCGAGGTCGCCTTGCCGGCGGCGACCAGGAGGATCACCGAGCCGACGCCGATCACGATCCCGAGCATCGTCAGGATCGAGCGCATGCGGTTGGCGGCGATCGAGCGCCAGGCCATCCGCAGGGTGCTGAGGAAGCTCATGCGGCGGCCTCGACCGCCGTCACCACGTCGGAGTCGATCAGGCCGTCGCGGACGCGGACCACCCGCGCGGCGTGCTCGGCGACCTCCTCCTCGTGGGTGATGATGACGATCGTGCGCCCCTGCGCGTGGAGCTCGGCGAGCAGCCGCATCACCGTGTCGGTGGTCGCCAGGTCGAGGGCGCCGGTCGGCTCGTCGGCGAGGACCAGGGCGGGGTCGGTGACGATCGCGCGGGCGATCGCGACCCGCTGCTGCTGCCCGCCGGAGAGCTCGGAGGGCTGGTGGCCGGTGCGCTCGGCGAGGCCGACGGTCGCAAGTGCCTCCTTCGCCCGGCGGCGCCGCTCGCGCCGCCCGACGCCACCGTAGACCAGCGGCAGTTCGACGTTCTCGAGCGCCGAGGTGCGGGCGATCAGGTTGAACTGCTGGAAGATGAAGCCGATCTTCCGGTTGCGGATCTCCGCCAGTTCGTCGGCGCTGCGGTCGAGGACGTCGATCCCGTCGAGCAGGTAGCGGCCCTCGTTCAGCTGATCGAGGCAGCCGATCACGTTCATCAGCGTCGACTTGCCGCTGCCCGACGGTCCCATGATCGCCACATGCTCGCCCGCCTCGATCGTCAGCGAGACGTCGCGCAGCGCGTGGACGACCTCGTCGCCGAGCTCGTAGCTGCGCCGCGCGTGCTCGATCTGGATCAGGGCCGCGGGCATGGGCGCCGGCTCGAGCGGCGCCCGGCTCATTCGAAGCCTCCTTCTTCTTCGCCGAACCCTTCTTCTTCGCCGAATTCTTCTTCCGGGCCGCCCGCTCCCGGTTGGCCCGGCAGGAGGACGTGATCGCCGACGACGAGGCCCTTCTTGATTTCGACCGTTTCGTCGCCGGAGAGGCCGAGCTGGACGACCCGCCGTTCGGGTTTGCCTTCCACCATCACTTCCACCGTGACGGTGCCGGTGCTGGCCGGAAGCGCCGCCGGCGAGAGGACCGGGACGTTCTTGCGGTTGGCGGTCAGGATCGTCACTTCGGCGGTCATCCCGGTCCGCAGCTTCTGCGGCAGCCCGGTGGCGGCGACCGTCGCGGTGTAGTTGACGACCCCGTTTTTGACCGCCGGCAGCGGCGTGACGCTGACCAGGCGGCCTTTCACGCTGAGGCCGAGGGCGTCGATGACCAGGGTCGCCGTGTCGCCGGATTTGACTTTGACCGCATCGGCCTGGGTCAGCGAGACGGCGAACAGGTGCAGGTTCGGGCTGTTGAGGATGATCGACGGGGAGCTGCTGCTCGAGGTGGACGAGGCGCTGCCTTCGGAGCTGCCGCTACTGCTTTCGGTGCTCCCTTCGGTCGAGGTGGCGGCTTTGACCTGGGAGGTCTGACCACCGGTGACGACGTCGCCGACGGCCAGCTTCAGATTCGAGATCCTTCCCGCGGTCGGCGCCCGCAGGACCGTTTCTTCGAGTTTCTTCTCATCGGTGACCACGGTCGCTTCCGCCTGCGAGACGGCGCTCGACGCTTCCGCCATTTCGCCCGATCTGGTCGGCTGGATTTCGGCGGCGCCGGCGGCGAGCGTGTTGCTCAGCGTCAGCCGCGCGGTTTCGGCCGCTTCGTTCGCGGTCCGCACGCTCTGGGCGGCGGAGGCGACACCGGAGTCGAGGGCGGACTTCGCCGTCGCTTCGGTTTCCGCGGTCGAGCGCACCGTATCCCGCAGGGTCGGCAGCGAGGTGCGCAGCGTTTCCGCTTCGCCGCGGAACTTTTCGTAGGAGGAGGTGGCGTCGGTGAGGTGGCTCTGCGCCGTTTCGAGCGCCTGCTGGACCTGCGCTTCGGCGGCGATCGTGCCGGTTTCCGGGTTGCGCGTGATCACCGTCGAGCTCCCCCCGCCTTTGAATTCCTTTTCTTCGGCCACGGCCTCTTCGCGTTCGCGCTTTTCGGTTTCTTCGATCTTCTTGCGTTCCTTGGCTTCTTCTTCTTCGGCCTTCTTGCGGTTCGCTTCCTTCGTCCCGGCCAAGGCGACGATCTGCGCCCGCGCCCCTTCGACTTCGACCCGGGCGGAATCGCGGATGGTTTTCTCCGAAGCCGTGCGTTCGGTCTTCGTCTGCAGTTTCGTGTGGCCCTCCGCCAGTCGCTTGACCGCGATCTGGTGCGCCTTGCGGGCCTGGGTGAGCGCCGTGCGGAGGGTCTTCACCTGGCCGGCGGCGACCGCGCGGGCCTTGGCGGCGGTGCGGCGGGCGCCGTCGGCGGTGCGGCGGGCGGTGCTCGCCGCGACCGAGGTTTTGTCGCGTTCCTGTGGCGTGTGGCCTTCGATCAGCTGGTTGACTTTCGCCTGTGCCGCGGAGACCTGGGCGCGGGCGGCGTTGAGGCCCGACTGGGTGAGGGTGTCGTCGAGGCGGGCGAGGACCTGGCCGGCTTCGACCTTCTGACCGAGGTGGACTTCGACCGATTTCACCCGGCGGCCTTCGCCGAACCCGAGGCTGACCGATTTGGCCGGTTGCAGCGTGCCGACGCCGCCGACGGTCGAGCGGACGTCGCCGTTCTTGACGACTTCGGTCGCCGGCGCGGTCGGGGTGCTCTTCCCGCTCTTGCCGAGGACGAGGACGCAGGCCGCGGCTCCGGCGGCGACGAGGACGATGAGCGCCGCGGTGAGGATCCTCCGCCGGCGCCGGCGGGATTTGCTGTTCATGACATCGATGGTCGCCGCGGGCCGGCGGCGCCGCCTCCTACCAAGGTAGGAACCGACGCCACCCGCGACGGCAGGCGATCAGCCCGCGATGCAGTACGCGAACACGTTGAAGGTCAACGGCACGTTTGCCGCGTTGACCCCGGCCGCGTGCCAGGTCGTGGGAGCCGACTTGTTCGATTCGCTCGTGTAGACGAGCTGTTCGGGGCCGGTGGTGTTCCAGCTGGTGCCGCCGCCGAGCAGCGTTTCACCGGTCGAGCAGGACACCGACAGGCCTTTGATTTCGCCTTTCGGGACCGACACCGAGGCGGTGCGGGTGTTGATCGTGCCGAGCTTGCTGCCGCCGACCGCGCCGGCGGCGAGCTGGGCGGCCCCGACCGCGCCGGCGGCGAGCTGGGTGGCGCCGACCTGACCCGCGCCCAACTGGGTGGCGCCGACCGCGCCGGCGGCGAGTTTGCTTTCGGTGACCGCGCCGTTGGCGAGTTTTTCGTTGGTCACCGCGCCCGCCTTGATTTTGGCCGGGCCCACCGCGTTCGCCTTGATCGCCTTCGGTCCCACGGAGTTCTTGGCGAGGTTGGTGGCGGCGAAGGCGGCGCCGCCGCCGATCGCGAGGAAGAGGGCGAGGGTCGTGACCACGTTGGCGTAGGTGAGCCGTCGCGTCAGATGTCTCATTCGTTCTCCTTATCTGGACGGCGGGGATCGGAGTGATCCACGCTCGTCTCTCGAGGTTCGCCGCGCGACGGCCGCGGCGCCTCCGACAAAAGTTGGAACGAGTTGGGGCTAGTACCCCGCCGGATGCCGCACCACGAAACCTTCCGGGTAGGGCGGTTCGGCGTGCCAGCGCGGACCGGTGCCTTCGGTGTCGCCGACCGTGTCCCAGCGCAGGCCGGCGATCACCACGTAGGTGTGGGTGGCGTTGGCGTAGATCGTGATCCACTTCCCGGGTCCCGGTTCGCCGTAGCTCTCCAGCGACCCCGAGGTCAGCGGGGTGTCGAGGAGCCCCGCTCCGTAGAGGGCGAAGGAGACCGCGCCGGAGCAGTCGTAGCCGTAGGAGTAGAAGGAGGCATGGCCGCCGCCCCAGACGTAGGGGGTGGTGGCGATCGAGTTGGCGGCGGCGATCGCGGCCTTGACCGCGGGTGGCGCGCTCGCCGGGGCGGCGGCGAGGCCGTCGGGGCCGATCACCGCTTCGGCGCCGGGGGCGGTCGCTTCGGCCGCCAGCGGGGCGACCCGCCAGTCGACGTGGTGGATCCGGCAGCCGCCTTCGATCCGCTCCGCGTCGGCCATCACCTCCTCGACGTACCACTGGGCCTGGTTGTGGGAGAAGACGCCTGCTTCCAAGGAGCCCTTCGACCAGATCTCGCGGGCCAGGGTGGCGGCGGAGTCGAAGACGTCGGCGTGTTCGATGTGGCCGTCCCCGTCGCCGTCGACGCGGTAGTCCTTCCACTCCGATCCTTCGAGGCCGAGGGGGCCTGCTTCTTCGAGCTGCTTCTCGGTCATCCCGCGGCCGAAGTCCGACTCGAGGCGGGCGATCGCCGCCAGCGCCCAGACGCCTTCCTGGCCGAGTTCGTAGCGGGCCGCGGCGTCCTCGAAGGCTTCGAGGTATTCGGCCGGGATCTGTTTCTTCCAGCCCGGCGCGGCTTCACAGCGGAGCACTTCGATCTGCGGGGCGAGGCCCGCGGCGGTGAAGGCGGTGTCGCCGATTTCCCCGGC
>JAFDWD010000921.1 GCA_018268695.1 Actinomycetota bacterium
CCGAATCGTCCCGGAATTCGTCATTCAGGGCGGCGATCCGACCGGTACCGGCAGCGGTGGCCCGGGCTACGAAGTGGTCCAGGCCCCGCCGAAAAACCTGAAATACACGCTCGGCACCGTGGCGATGGCGAAGACCGCCGAAGCACCCGCCGGCGCCGCCGGCAGCCAGTTCTACATCGTGAGCGGCCCGCAGGGGGAAACCCTGCCGCCGGAATACGCGTTGGCCGGGAGAGTCACCAAAGGCCTTGACGTGGTCGAAAAGATCGGCGAACTCGGCACGCCGGAAGAAAAACCGACCGAGCCCGTGGTCATCGAAAAGATGACGATCGAACGCGGGTAGGTCCCGCTCCGTAAGCTCTGGCAGTGGCCAAGAGCCGATCCGAAATCCAGCGTGTGCGGCTGGCGAGCGCCGGGCCAAGCGGGGCCAGGACACAGGGAGGCCCAATAGTGGAGCTATTTGGCCGACCGAGGACGCCGCATCCGCGCGGGTCCGCCGCCGCCAGGCGTGCGCGGGGGTTTTCGGATGGGCTCTAAGCTTGACGTAGGAGACGCGGCGCCGGAGTTCGAGCTCCCCGGGACGGGTGGGCGCACCTACCGCCTGTCCGACTACCGCGGCCGCAAGGTCGTGCTCGCGTTCTACCCCGGCGACTTCACCGCCGTCTGCACCAAACAGTTCTGCTCCTACCGCGACGAAGGCGAGCGGCTGGACGGGATCGGGGCCGACGTGCTCGGGATCTCGCCGCAGGGCGTCGACTCGCACGAGCGCTTCACCGAGGAGAAGAAGCTGAACGTGCCGCTCCTGGCCGACGAGGACAAGGCCGTCGCCAAGGCCTACGGCGTGCTCGCCGGGCCGCTGGTCCGGCGCGCGATCTTCGTGATCGACGAGGAGGGACGGATCGGCTACCGCAAGGTGAGCCTGGCCGGGCTGACCTACGAGTCGGTCGCCGACCTCGAGCGCGCGGTCGCGGAGGTCGGCTGATGCCCGGCGGCGCCGACGTCGAGTTCGAGGTCGGGCCGGACCCGGTACTGCGCGGCTCCGCGGCGGGGGAGGGCACCCCGATCGTCCTCTGCCACGGGTTGACGGCGAGCCGCCGTTACGTCGTCCAGGGCTCGCGCTTCCTCGAGCGCGAAGGTCATCGGCTCGTCACCTACGACGCGCGGGGCCACGGCGAGTCCGACCCGGCGCCCCACGGGCAGAGTTATGGATACCCGGAGCTCATCGCCGACCTCGAGCGAGTCGTCGACGCGGAGGTCGGCGAGGGGCGCTTCCTGCTCGGCGGGCACTCGATGGGCGCGCACACGGCGGTCGGCTACGCGCTGGCCCACCCGGAGCGCCTGAGTGTCCTGGTGTTGGTCGGGCCGACCTACACGCGGGAGATCTCCGATGCGACGCTGACCTACTGGGACGGGCTGGCGACGGCGCTGGAACGAGGTGGGATCGACGGTTTCGTCGAGTACCTGATGCGGGAGAGCGACGTCGCGGACGCATGGCGGGACAGCGTCGCGAAAGCGAGCCGCCAGCGCATGGAACTGCACCGGAACCTGGACCAGATGGTGCGCGCGCTGCGTGAGACGCCGGCGTCGCGACCCTTCGGGTCGATCGTCGATCTGGTGCGGCTCGAGGTCCCGACGTTGGTCGTCGCCTCCCACGACGAGGCCGACCCGGGTCATCCATACGAGGTCGCCGAGTCCTACGCCGCGACCCTCCCGAACGGCCGGATGATCAGCGAGGATGCGGGTCAGTCGCCATTGGCCTGGCAGGGCGGGCGCCTCTCACGGGAGATTTCCTTATTCGCGCTTGAGCCAGACGTGGCACTATCCAGCTAGAGGATTGGTATGAACTTCCCGAGTGAACGAATCCTGCGTATCGCAATCGCCGTCATCGCGGTGATCGGCATCGGCGTGGCCACGTACATCTTCATCGCCGACTCGACCGCCGGCGCACCGACCTGCGTGGTCGGCGGCGGGGGGTGCGAGACCGTCGCGAAAAGCTCCTACTCGCACATCGCCGGGATCAACATCGCGGTCTTCGGGATCATCGGCTGGGTCCTCATCCTCGGGACGACCTTCTTCGTCAACGACGCCGCGCGACTCGGCGGCTTCCTGCTCAATCTCGGCGGCTTCGGCTTCAGCATCTACCTCACCTACCTCCAGATCTGGAACATCGAAGCGATCTGCCCTTGGTGCGTGACCGATGCGGTACTGATGACGATCGCCTTCGCCCTGAACACGACGCGCCTGCTCGGCTACGTCGGCACGGACGGTCTCGACTCCACCAGGGCGGCAGGAACGGGGCGTCCGGCTGCCGAAGAAGGCTGAAACGGCCCGTGCGACTAGTGTCGTAGGCGGCAGGGCACCGACTTTTTACGTAAACGACACGGAGGACCGATGAGCAACCAGCGCGACAGGGAGAAACGCCGAGAAGAACGGATCGCCGCCGAAAGTCAGGCGGCCGGGAGCGACCGGCGGACGCGGCTGCTTCAGCTCTCGGCGGGCGGTGTCTTCCTGGCGATCATCGTCGTCGTCGTGATCATCATCGTCGCCGGCTCCGGTAGCTCGGGCGGCAGCGCATCGAACCTGGTCGAAAAAGACCATGTCGAAAAACTGCTGAAAGGGATCCCTCAGAACGCCACGATCCTCGGCAAAGCGAGCGCCCCGGTGAAGCTCTACGAGTACGGCGATCTGCAATGCTCGGCCTGCAAATACTATTCGGAAGAAGTCCTTCCGGAAGTGATCGAAAACCAGGTGAAGACCGGCAAAGCCAGCATCACCTTCCGCAACTTCGTCATCATCGGCCCGGACTCGATCCCGGCGGGGGAGGCCGCGCTCGCGGCGGGCGCCCAGAACATGGGCTGGAGCTACATCGAGACCTGGTATCGCAACCAGGGCGGTGAGAACTCCGGCTACGTGACCGAAGACTTCGTCGAATCGATGGCCAAGTACGTCGGCATCCCGAACGTGTCCAAATTCATGGACGAATGGAAGAGCGGCAAATACAAAGAACAGGTCGAAAAAACGAGCGGCCAGGCCGAAAAATTCGGCTTCAGCGGAACGCCGTCGTTCGCCATCGAAGGTCCTAACACCAACGGCCTCGAACTCCTGGGCACCACGGAAAACCTCGAAGAAGCGATCGAAAAGGCCGGCTAAGCCCTCGTCGTGGACTCCCGGCGCCAGCGCCTGCTGCAACTTTCCGCAGCAGGCGCCTTCATCGCCATCCTCGCGGTGGTCGTCGTAGTCATCGTCGTCAGTTCGGAAAGCGACAAGGGCGGCGACCCGCCGAACCCTTCCGAAGAAGGCGAGATCGGAAAGCTGCTCAGCGGGATCCCTCAGGACGGGATGCTGCTGGGCAAACCCGACGCGCCGGTGAAGGTCTATGAGTTCGGCGACCTTCAGTGCCCGTTCTGCAAGGCGAACGCCGAACAGGTGACGCCGGGCGTCATCGAAAACCAGGTGCGGAACGGCGAAGCCAACATCACCTTCAATCAGTTCATCATCATCGGTCCGGAATCAGTCCCGGCAGGCGAAGCGGCCTTGGCGGCGGGCGCCCAGAACCGAGCCTGGAACTTCATCGAGCTCTTCTATCGCAACCAGGGTGAGGAGAACTCCGGCTACGTGACCGAACACTTCATCGAATCGATCGGCAAGAGCGCCGGGATTCCCGATCTCGAGAAGTGGAACAAGGAACGCAAGAGCGGCAAGTACAAGAAGCAGCTCGAACTCCAGACGAAACAGGCCGAAAAGCTGGAATTCGGCGGCACGCCGTCGTTCGCGATCGAAGGCCCGGGCACCAAGGGCCTCGAAAAGATCGCCACCCCCGAAACTCCCGGCCAACTCGAAGCAGAGATCAAAAAGGCCTCCTAGGAGAGAGGCCGCACACCGCCTCGGGCCTCCTTCTCCTTCAAGTTGACATAACCAAGATTATCGTGCGTTGGATCCGCGAATGGACCGTCCTCGGTATGGCCTAGTCTGCTGCGCCCATGCTCTCGCGCCTCCACCTCTCACCCTTTCGGAGAGGCGTTCTCTTGGCCGTTGTCCTGACTCTGGTCCTTGGCGGAATTGCGCTGGAGACGTCTCTCGAGTATTTCCAGAACCCATCCCAGGCCTTCTGATTGGGATGGCTGGAGTCGGCGCAACGATCTATATCGCCTACATCGTGGGCATGGCCAGCTTGCTTCGTGAAACCAAGATCCGGAACGGCGACCGCGCCAACTTCGTTGGGCTCCTCACCTCTTTTGGGATCTGCGGTCTTTTCGGGATCGGAATCCTTTTCGCGTTGGCTGGTCAGCATGGACGGCCGCTGCGTTGGTTCCAGGAGTATGGATTTGCCTGTGCTGCGATTTCTCTGTTTTGCCTGGGCGTCATGGTTAGCGCGCTGCCACTTATCGCGTATGACCTCATCGGGTTCGAGCACACCAACCCCGACGAGTAGTCATAACTCGACCGCCCCCAGGATCCACCAAAACCGAGGCTCTGTAAGGCGTTCTAAGGCCCCGAAATCTCGAGTTCCCGGAATCGCGTAGGGCCGGACAGGGCATTTTCGCGCCCGTTTCAGTTGGTCAGGATCGCGGTGCCGGAGATGAGTGGGCGGACGATCGGCATCGACTTCGGGAGCGCTCCGTGGTCGATGGACTCGATTTGGAATGCCGAAGCGCTCAGATTGGCCTCGGTGTCGCGGTTGCAGTGGCAGCCATCGGCCATGAAGCGCCAGGGCTTCTCGAGGCGGTCCTGCCAGCGGGCGGTTCCGGGGTCAGCGGAGCGGACGTGCTCGATGAAGAGGAGGCGTCCGCCGGGTTTGAGGACGCGGGAGAGCTCGGCGACGGCCGCGGAGGGGTCGGGGACCGTACAGAGGACGAGGGTCGCGACCGCGGTGTCGAAGGTGTCGTCGTCGAAGGGCATCGCTTCGGCGGGTGCGGCGACCAGACGGGTCGGGACGGCGCCGGTGCGGGACTCCAGGCGGTTTCTCAGCCGCGCGCCCATGTGTGGGTCGGGCTCGACCAGGGTCAGATCCTCGACTTCGGCGCCGTAGAGGTCGAGGTTGATCCCGGTACCGGCACCGATCTCGATCACGCGGCCGGAGGCGTCGGCGAGAAGGCCTCGGCGCATGTCGCCGAGGCCGTTCTCCTCGCTCGCCTTCAGCGCGCGATCGTAGAAGGCCGCGAAAAGGCGGCCCCAGGTGGCGTCATAGGCCTTGCCCATGGCTCCGGCGGCCATGGGTCAGAGCCTATCCCGGTAGGGAGCGTGCCACCGGGGCGACCTGGGGACGAGCGGGGCGAGGACGCAGGGAGGCCTAATGGCAGCGCCATTTGGCCGACCGAGGACGCAGTAGCGCGAAGTCATCCAGGCCGCATCCGGGGGTGCGGGCCCTGCCGGGATAGGCTCCTAGTGCGCGGCGCTGTCCCGATCGCCCTCGGTGCTGTGGGCGGCGCGCTCCTCGTAGGCCGCGCGGGCGGCGTGGTCGACCTCGGTCATCAGCTTGTCGGTGCCCATCGCCCGGCCGACCGCCTCGGCGGCCGCGCGCGGCATCAGGGCGGCGGCACGCAGGAGGGCGCCGTTGGATTTCGGCACGTAGACGTCGAAGCGCGGGACTTCGAGCGCCTCGGCGATCGCCTCCGCGACATCGGTCGCCTCGACCGGTTTGACCCATTTCTGGCCGACCCCCGCCGTCAGCTCGGTGTTGACGACGGTCGGCATGATGCAGGAGATCTCGACGTTGCGGCCACGGAGCTCACCGCGCACCGACTCGCTCAGCCCGACCACCGCGTGCTTGGTCGCCGAGTAGGTGGCGATCCCCGGCACGCCGGTTTTGCCCGCCTGCGAGGCGATGTTGACGATGTGGCCGCTGTCGCGGGGGATCATCCGCGCCATCGCCAACTGGGTGCCGTGGATGACGCCGATAAGGTTGATCTCGATCTGCCGGCGGAACGAGTCCTCGG
>JAFDWD010000922.1 GCA_018268695.1 Actinomycetota bacterium
CAGAAGGGCTCCTCGGCGATGCCCCACAAGCGCAACCCGATCCGCACCGAGCGGATCACCGGGCTCGCTCGCGTCCTGCGCGGCTACGCCCAGACCGGCTTCGAGGACGTCGCCCTCTGGCACGAGCGAGACATCTCCCACTCCGGCGCCGAGCGGGTGATCCTCCCCGACTCGACCATCGTCCTCGACTACATGCACGGGCTGGCGACGAGCGTCGCCTCCGGCATGACCCTCCACCGCGAGCGCATGCGCGCGAACCTCGACATCACCCACGGCGCCCTCTTCAGCCAGCGCGCCCTCACCGCCCTGGTCGAGTCCGGGATGTCCCGCGACGACGCCTACCGAGTGGTCCAGGAGAACGCCCAGAAGGCCTGGGACACCGGGACCGAATTCCGCGACCTCCTCGGCGAGGCGGCGCCGTCCCTGGACCTCGACGCGGTCTTCGACTACGGCGCGTACCTGACCCACGTGCCCGAGATCCTGGCGCGGCTCGAAGCGATCCGGGGTTAGCGCGAAAGCCGCGGTCGCGAGTAAACGCGAGGGACACGATCCGGTGCGTGTTACACAACACCGGGCTCACCGTGCGTGGATTGACCACACCCTGGTGTGGTCAAAGTCGAGAGCTGATCCGGGGACAGAAACCCTCGGGGGAACACCGCACTCCCGCCCAGGGCACCGCCCCCGCTGCGGTGCCTTCGTCGAGAAGTAACACGGAAGGCGTAGCCGGCCGGCAGTCCGGCGTCTAGGGTACGCGCATGATCCTCTACACCTGTGGGACCAAGACGACCGGCCCCGGCGCGCTGCACCCGTGTGCGAAAGCGGGTCACGCCCTCGACGCGGCCGGCTACGAGTACGAGATCAAGACCGTGAAGGGCTACCGGGCGGCCATCTGGACCTGGGGCTCGCGCAAGGACGACCGCGCCGAGGTGCGGGAGCTGTCCGGCACCGACGAGGTGCCGATCCTCGTCCTCGACGACGGTGAGGTCATCTCCGGCTCGGGCTCGATCGCGAAGTGGGCGAAGCAACACCCCGCCGCGCGCTCTTAGACGGTCAGTGCATAGCGATCAGCGCCACGATCCCCGCGATCAAGGTGCCGATCAGACCGCCGCCGATCTGCAGAAGCGTGCGCTGAAGCGCGTCGAACTTCGAGTCGAGCTTCGCGTCGACCGCGGCGAATCCGTCCTTCAGGTCCATCTCGACCGCACCGAGCCGCCGGTTCACCTCGGCGAAGCGTTCGCCGACCGCCTTGAAGCGCTCGTCGGTGCGGACGGACTCGATCTCGGCTCGCGCGAATCCCGCGTCGACCTTCTTGTCGATCGCATCGACCTTGAGTTCCAGGCCGCCGACCCGAGTGTCGAGGGCGTCGACTTTGCCGTTCAGCACATCGATTTTGTCGTCGGTCCAGGTCATGGTGTCCATGGAACCAACGTAGACAAAGAATTACAACAGGTGTTGCGCAAGAAGTAACAATTGTGTGCCAGTTATGCCGCGATTGGCTCGCGCGCGGGGCGACGTGACTCGATCACCACGGGGGTGCCGGCGCGGGGCGAGAAGGTGATGTTGCGGCGGCCGGTCTTCTCCGGCGCGGGGTCGGCCTTGCGCAGGTCGCAGCGGGTGATCACCTCGCGCAGGACGATGCGCATCTCGAACTCCGCGAAGGCGGCGCCGAGACACCGGCGGACGCCGCCGCCGTAGGGGATCCAGGCGTAGGTCTCCGGTGCCGCTTCGAGGAAGCGCTCGGGGCGGAAGGCGAGCGGTTCCGGATAGAGGTCCGGGTCGGTGTGGGTGAGCCAGATCGCCGCGGTGACGTCGGTGCCCGCGGGCAGCTCGAGGTCGTCGGTGACGAGGTCCTCGGCGAGGCGGCGCCCGGCCAGCGGGACGACCGGGCGCAGTCGCAGGGACTCGGCGATCGTCGCCTTCAGGTAGGCCTCTTCGCCGGCTTCGAGTGAGGTCCGCAGGCGCCCGAGCTCGGTCGGGTGGCGGAGCAACAGGTCGAAGGTCCAGGCGAGCGCCGTCGCCGTCGTCTCGTGCCCGGCCAGCAGCAGGGTCATCAGCTGGTCGCGGAGCTCCTTGTCGTCCATCCGGGAGCCGTCCTCGAACTCCGCCGTCATCAGCATCGAGAGGATGTCGTCGCGCTCCTCGAGATCGGGGCGCCGCCGGTGCTCGGCGATCTCGGCGAAGAGCGCCTCGTCGACCTGGGCGAGGCGCGGGCGGATCTCGGCGAGCGGGTCGGCGCCGGTCCGTCGGGCAAACAGCGAGCGCAGCTGGACGCGGGTCGATCCCGTCGCCGCGAGCAGGTCCCGGAGCAGGCCGCGCAGCACCTCGAGGCGCGGCCCCTCGGCGACGCCGAAGACCGCCCGCAGGATCACCTCCAGCGTGATCGCCTGCATCCGCGAGTGGATCGGGAACTCGCGGCCGAGCGGCCAGGAGTCGATCTCGGCGGCGACGATCTCGTCCACCGTCCCCTCGTAGGAGCGCATCCGCTCGCCGTGGAACGGCGGCAGCATCAGCCGGCGGCGCGCCAGGTGCTCCTCGCCCTCCAGCAAAAGGACCGAGCGCGAGCCGAGGATCGGTTCCAGCGCGAAGGCGCGGCCCGGCGGCAGCCCGTTGCGGCGCTCCGTATATAGGGCCTTGACCGCGGCCGGGTCGGAGATCATCACCATCGGCCGCTCGAAGCCGAGGAAGCGGACGCTGAAGGCGCTGCCGATCTCCTCCCGGTTGCGCGCCATGAAGGCGAGCGGCCGGAAGCTCCAGGCAAGGGTCTGCCAGAGCGGGCCCCGCGGCGATTCGGGCGGCAGCGGCATGAACGGCATCATCTCACCGTTTGGCTAGAGTCGAGAGATGCCGTCCGTCCTCGATCTGAAGCTCCTCTCCTCGG
>JAFDWD010000923.1 GCA_018268695.1 Actinomycetota bacterium
ACAAGCGTGCAGGGGGCTGGCTGTGGCCGTGGCCGAGACGGCCGGGGTATGAAAGGTGTGGAGGAAGTGCGATGCCGTCCCGGGAGACGTGCGGGAGACGTCACGAACTCCACGCTCCCGTGCCTGTTCCTCATTGCTCAAGGACCTCTGTGTCGAGTTTGGGGCCTATAGCGACCCAAACTCGACGCGCATCTTTCGTGACGATCTCTTCGTCGACGATCCCGGCCAGGTGTGGCCGATCACGCACGAACCCCCGGAGAAACACCGCACTCTCCCAGGGCACCGCAGCTAGGACTGCTGCCCCCGCCGGCGCAACCGCTAAAGACTCCGCCGCCCCGCCAAGGCCTTCCCCAGCGTCACCTCGTCGGCGTGCTCGAGATCGGCGCCGACCGGCAGGCCGCTCGCGAGGCGCGTCACGGTGATGTGGGGGCCGCGCAGCAGTTCGGCGATATAGAGGGCGGTGGCCTCGCCGGTCGTGGTCGGGTTGGTGGCGAGGACGACCTCGGCGATGTCGCCGCCCTGGACGCGGCGGAGGAGCTCGGCGATTTTCAGGTCCTCGGCATCGATGCCGTCGATCGGCGAGAGCGCGCCGCCGAGCACGTGGTAGAGGCCGCGGTACTCGTGGGTGCGCTCGATCGGGATCACGTCGCCGGGCTCCTCGACCACGCAGATCGTCGTCCGGTCCCGATTCTCGTCGGCGCAGATCCGACACAGCGGGCCCTCGGCGAGGTTGAAGCACTGTTCGCAGAGCCCGACCTTCTCCTTCACTTCGCGGATCGCTTCGCCGAGCGCGAACGCCTCTTCGTCAGGCGCCCGCAACAGGTGGAAGGCGAGCCGCTGCGCGGTCCGCTGGCCGATCCCGGGCAGACGGGAGAGCTCGGCGACCAGGCGCGCGAGCGGTGCCGGGCCCTCGGTGCTCAACCGCCGAGCATCCCGCCGAGGCCGCCCCCGAGCCCGCCGGTCACGTCGCCCATCTTCGAACCGGCCAGATCCTGGGCCGCGCGCAGGCCCTCGTTGACCGCCGCCTGCACCATCTCCTGGAGCAGCTCGACGTCCTCGGGATCAACCGCTTCGGGGTCGATCGTGATCGCGCGTAGGCTCAGGTCGCCGCCGACGGTGACCTTCACCATGCCGCCGCCGGCGCTGCCCTCGACGGTTTCGTCTTTGAGTTTCTCCTGGGCCTCCAGCATCTGCGCCTGCATCTGCTGAGCCTGTTTCATCAGGGCGTTCACATCGAACCCCCCGGGGCCGCCTCGTGCCACCTAACTGACCTCCTCCGCGTCGAACTCGCTCTTCAGCCGTTCCAGCAACTCATCCTCGTCGATCCGCTCGCTGCCCGGTGCCGGGGTGTCGGGAGGGGCCGCGGCGCTCGGCGCGGGCGCGTCCTCCTCGAGCAGGACGTACTGCGGCGCCACCGGGCCGCCGGTGACCTCGGTGAACGCGTCGACCAGCGCCTGGCGCCGGTCCGGCGACTCCGCCTTGCGCTTGTTGAAGGGCTGGTCGGGGGGGAAGCCGATCGTCAGGTCGTCCCCCTCGAAGGCGATCGGCCCGGCGCCGTCGAAGGTCGCGGCGAGCGCGGGAGCTTTCTCGGCGAGCTTGTCGAGGACCGTCGGCCAGATGCGCTTGACCTGGTCGAGGTTCTGGGCGTCGACGGGCGATGGCGCAGGCGGTGCGGTCGCAGGATCGGGCGTCGCGACCGCGGGTCCTGTCCCGGATGGGGCGGGGGCGGCCGGAGGCGAGGGCGCGGGCGCTTGCGGCTGGGGCTCCGGCGCGGAGGCCTGCGGTTCAGGGCTGGACGGATGCGGGGTGCTTGGCGTCGGGTGAGCTGGTGGCGCCGGCGGCGGGGCGCTTCCCGCGAGCTGGCGTTCGAGCTTCTCGATCCGCGCGAGGAGGCCCTCGGTGGTCGGGTCGAGGTCCGGGCGGGCGGCCTTCAGCAGGGCGATCTCGACCGCCATGCGGGCGTCGTCGCCCTCGCGGACCGCGGTCAGGGCGCTCGCCAGCTCGTCGATCGTCCGGACCAGCTCCGCGGCGCCGACGGCGCCCGCCTGCTGCCTGATCCGCTCCGTGTCGGTGGCGGTGACGACGAAGGTGGTCGGCACCTCGCCGGTCGTCTGGGTGACCAGCAGGTGGCGCAGGTGAGCGAGCAGGTCGCGCGCGAACTGCGAGGGATCGCGGCCGGAGCGGGCCATCTTCTCGACCCCGAAGAGGACCGCCTTCGGGTCGGAGGCGGCGACCGCGTCGACCGCTTCGAAGAGCAGATCGGCGTCGGCGGCGCCGAGCATCTCCAGCACCTCGTCGAGCCCGACCTGGTTGCCGCCGAAGGCGACCAGCTGGTCGAGCGTGCCGAGCGCGTCGCGGAAGCTCCCCTGCGCCGAGCGGGCGATCATCGC
>JAFDWD010000924.1 GCA_018268695.1 Actinomycetota bacterium
GCCCTACAACGCGGTGGCGATCGACCTGCCGGTGCCGTTCGACCCGGCGGACCCGGCGAGCCGGCCGGTCGGCGATCCCTACGAGGACACGGCGCGGCGGATCGACGAGTGGCGCGCCGAGGGCGTGCTCGTCGCCGATGCCGAGAACGCGGTCTGGGCGCTGTCCCAGGACTACACCGCCCCCGACGGCGCCAAGCACACCCGCCACGGCGTGCTGGTCCGGGTGCGGGTCGAGGACTACGACACCGGCACCGTCCGACCCCACGAGCGCACCCACCCCGGCCCGCTGCAGGACCGCCTCGAACTGACGCGGGCGACGCGGCTGAACCTCTCGCCGATCTTCTCGCTGTCGACCGTGGACCCGTGGCCGCTGGTCGAGCCCGCCCTCCCCCCCGAGCCCTGGGGCGAGGTCACGGATGAGGACGGCACCGTCAACAAAGTGTGGCGGGTGGCCGATCCCGCCGTCGTCGCCGCGGTGGTCGAGCGCCTCGCGGGCGCCCAGCTGCTCATCGCCGACGGCCACCACCGCTACGAGACCGCCCGCGCCTACCGCGACGAGATCGGCGGCGAAGGCCCGCAGAACTACACGCTGATGGCGCTCACCGGCCTCGACGACCCGGGCCTCACCGTCTTCCCCACCCACCGCCTGCTCTCCGGCTTCGCCCACGACCCGGAGCGCCGCGAGCGCCTGCTCGCCGGGCTCGAGGAGCTCTTCGAGATGATCGAGATCGACCGTGCCGAGCTCGACCCGGCGGGCGCCGAGGGCGTCGGCGTCTTCGGCCTCTTCGACGGTGCCGATGGCACCGCCTACGCAATGCGCCTCCGCAACACCGAGGAGCTCGACCGCCGTCTCGCGGGCAAGCCCGAGGCCTATCGCCGCCTCGACTCGGCGATCCTCGAGACGCTGGTGCTGACCGGCCTTGCCGGGATGAGCGAGGAGGACATCACCGAGCGCCGCGGCCTCGAATACGCCAAGAGCGTCCCCGCCGCCCTCGACATGGTCGAGAACGGCATCTACGACCTCGCCTTCATCCAGCGCCCGGTGCCGATCGAGCAGGTGAAGGCGGTCGCCGAGACCGACGCGAACATGCCGCCGAAGTCCACCTACTTCTTCCCCAAGGTGATGACCGGCTTCGTCTTCAGCCCGGTCGGCTGAGGCGGTCGGGCAGGCCGCGTAGGATCGTCGGATGGTCAAGATCTACACCAAGAAGGGCGACGACGGGACGACCTCGCTCTGGTACGGCGGTCGCGTCCCCAAGGACAGCACGCGGACCGAGGCCTACGGCTCCCTCGACGATGCCTGCTCGGCGCTCGGCGTGGCGCGGGCACTCTGCGCCTCCGGCGACGGCTCCGAGGAGCTCGCCGCCGAC
>JAFDWD010000925.1 GCA_018268695.1 Actinomycetota bacterium
CCCAGTTCGCCGCCGGCCAGTGCCCGGCCAGATCGCGGTACGGCTTCGCCCGGGCGTGGACGCCGCTCCTCTCCCACCCGGTGGAAGGTCCCGTCTACCTGCGCTCGTCGAACAACACGCTGCCGGACATGGTCGCCGACCTGAAGGGTCAGGTGAGCATCGTCCTCGACGGCAGGATCGACAGCTTCAAGGGCGGCATCCGCACCACCTTTGCCAACATCCCCGACCTGCCGGTGAGCAAGTTCGTGCTCAACCTGCCGGGAGGCAAGCACGGTCTGCTGCAGGCCTCGACGAACCTCTGCGCGAAGCCGGTGAGGGGGGTCATCCGACTGGTCGGCCAGAACGGCAAGAAGGTGAGCCGCCACCCGCGCATCCAGACGCCGTGCAAGAACCGCCACCCGAAGAAGCACCACAAGCACAAGCAGGACTCCAAAAAGAACAAAGGCGGCGGGGGCCAGAAGGCCAAGCAGTAGCAAGGCCCCCAACTAGTCGCCCGGCGGGCCTACCCACTATCGATTCCCGTTCCAAAGTTGGCCGACCGGTCGACTTGACCCCTCCGCTCTGACCGCTAGTGTCCCCGGTGGGAGTGGGATGAGTACCGCGCCACGCAGGGGGCGGCGTTATCGCTTTTGGGGAATCGCGTTAACGGAGGAGGAATAGATGTTCGGTCGTTCGATGGCACTGCCTCGCATGAGGTGGCTGCTGGCCGCACTCGCGGCGGTAGGGGTCCTGGCAGTCGCACCCGCAGCGCAGGCGGCTCCTCCGACGAAAGTCTTCGGTGGCGCCGTCACCTGCGCACCGGTCGGCGGTATCACCGAATGCAACGGGACGACCAAAACGTTCGACGGCACGAGGATCGACGTCAACGTCTTCCTCCCGCCCGAATCGCTCGGCGAAGGACCCTTCCCGATGATCGGTGACTTTCACGGTTGGGGTGCCTCGAAGCAGGGGCTGAAAACGGTGGCGCTCAAAGCCCCCGAAGAAGGCAAAGCGACCCCGACTCGCGAAGTGGCCGATCCCCGCATCAAAGGATGGGCCGAAGCGGGATACGCGGTCTTCAGCATGTCCGACCGCGGGTGGGGTTACTCCTGCGGCCTCTACGACCCGAAAAAAGCCGAACCCGAATGCGAACAGGGCTGGAACCACCTAATGGACGATCGCTACGAAGTCCGCGACGCCCAGTACCTGATGTCGGTGCTCGCCGACGAAGGCTTGGTGCAGCCGACCAAGATCGGTGTCACCGGTATCTCCTACGGCGGTGGCATCTCGATCGCCCTCGGTGCTCTGCGTAATCGTCAGATGGAAGAAAACGGCGCGCTCGTCCCTTGGGTAAGCCCCGAAGGCAAGGCGATGGAAATCGCCGCCGCCGTCCCGCAATGGGCGTGGTCGGACATCTCGTACGCGCTGGCGCCGAACGGCCGCAACCTCGACTACGTCACCGACTCGCCGTACTTCGGTCCCACGGGCAAACTTCCCATCGGGGTCATGAAATTCAGCTACACCGAAGGCCTCTACAAAACCGGCGCTGAAATCGGTCGGTATTCGCCGACCTTGTTCGACAGCATCCCGGCCTGGCGGGAACGACTTCGCGGCGGCGAGCCGTACAGCGCCGGTGGAACCGAACAGATGATCGAAGAACTCTCCACCTACCACTCGGCGTTCGGCATCGATCATTCCCAGGCACCCGCTCCGATGCTGCTGCAGAACGGTTGGAACGACGACCTCTTCCCGGTCGACGAAGCACTGCGTTATTACCAGCGGACCCGGGCGCAGTTCCCCGGCGATCCGATCTCGTTGTCCTTGGCCGACTACGGCCATAGCCGCAGCCAGAACAAGGCCGCCGATGTGGCCGCGTTCAACGTTCGCCTCGAAGCCTGGTTCGCCCACTACCTGAAGGGCGAAGGTGCGCCGCCGAGCTCGACCGTCTAAGCGCGGACGACGACCTGTCCGTCGTCGGCCCCGTCCGAAGGTCCTTTCACGGCCTCGGATTGGGCTGGTTTGCAGCCGGGTGAAATCCGCTTCCAGTCGAACGCTTCCCAGGTCATCGGTCATCGCAGCGCGGCCGAAGAACAAAAAACCGCCGAAGAAGGGTTCGTGAACCCGTTCAAATTCAATGAAGCGAGCCGTACCTTCGATCCGATCATCGGGCCGATCATCGGCAAAAACGTCTGCTCTTCCGTCCCCGACGTGGAACAGCCTCAGTCGGCCAACTATCGCCTCGGCGCGGCCCCGGAAGGCGGGTACACGCTGATGGGCTCGCCGACGATCATCGCCAACATAGACGTGCCGAGCCCGAACTCGGAGATCGTCGCGCGCCTCGTCGACGTATCGCCGGAAGGCACCGAGACGCTGATCGCTCGCGGCGTCTATCGGCCCGAAGGCGGGCCCCAACAGATGCTGTTCCAGCTGCATCCACAGGCGTATCGCTTCGCTGCAGGCCACGTGGCGAAACTGGAATTGCTCTCCTCTGACAACCCGTACAGCCGTTGGTCGAACCTGCAGACGAACGTCACCGTCAACAGCCTGGAACTGCGGCTACCGGTGATGGATCAGCCGGGTTCTCTCGGCGGTCTCGTCCAGACCCCGGCAGCGAAGGTCCTGCCGCCGGGCTACACGCTGGCGGCGGAATTCGAACAGAAGACGCCGCCACCTGGTCCGCCCGCACCCGTGACCCCGGCGCCGAAGCCGGTGACTCCGGCCAAGGTCGGCTATGGAGGTATCGCGGGCAAGCTGACCGCCAACGGC
>JAFDWD010000926.1 GCA_018268695.1 Actinomycetota bacterium
CTCGACATCCCCTTCGTCAACGCGATGGAGGCGAACACCTACGAGGTCCATTCCGACGGCCGGCAGACGGCCCAGGGGGAGACCAACCGCTCGACCGGAAGCCACGCGGCCCCGGGCCTCCTTCCCGATGGAGACAAGCGCTGGGACGCCCCCTACTCGCCGCTCCTCAAGTACCCGTTCGAGCGCAGCTACGAGGCGCTGCAGGCGCTCGCCAAGGCCGAGTCCCCCTCGCCGTATGACGGCGCGGTGCTGCGCTTCACCAACCCGGTGACCGGCGGCCACGTGATGCCGACGATGGGCGCGCAGATCCAGCTCCTGGCGCCGGGCGAAGCGACCAAGGCCCACCGCCACACCGGCAGCATCATGTACACGGTGGCCAAGGGCGAGGGCCACTCGGTGATCGACGGGCAGCGGTTCGACTGGCAGGAGAACGACATCTTCTGCGTCCCCTCCTGGGCCGTGCACGAGCACGCCAACGGCTCGGCGAGCGACGACGCGGTCCTCTTCTCCTTCAACGACCTGCCCGTGATCGAGGCACTGTCGCTCTACATCGAAAAGCCGTTCGAGGACAACGGCGGCCACCAGGAGGTCTCTTCTTGAAGCTCGTCACCTTCACCACCGCGGACGTCAAGGGCGACCGCATCGGCCTCCTCGAAGGCGAGGAAATCGTCGACCTGACCACCTCGGCGGCGATGCTGAGCCTGCCGTTCCCGGCGACGATGCTGGAGTTGATCGCGGCCGGCGACGGCGAGCGGCAGGTGGCCGAGGTAGTCGACGCGGCGGGCGACTCGGTCGCCTGGCTTGCGCTCGCCGAGGCGACCCTGCGGCCGCCGATCCCGCGGCCAGGCAAGATCATCGGCGTCGGCCTGAACTACGTCGAGCACGTCGACGAGTCGAGCCGCACGCTCGACACCGCCAAAGAGCTGCCGGAGCGGCCGGTCCTGTTCGACAAGCCGGCGACGGCGGTGGTCGCGACCGAGGGGGAGATCCTCCACGACGGGCGGCTGACCGCGCAGCTCGACTGGGAGGTGGAGCTCGCCGTCGTGATCGGCCGCACCGCGCGCCGGGTCGCCGCCGCCGACGCCCTCGACCACGTCTTCGGCTACAGCATCATCAACGACATCAGCGCCCGCGACCAGCGGCGCTCGGGCCAGTGGTTCTTCTCCAAGGGGCAGGACACCTACGCGCCCTTCGGGCCGGTGCTGGTGACCGCGGCGGAGCTCGGCGACCCGCAGGACGTGAACCTGCGGCTGCGGGTCAACGGCCAGACCAAGCAGGACTCCAACACGCGCCACATGCTGTTCAAGGTCCGGCAGCTGATCGAGGACATCAGCTCGGGCGTGACGCTCGAGCCCGGCGATGTGATCGCCACCGGCTCGCCCGCCGGGGTCGGCGCCGGGATGGTCCCGCAGCAGTTCCTCCAGCCTGGCGACACGGTCGAGGCCGAAATCGACGGGATCGGCGTGCTGCGCAACTTCGTCGTCGACGCGACGAGCGAGGCGGCGGCGACCGCGAGCGGGGCGGTCGCCGCGTCGTGAGCGCGCTTCGCATCGGGCAATGAGCGGAGGCGCTCCGCGCTGACGTATCGGCCGGTCCGATAGGTGATCAAACCCCGCCTGCCGCTCTATACTCGCCCCGCGTGGCGCAGCGGGTATCAGAGGGCGAACAGGGCGATGTTGCCGAGCGGCTGCGACGGTTCGGTGACGAGGCCAGCCACCGCACCTTGGCCGAGAAAGCCTTCGGGATGCTCCACGACGCGATCGTGATGGGCGCGCTCGGGCCGGGGGAGAGGCTGCCGATCGAGGATCTCGCCGCGGCGATGGAACTCAGCCCGATGCCGATCCGCGAGGCGCTGCGGCGGCTCGATGGCGTCGGCCTGGTGGAAAACATCCCGCACCGCGGCGCGCGCGTCGCCGACCTCACCCTCGAGGACCTGAAAGAGGTCTACGACGCGCGGCTCCTGCTGGAGCTGTCGGCGATCTCCGGCGCCGCCGAAAACTTCACCCCGGAGGAGGAGGAGACCGCCCTCCGGCACCTCTCGCGACTCGAGCAGGCGACCGCCGACGGCGCCCGCACCGAGGCCCTCCGCGCCCACACCGCCTTCCACTTCGAGCTCTACCGGGCGGCCTCCTCGCGCTGGCTGCCGCGCCTGATCTCCCCGCTCTGGGACAACGCCGAGCGCTACCGGGCCGCTGCCCTCGGCGGCGCCCTCGGCCTCTTCGGCGCGCGCGCCGGCGAGCATCGGCGCCTGCTCGCGGCGTGCGCCGCGCACGATCCTCAGCTCGCCCAGGACCTGCTCTGGAACCACCTGGTGGAGACCGCCAACGGGATCGCCGAGGAGATGGGCGGCCCGCGGTACTACGAGCTGCGCGAGCTGCCGGCCTCGGCCGCCGACTGATCCCTCATTTGGGGGCGTATAGCGGCCCCAAATGCAGACGGCCTCTTGCCCGACGTCTAGTCCACGTCGCCGAGGCTCGCGCCGGCTGCTTCGGCGCGCCGCGCCAGGAGGATGCTGAAGTCGCGGCCGCCGTCGCCGGCGTCGCGGAGCTCGGTGAAGGTCTTCTCGGCCAGGGCCGCGGCCTCGAGCTCGACGCCGTTCTCTTCGGCGAGCTCCCGGACCAGGCCCATGTCCTTGGCCATCAGCTCGACCGCGAAGTGGGTCTGGGAGGGGTCGGCGAGGATGGTGCGGGGGATCCAGGTGTCGAGGATCCAGCTCGAGCCGCTGGCTCCGGCGATCGCTTCCAGGGTGCGCTCGACGTCGAGGCCGGCCTTGGCCGCGAGGGCGACGCCCTCGGCGATGCCGAGGACGATCACCGAGCCCATCAGGTTGTTGACGAGCTTCGCCGTCTCGCCGGCGCCGAGCGGGCCGACGTGGACGAGGTGGTTGGCGAGCATCTCGAGCAGGGGCCTGCCGCGCTCGAAGGCCTCCTCGGTCCCGCCGGCCATGATCGTCAGCTCGCCGGCCCGGGCGGCCACCGGGCCGCCACTGACCGGGGTGTCGAGGAGCTCCGCACCGGCCTCGGCAAGCTCGGCGCCGATGCGCCGCGCCTCGTCCGGGTCGATCGTGCTCAGCAGGCACAGCAGCGTCCCCTCGCGGAGGCCGGCCCGCAGGCCGTCCTCGCCCGCCAGGGCGCTCTCTATATGGGGCGTGTTCGGCAGTGCCAGGAAGATGACCTCGGCTCCTTCGGCCAGCTCGCGGGCGTTGGCCGCCGCCGCGACGCCGTCCGCGCCGAGCGCCGCGACGCGCTCCGCGTCGATGTCGAAGACGGCGACCTCGACTCCCTGGGAAGCGAGGCGCGCCGCGGCCGAGCCGCCGATCGAGCCGGCGCCGAGGATTCCGACCCGATCCATCAGGCGCCCACGCCGTGGAGCAGTTCTTCGCCGGTCATCCGCATCACCTTCTTTTCGCCTTTGTCACCCTGCGACCGGACGATAGTCGACGGGACGACCGAATAATCTGCACGGGAGAGAGGTAGATCGTCTAGCATCGCGAACCATGCCGCGCGTAGCCGCTGTTCAGCTGGAGGCGAGCCACCATGACCCGGAGGCCGGACTGCGACGGATAGAGGAGTGGGCCCGCAAGGCCGCCGCCGAGGGGGCCGAGATCATCGTCTTCCCCGAGCTCCTCGTCCCCGGCTACCCGCGCTTCGTGCCCGACCCCTTCCCGCCGACCGCGGCGGAGACGGAGGCCTGGGAGGAGGCGGTGCGCTACCACCGCGCCTACGTCGAGGCCTCCCAGGTGATCCCCGGCCCGTTCACCGACGCGCTCGGCGAGATCGCCCGCGCGGTCGGCGCGACGCTCGTCGTCGGCGTCTCCGAGAAGGACCCGAAGGTGCGCGGCCGCCTCTGGAACACCGGCGTCGTGGTCGACCAGGACGGCAACTACCTGGGCAAGCACCGCAAGCTGGTCGGCGTGATGCACGAGCGGCTGATCTTCGACCGCGGCACCGCCGAGGACATCCGCACCTTCGAGGCCCCGCAGGCCAACCTGGGCGTCTGCATCTGCTTCGAGAACCTACAGCCGCTCTTCCGCCGCGCCCTCGGCCGGCTCGGCGAGGAGATCCACTGCGCGCTCTGGACCGGCCCCTCGCCGCGCGAGATGGTGGCGGAGCGGCGCCCGCTCGAGCAGCACGAGGCGCTCGGCGTCACCCATGCGCTCGACACCGGCACCTTCGTCGTGATCGCCTCGCTGACCACCGAGCTCGAGCCCAGCGGCGAGGGCGACGGCCCGCGCTGGAGCCACAGCGGCGGCAGCTACCTGATCGACCCGATGGGCCGCACCCTCGCCTCGGTGCCCGACTGGGAGGAGGGGATCGCGGTCGCCGACTTCGACCTCGGCCTGATCGAGGAGGCCCGCCTGGTCTGGAACCACCTCGGCGACGACATGCGCGACGACCTCTTCACCGGCTTCGCGCCGGAGCCGGCGGAGCGATGAGCACCTTCCGCACCGCCGCCGTCCAGGCCGGATCGGTCTGGCTCGACCGCGGCGGCTCGACCGAGCGCGCCTGCGAGCTGATCCGCGAGGCGGGCCGCGGCGGCGCCGACATCGTCGCCCTCCCCGAGAGCTTCATCCCGAGCTTCCCCTACTGGCTCTTCACGATGGCGATGGCCGACGCGGCGCCGCTCCACCGTCGCCTCCACGACGAGGCGGTGGAGATCCCCGGGCCGGAGATCGACGCCCTGGCCGCCGCCGCCGTCGACGCGGGCGTCACCGCGGTGGTCGGCGTGACCGAGCGCGAGCCCGGGACGATCGGCACGCTCTACAACACCAACGTCGTGCTCGGACCGGAGGGCTATCTCGGCAAGCACCGCAAGCTGGTCCCGACCTGGACCGAGCGGGTGGTGTGGACCGGCGGCGACGGCTCCACCCTGAATACGTTCGAGACCCCGCAGGGCAAGCTCGGCACCCTCAACTGCGGTGAGAACGTCAACACCCTCGCGCGTTACGCCCTGCTCGCCGACGGCGAGCGCGTCCACGTCGCCAACTTCCCCTCCTGCGCGCCGCTCGGCGGCCACCACACCAACACCAACGACGTTTATCTGCCCGCCGCCGCCCACGCCTACGAGGGCCGCCTCTACAACGTCGTCGCCCAGGAATTCGGCACGCCGGAGATCTGCGAGGCGATCGGGACCGAATTCGACCCCGACGCCTGGAACTGCATCTCCGGGACGATCGGCCCGGACGGCAGCTGGATCGACATGCTGAAAGACGAGGAAGGGATCGTCTATTCCGATTGCGATCCCGACGCCACCGTCGACGGCCGCCTCTTCCACGACATCGTCGGCCACTACAACCGCTTCGACGTGCTGCAGCTCCGGGTGGACAAGCGCCCGCTGGGCCCCCTGGCCTAGGACGCCCGGCGCCCGCGCGAAGGACGCAAGGGCTGGCGGCGAGCACGGCCGGGTCTTCGGGAGGGGACGAAGGATCGGGTTCGGTGCGTGTTGCACAACACCGGATTCAGCGCTGTCGACTTTGAGCCCCCCCTAGGGGCCCTGAAGTCGACAGCGCACTTTCGGGCCCGGCGCGAACTAGGAGGGCTTCCACCTATTGTTCTGCACCGCAGCGTGGTGCCACATTGAGTAATGGAACCGACTCGACCTTGGAGCCTGGCTTTCATCGGTGACGGATGGAGCGCGGTATTTATACCGGCGTCCAAACAACTTTAGACATTCGACACCACACTGGGGTGGTCAGTCGAGTATGCTCCCGAACTGAACACCCCCTCTGGGAAAGGGATCAACGGGAAAGTGAATTCTGTGGGTGACGAAAACAAGGCACCGCTGGTCGAAGTGCGTGGCGCGACGGTGCTCTATCCCGGCGTCGTCGCACTCGACGGCGTCGACTTCTCGATCCAGGCCGGCGAGGTGCACGCGCTGACCGGCGA
>JAFDWD010000927.1 GCA_018268695.1 Actinomycetota bacterium
CGGCTGCCGATCATCCTCGTGATCAACAAGGTCGACCGCCCCGACGCGCGGATCTCCGAGGTCGTCGACGAGGTCTACGAGCTCTTCATCGACCTCGACGCCGACTCCGAGCAGATCGACTTCCCGATCGTCTACACCAACGCGAAAGCGGGCTGGGCGGCGCTGGAGGAGGGCGTCGAGGGGACCGACCTGATGCCGCTGCTCGACCTGATGCTGGAGAAGATCCCGGCGCCCGAATACGACGAGGGCGCGCCGCTGCAGGCACACGTGACCAACCTCGGCGCCTCCCCCTACCTGGGACGCCTGGCGGTCTGCCGGGTGCGCCAGGGGACGATCCGCAACGGGCAGCAGATCGCCTGGTGCCGGGCCGACGGCACCGTCAAACGGGCGGGCGTCTCGGAGCTCTTCGTCACCAAAGGCCTTGAACGCGTCACCGCGGAGGAAGCCGGCCCGGGCGAAATCATCGCCGTGGCGGGGCTCGAAGAGGTGACGATCGGCGAGACGCTGGCCGATCCGGAGAACCCGCAGCCGCTGCCGGTGATCACCGTCGACGAGCCATCGCTGTCGCTGGTGCTGGGGATCAACACCTCGCCGATGGCCGGGCAGGGCGGCGGCTCAAAACTGACCGCGCGCCAGATCCGCGACCGGCTCGACCAGGAGCTGGTCGGCAACGTCTCGATCCGGGTCAAGGACACCGAGCGTCCCGATGCCTGGGAGGTCCAGGGCCGCGGCGAGCTGCAGCTGGTCGTGCTGCTGGAGATGATGCGGCGCGAGGGGTACGAGATGACCGCGGGGCAGCCGCGCGTCGTCACCCGCGAGATCGACGGCAAGGTGCACGAGCCGGTGGAGCGGCTGGCGATCGACGTCCCCGAGGAGCACGTCGGCGCGGTCACGCAGATGCTGGCGGGGCGCAAAGGGCGGCTCGAGCAGATGGTCAACCACTCGACCGGCTGGGTGCGGATGGACTACCTGGTGCCGGCTCGTGGACTGATCGGCTTCCGCACCGAGTTCCTCACCGAGACCCGCGGATCGGGGATCCTCCACCACGTCTTCGATCGCTGGGAGCCGTGGGCGGGCGAGCTGCGCACGCGCCAGACCGGCTCCCTCGTGGCGGACCGCCGCGGCCAGACCGCCGCGTACTCGCTCTTCGGTCTCCAGGAACGCGGCAGCCTCTTCATCGGCTCCGGCGAGGAGGTCTACGAGGGCATGATCATCGGCGAGAACGCCCGCGCCGAAGACCTCGACGTCAACCCGACCAAAGCCAAGCAGCAGACCAACATGCGCGCCTCGAGCGCCGACGTCCTGGTCCGCCTCGCGCCCCCCACCCGCCTCACCCTGGAAGCCTCGCTCGAGTTCCTCCGCGACGACGAGTGCGTCGAAGTGACCCCGAACGCGATCCGCCTCCGCAAGCTGATCCTCGACAAAGTCCCCCGCCTGAAGGCCGCCAAGCGCGGCGACAGCGCCCCCCGCTAGCGTCGGGCCAGGAGCGTCGCGACGACGGCGACGACCGCGTCGGGTTCGCGGTGGAACTTCCGTTCCGAGATCCGCACGGTCTCGATTCCCGCAAGCGCGAAGTCGAGGTCCCGTTCTCGGTCGACCTCGAACGCCTCGCGATTGCCGTGGGTCTCGACCGAGCCCAGATCGGCCGCTCGTACGTGGCGAGAGCAAATCGCAGCCGCTTCGCCCCGTGGTGCCCCCGATTGCGTTCGATCACCTCGTGAATGGCCTCGAGATCGATCAGCTTCAGGTCTTCAGCCCGCGCCAGCGCCCGCCGCAGTTGGTCGCCCCGCAGCTTCCAAGCCAGGTCGAGCAAGGTCCGCGCCACCGAGGTGACCGGGATCCCATCCACCAGCGCCCTGTCCGCCTCGTCGACGTTCCGTGCCCGATGCCGCACGAGACCGTTCGGCGTCGGGTGATTCCTCGACACCGTCGTGGTCACGTGGATCGGCTTCGGTGATCCCGACCAAAGGCCCCACATCCATCCAGCCGAGTGGTAGCTGAGGAGCGCCCCGGGTCCGACCGCGAGCACCGCCAC
>JAFDWD010000928.1 GCA_018268695.1 Actinomycetota bacterium
CCGCACTCGACCGCGCGCGTCTTCGACTTCGCCGACGGGCGCGGGGAGATCGGCTTCGTCAACCCGGTGTCGGAACCGTTCTGCGCCGACTGCAACCGCCTCCGCCTGACCGCCGACGGCAAACTGCGGACCTGCCTCTTCTCCCTGCACGAGACCGACCTGCGCGACCCGCTGCGCGCGGGCGCCGACGACGCCGAGCTGGGTCAGATCGTCCGCGACGCGGTCTGGCGCAAGGAGCTGAAGCACCGGATCGACGAGCCCGGGTTCCGGCCGCCGGCCCGGACGATGAGCGCGATCGGCGGCTGAGCGTGGCCGAGGACGGGATGACGCGCGAGGAATGGGTGCAGGCGTTCTGCGCCGAGCTCGGCGTCGACCCGCCGACGGCCGAGGAGGAAGACCAACTGCTGGAGCTGGCCGCGATCGCCGCCCACTCCTCCGAGCGCCCCGCCGCGCCGCTTGCCTGCTGGGCGGCGGGCAAGACGGGGCGCAGCCCCGGAGAGCTTCGGGATATCGCGCGCCGGGTCAACTCCGGGTAGCGCCGGATCGGGCTTGCGGGACGGCGTTGCGCCGGCGGGAGCGGCAGTCCCATGTCGTCCTGCCACGGTTCCGTGTGAAAGTCCCGGGAGACGTGACGCTTCCGCCGAGAAGTCCACGGTCTCGTCGCACTTCTTCCGCACCTGGGATCAGCCGTTCGTTACTTCCCTCCAATTTAGGGGGGTAACAGCGAAGGGCTGTCGGCGCGTGGGTTCGGAGGGCGTCCAACTGCGGAGGAACACGCGCGGAAGCGTGGAGTCCGTGACGTCTCGCGCACGTCTCCCTCAACGGCGTCGGACTCTCTCCTCACCTTTCATACCCCGGCCGTCTCGGCCGTGCTCGCCGCCACGCCCTGCGTCCCTTACCCGGCGCTACCCCACCCGCTCGGCGCCGATGTAGACGTTGGTCTCCCCGCGGCGGGTGAAGCCGCAGAGGGTCATGTTGCGATCGGCGGCGAGCTCGATCGCGAGGCTCGAGGGGGCGCCGACGCCGATCAGGATCGGGGCGCCGGCCACGGCGGCCTTCTGGACCAGCTCGAAGGAGAGGCGGCCGCTGACGCAGAGGACGTTTTCCGTGAGGGGGACGAGGCCGTCGAGTAGTGCTCGTCCCACGACCTTGTCCATCGCGTTGTGGCGGCCGACGTCCTCGCGGGCGATCAGGAGCTGCCCGCTCGAGTCGAAGAGACCGGTCGCGTGGACGCCACCGGTCAGCTCGAAGGTCGGTTGCTCGAGGCGATCGGGGAGGGAGGCGAGGAGGGAGCGGTCGATGGTCGGGCCGGGGCCGAGAGGCTCGCTCGCGACCGCGACCTCCTCCAGCGCCCCCTTCCCGCACACCCCGCACGAGGAGGTGGTGTAGAAGCTGCGTTCGCCGGGGTCGCGGAGGAGCGGCCCGGCGACTTCGACCGTGTTGAGGGCGAAGTCCTCGGTGAGGCGGACCGGGCGGGGGCCGTCGATCAGCCCCTCACCGAAGAGGAAGCCGAGGGCCAGCTCCTCGTCGTGGCCGGGCGTGCGCATGGTGACGCTGAGCGGCCGGCCGTCGACGCGGATCTCGAGCGGCTCCTCGACCGCGACCGCGTCGCGCTCCCCGTCGCGCTCGACCTCGGTCCAGCCCGCGTGGGCGCCGGGCCTCGGATCCTGATGCCACGGGAGCGCCATCGGGCGAGGGTACCTCGCGAAGAGCCGCGGGCGTCCGAGTAGGAGACCTCCGTCCGGCTAGGACGGCGGGGACTCGAAGGAGAGCATCCCCCAGGTGAACGGCGTCGTCTGGACGGGCTCCCCGGCGCGGCCGAGGCGCTCCTCGGCGGCCTCGCGGACCTGTTCGACCTCGTCCATCATCCGGCTGCAGAGCTCGCCGAGCTCATCCCACCCTTGCTCGTCGAGCGCCAGTCGCACCCAGACGAGCCAGCGATCGTCCCGCGCGTCGAAGGTGTCTTCGAGTACCGCGCTTTCGGCTCGGGCCATCAGGGCCTGAAGGGCGACGCCGGTGATTTCCCGGCGTCGGTCCGGATCGACTGTCTTCCATTCCTCCGTGTCGAAGCGGGCCCGCGCCACACCTCGATAGACGTTTTCGACGGCGCCGCGACGAACGTGGTGTTCGACAACCTCGACACAGCCGGCTTTCGCCAGCTTCCGAAAGTGGTAGGCGACCTGTGAGACCGCGATCCCCTCGTCCAGGTGGCGGAGGAGCGAATTCGCATAACCGCCGCGGACGAAACTGACCGCGCTGATATCCACATCGTTCGCCACCTCGAGCATCCGCACGCGCAGCGGATGGCTGAGGATTTCCGCCCGCGTCTTCTGGAATTCGCGGCGCGGCTGGCGCCCGTTCACGCTGACGTCGCTCATGAGGACTCTTGAACGCTTGATTTATCCACTTCACTCGATGTGTACCACGTAAAGGGCCGGTCGATGGGATGAAATCCGTTCCCTGGCCGAACATTGCTCTGGAAAAAGGGCGCCTTTTTGTCTGTCTTACCCGCCGGAAATCGGAATTCGGATGGCGGGGAGGGGGTGAAGGGGAATGAAGATGTCCGTGATCTCGGCGTTGGTACCGGCGGCAAGTACGACCAAGTCCAACTAGGGGACGGCTTGTGGCCCCGGCCGGAGGCGATCGCTCCGGCCCGGGCCGTCCCCACCCGGCGCGCGAGGTCTACGTTCGGCGGCGGGCGAGGAGGACGGAGTCGTCGATCTCGATCGTCTTGCCGTCGCGCGTGTGGGGGTGGGGGCGCTGCTCGACCACAAGCGGCTCGAAGCCGTCGGGCAGGCCGGAGAGGAGGTCGGCGGCGAGGAACATCGCGCGGTGGCGGGCGTTCGGCTCGTGGGCGCCGAGATCGGACGCGCCCGGCGGCGGCGCGTGGCCGACGACGAGGAGGTGGCCGCCCGGCGCGACCGCCTCGGCCAGACGGGAGACCACCGCGACCATGCCCCCGTCGGGCGGGTGGAGGTAGTGGCTGGTGACGAGGTCGAAGGTGCGGCCGCCGGCGTCGAACTCGCGCGCGTCCACCTGCCACCAGTAGGTCCGCTCGCCGACGCCCGCCTCCTCGGCGAGCCGCGCGGCACGGGCCAACCCCGCGGCCGAGAAGTCCGCGCCGGTGACGCTCCAGCCGTGTCGCGCGAGCCAGATGACGTCGCCGCCCTCGCCGCAGCCGAGGTCGAGCGCCGTGCCGGGGGCCAGGTCGGAGGCCTCGGCGACCAGCTGGACGTTCGGCTCGCCGCTCCAGATCGTCTCCGCGCCGGAGTAGCGCTCGTCCCAGGCCGGGGGCTCGAAGATGCTCGTCTCGTCGCTCATCGCGTCAGTATTGCGTCTCGAAATGGCCGGCCGTTTCGACCCCGCCCCCTTCCTGCTCGAGGAGTACCTCGGGATCTGGGAGTTCAAAGGGGAGCACTACCTCACCGCCTCCGACGCCGAGACGCTGACGATCGAGGAGCTCCTCGCCTTCGCCGACCTCGACGAGCGCGCCCGCTTCGAGCGGCTGCCGCTCTCCTACGCACCGACCTGGGGCGGGGAGGAGCTGCGGGCGGCGATCGCCGACCTCTACGAGGGCCTCGGTCCGGAGCACGTCCTCACCTTCGCCGGCGCCGAGGAGGCGCTCTTCTGGGCGCTGCAGGAGCTCGCCGGGCCCGGTGACCACGCCCTGGTCACGGTGCCGAACTATCAGTCCTTCGAGACGATCCCGCTCACCGCGGGCGCCGAGGTCGAGGCCATCGTGCTGGACCCCGCGGCGGGCTGGGAGCCCGACGTCGAGGCAATCGCGCGGCAGATGCGGCCGAACACCAAGCTGGTCGCGGTCAACTTCCCCAACAACCCGACCGGGGCGATCCCCTCACGGGAGACCTGGCGCGCGCTGGTCGCGCTCTGCGAGGAGCACGGGGCGACGCTGCTCTCCGACGAGGTCTACCGCGGCCTCGAGATCGACGAGGCCCGGCGCCTCCCGCAGGCGGCCGAGCTGCCCGGCTCGACGATCTCCCTCAACGTGATGTCGAAGTCCTACGGCCTGCCGGGGCTGCGGATCGGCTGGCTCGCGACCCGCGACCGCGCCTTGCTGGAGCGCCTCGAGAAACGCAAGCACTACACCTCGATCTGCAACGCGACGCCGAGCGAGGCGCTGGCGACGATCGCGCTCCGCAACGGCTCGGCGATCCAGGGCCGCAATCGCGACATCA
>JAFDWD010000929.1 GCA_018268695.1 Actinomycetota bacterium
AGCGCGGCCTGCGCTCGCTGTACGCGCCGCGGGCCCGCGCCGAGGAGAAGATGGTGCCGACGATCGAGGGCGAGTTCGCCCGCAAACGGCGGATGATGGTCGGCCTCTGGGACATCGTCGTCGGCGAAGGAATGCTGGTCCCGCGCGGCTACCCGCCCCTGTTTGCCTTCGAGCTCTTCAGCCACCGGCTGCTCCGCTACGCGACGCCCTTCCTCCACGTCCTCGTCTTCCTCGCCAACCTGGTCCTGCTCGGAAGCGGCTGGTTCTACTACCTCACCCTGATCGCGCAGCTGGTGCTGCTCGGCGTCGCGGCGCTCTCCAACCGCCTCCCCGACGACGCCATCGTGCGGATCTGTCGCTACTACGTCCTCACCCAGGCCTCGATCGTCCTCGGCCTCTGGGACCGCTGGCGCCACGGCGCGAGCGGGCGCTGGGAGAAGGCGGCCGGGACGCGATGACCCGACCGAGGACAGGCCGCTGATGCCCCACGCCGTCGATCGTCTCCTCGCCGCGCTCGGGCTCGTCGTCCTGTCCCCGGTGCTCCTTGCCTTCGCGATCTGGATCAAGCTCGACAGCCGCGGGCCGGTCGTCTACCGCCAGCTCCGGGTCGGCAAGGACGGCAGCACCTTCGAGATGCTGAAGCTGCGGACGATGAAGGAAGGGTCCGACCCGGTCGGGGTCGGCACCGTCGTCGGCCAGGGCGATCCTCGGGTGACCCGGCCGGGCGAGCTGATGCGCCGCACCTCGATCGACGAGATCCCCAACCTCGTCAACGTCCTCCGCGGCCAGATGGCGCTGGTCGGCCCCCGGCCGGCCCTGCCCGCCCACCTCGACTACTTCGACATCCACGGCCACCCGCGCTTCGACGTTCTCCCGGGGATCACCGGCTGGGCGCAGGTCCAGGGCCGCGCCGACATCACCTGGCCCGAACGGGTCGAGCTCGACGACTGGTACGTCGCCCACCGGACGCCGCTGCTGGACCTCCGCATCATCGGCATGACGATCCTCCCCGTGCTGAAGGGCGAAGGCGTCTCGCCTGAGTAGGGTTTCGCGGATGGCCGATCGACCCGAGGTCTCACTGCGCGCCTTCGAGCAAGGGGACGCGCCCGCCGTCCACCGCTGGTTCAACAACCCCGAGGCGACGAAATCGTTGATGGAGCAGCGGGGGGCCTTCTCCTTGGAGGAAGCCGAAGCGTGGACGGCACGCGCCGTCGCGGGCAACGACGAGGACCGCAAGTACGCGATCGTGGTCGAGGGCTACGACGAGCCGGTCGGCTTCACCGCCCTCTACGGGCTCTTCCGCCAGACCGCGCCGGAGCTCGGCGCGCTGATCGGCGACGACGTGCGCGGCAAGGGTGTCGGGCGGCGGGCGGAGGCGCTGACGGTGAAGGAGGCCTTCGACGAGTTCGGCGCCCACCGGGTGTACGGGCGCATCCCCGCCCGCAACGAGATCGCGAAGAAGACCGTCGCCGGCCTGGGCTGGAAATACGAGGGAACGATGCGGGGCCACCTCGCGCGCGAGGGCGAGCCGCCCGACGACTGCGAGATCTGGGGCGTCCTCCCGGACGAGTTCCGCGCCGCCACCGCCGACCTGTTCGGGTGACCAGGCCGTTCGCGCAGCTGATCGAGGACGGCGGCGCGTCGGCCGTCGGGGGTGTCGGCGGCCACCCGAGCGAGTTCTTCCGCGGCGCCCATTTCCTTGCCGCCGAGAAGGCCACGCACACGCTGCGGATCGAGCTCGACGACTGCGAGCTGCTGGCGCCGCTCCTGGTGCGCGAGATCGACGGCGGCCCCCACCTCGACGCGGTGAGCCCCTACGGCTACCCAGGTTTCTCCACCGTCGGTGAGGGCGTGACCGATGGGATGCTCGACCCGGCGGAAGTCGATTTCCACCGCACCGGTCTGGTCTCCGTCTTCATCCGCCACCGCCTCGACCTGGTGCCGCTCGCGGGGGCGACCGAGCGCAACGTCGTCCAGATCCACGACCCGTCGCTGAAGCCGAAGAGCCGGCCGAGCGACCGCCGCCAGGTGCGGCGCAACCTCGAGGCGGGATACGTCGTCGAGCTGATCGCCGGGGCGGAGACGAGCGCCGACCAGCGCGCCGCCTTCCTCGACCTCTACGAGCAGACCATGCGTCGGACCGAAGCCGCGCCTCACTACTTCTTCGGCGCCCCCTACTTCGAGGAGATCTTCGGTGCCGAGCGCACCTGGTTGGCGCTGGCCACCGACCCCGAGGGGGCCCCGGCCGCCGCCTCGATCGCCTGCGTCTCCGACGGCTACCTGCACTACTACCTCAGCGGCAGCGCCGACTCGCACCTCGGCGACTCGCCGATGAAGAACGTCGTCGCCCGCCTGGTCGAGCACGCGAACGAGCTGGAGCTGCCGCTGAACCTCGGCGGCGGGATCACCGCCGGCGACGCGCTGGAGGAGTTCAAGCGCGGCTACGCCAACCGCACGGTGACCTGGCGCACCTCCGAGGTCGTCTGCGACCCCGAGCGCTACGCCGCCCTCACCGGCGACCGCGACCCCGGCGGATACTTCCCGGCCTACCGCGCCTGACCGCGGGGGGTCAGTCGGCCGACGCGGCGAGCGCCGCGACGTCGGCCGCCCGCTCCCACGGCCGCGCCGAGCGCAGCGCGCCGAGCACCGCCCGCGTCGCTGGCGCTTTGTTCAGCGCGATGAAGTGGATCCCCGGCGCGCCCGCCATCAGCAGCTCGGTGCACTGCTGGGCGGCGTAGGCGACCCCGAGCTCGAACTCGCGCTCGGGGTCCTCCCCGGCGGCGGCGAAGCCGCGCTCCAGCGACTCCGGGATGCTTGCGTCGCAGAGGTCGCAGATCCGCTTCGTGTGGGCGAAGCTCTGCACCGGGATCACGCCTGGGATGATCGGCACGTCGATTCCCTTCGCCCGCGCCGCGCGGACGAAGTCGAAGTAGATCTGGTTGTCGAAGAAGAGCTGGGTGACCAGGAACTGCACGCCCGCGTCGACCTTCTGCTTCAGGTAATCGAGGTCGGTGTCGAGGTCCGGCGCCTCCGGGTGGACCTCCGGGAAGCAGGCGCCGCCGAGGCAGAAGTCCCAACCCGAATTGATGAAGCGCGCCAGGTCGGCGGCGCTGCCGAGCCCGCCCTCGGCCGGGACGAAGTTCGACTGTCCCCGCGGCGGATCGCCGCGCAGGGCGAAGACGTTGTCGATGCCGCCCTCGGCGATCTGGTCGATCGTCCGCGCCAGCCCCTCGGTCGTCTCGCCGACGCAGCTCAGGTGGGCCATCGTCTCCAGCCCGTGCTCCTCTTTCAGGCGGCGGGTGATCTCGACGGTCCCCTGCCGGGTCGAGCCCCCGGCGCCGTAGGTGACCGAGACGAAGTCGGGCTTCAGCGGGGCGAGCGCGGCCGCCGTGTCGAACAGCCGCTCTTTGGCCTCGTCGCTTTTCGGCGGGAAGAACTCGACCGAGAAGCTCGGTCCACGGCTCGCAAGGATCTCGTCGATACGCATCGCACAAGCGTACCTGGGCTTTTCAGCCGACCGGCTCGGCGGGTCCTGGTGGCGCCGCGGCCTTGACCCCGGCCCGTTCTTCGAAGAGTTCCTCGATCTCCTCGAGCGGCTTGCCTTTCGTCTCCGGGACGTACTTCCAGCAGAACCAGAGGGTCAGGATCCCGATCGCCCCGTAGAACCAGAAGGCGCCCGAGCGGCCGAGCGCTTCGATCAGCAGCAGGAAGGTCAGCGAGACGATGAAGTTGAAGGTCCAGTTCGCCATCGTCCCCAGCCCGGCCGCCTTCGAGCGGACGCCGAGCGGGTAGATCTCGGCGTTCAGCAGCCAGAAGATCGGGCCGAGGCTGATCGCGAATGAGGCGACGAAGGTCATCAGGCTGACGATCGCGACGACCGAGGAGACGGTCGAGCCGCCACCGCCGATGAACGCCGCGCCGAGCGCGAACAGCGAGACGACCATGCCGGAGACGCCGACCATCAGCAGGGTGCGCCGGCCCGAGCGGTCGAGCAGGCGGATCGCGACCAGGGTCATCGCGACGTTGATGATCCCGACCCCGACCGCGGCGAGGATCGACCCGGCCGAGGAGTTGACGCCGGTGAATTCGACGATCGTCGGCGCGTAGTAGATGACCGTGTTGATCCCGGTCACCTGCTGCAGGATCGCGAGGCCGATGCCGACCACCAGCGCCGCTTTCACCGCGGGCCGCAGGAGGTCCGACCAGGCCCCCGGCTTGGCGTCGGCGTGCACCGACTCTTCGATCTCCTCCAGCTCGCGGTCGATCGTGTCCGGGTCGTCGACGCGGATTTTCGCCAGCACCGCGCGCGCCGCGTAGTCGTCACCCTGCATCACCAGCCAGCGTGGGCTCTGCGGCATCCGCAGCATCCCGAAGGCGAGCCCGAGCGCCGGCACGCAGCCGAGGCCGAGCATCCAGCGCCAGCCTTCGATGCCGTCGAAGGCGAGGCCGACCAGGTAGGCGACGAGGATCCCGATCGTCACCGCCAGCTGGAAGAAGCTGACCAGGCGCCCGCGGCTCTCGGCAGGCGCCACCTCGGAGATGTAGACCGGGGAGGCCGCCGAGGCCAACCCGATCGCGACACCGATCACCACCCGGGCGACGACCAGGACGACGAGGCCGGGCGCGGCGGCACTGGCCAGCGCGCCGATGATGAAGACCACGGCGGAGAGCAGGATCATCAGCCGCCGGCCGTAGGCGTCGGCGGCGGGCCCGGCGATCGCGGCCCCGCCGACGGCGCCGATCGGCACCGCGGCGACCACCAGCCCCTGCTCGAAGCTGCCGAGGGCGAAGTCACCCTTGATGAAGAGGAGGGCGCTGGCGATGACGCCCGTGTCGTAGCCGAACAGAAGTCCGCCCAGGCCGGCGATCGCCGCCGTCAGCACCACGTTGCGTCGCGCTCGCCGCGCGGAGGCCTCCGACCCGTTCATCCCCGCGAGCACCCTATCCACGCGCGTCTCGGAACGGAAGAGAAACCTGTCGAATGGGGGGAACGTCCGACTGGCCGCCTAGCGTTCCGGGCGGTCGTGGGGTCCCTGCCCCTCCCGCGACCAGCGACCGGGGCGCAGTTATCTGCGGGAGCCGGGCGTCGCGAGCACCCCCCGCGAAATGGTGCCGTGACTAGCCCGCCCGATCCCGCCCTCGCGAGGTGAGCGGTGCGTTCTGCGCCCGCTCGCCGCGCCCCGTTCTCAACCCTCTGCACGCTTGTCTCGCTATAGGAGACAAGCGTGCAGAGGGATGTGGAGGTGTGGGACGATCTTCGGCGTGGGGGATGAGGTTCGCTACGAGCGTGTCGGCGCCGCCGCGGTGCTGACGATCGACCGACCGGAGCGTCGTAACGCCGTCGACGGCGCGGCCGCGCGGGCCCTCCGCGCGGGCCTCGAGCGCTTCGAGGCCGACGACGACGCGCGCGTCCTCGTCCTCACCGGGGCCGGGGGAGAGGCCTTCTGCGCCGGCGCCGACCTGAAGGCGATGGACCTCGAGGTCGACCACCCGGCCGGGCCGATGGGCTTCAGCCGCCTCGCCGCGTCGAAGCCGACGATCGCCGCGATCGATGGCTGGTGCCTTGCCGGCGGGCTCGAGCTGGCGCTCTGGTGCGACCTGCGCCTGGCGACGCCGCAATCGACCTTCGGCTGCTTCGAGCGCCGCTGGGGCGTGCCGCTGATCGACGGCGGGACGCAGCGGCTGCCGCGCGTGATCGGGCTCGGGCGGGCGCTCGACCTGATCCTCAGCGGCCGGCCCGTGGGTGCGGAGGAGGCCGAGCGGATCGGCCTCGTCACCTCGGTCACCGCGCCGGGCGCGCACCTCGAGCGGGCGCTGGTGCTCGCCGACTACCTCGCCGCCTTTCCCCAGGAGACGATGCTCGCCGACCGGCGCGCCGCGATCGAGGGGCTCGGCATGCCGCTCGCCGACGGCCTCGCGCTGGAGCACCGCCTGGGCCGCGAGACGCTCGCGACCGCCGCCCGAGGGGCGTCCCGCTTCGCCTCCGGCGAGGGCCGCCACGGCGCTCCCGCCGACCCCGGATCCTGAAGTCCGCCGCAAGCTTCCGGTGGACTGCTCACGCGTCGAGGGAATCGACTGTGAGACCAGGTTCCTGCGCTCAAGAAAGCCCAAGTTGAAGTTGGATCAGTTCCGGTACCGTCCTGTTCGTGGCTCAACGCTCCCCGATGCGACCGCCCCCCGGTCGCCAACGCCTCTCCCGCGAGTTCATCGCCCGTCACCAGCGCGCGCGGATCGTCAACGCGCTCGCCGAGGAGACCCTCGACCGCGGCTACCGGGCGGTCACCGTGTCCGACATCGTGCGCCGCGCCGGGATCGCCCGCAACACCTTCTACGACAACTTCGCCTCCAAGGAAGACTGCTTCCTGGCCACCCAGGACTACGCGGTCGAGGAGTCGCTCTCGCGCATCGTCGAGGCCGCCACGGAGAAGGAGACCTGGGAAGAGCGCCTCGCGGCCGGGCTCGGTGCCTTCCTCAAGTACGTCGCGTCGGAGCCTGCCCTCGCCCGCACCTGCATCGTCGAGGCGCTGTCGGCCGGCGAGGCCGCGCAGGAGCGCTACGAGCAGTCGCTGCAGGCCTTCGTCCCGTTGCTGCGGCTCGGCCGGGAGTCATCGCCCGTTGGCGACGACCTCCCCGAGACACTGGAGGAGACGATCGCCGGCGGCATCTTCTGGGTCATCTACCAGCGCATCGTCCTCGGTGAGACCGAGGAGATCGAGGCCCTGCTGCCCGATCTCGTCGACTTCGCCTTGACCCCCTACATCGGCGCCGAGTCGGCGCGACGGGCCACCGCCCGGTTGTAAACGATAGGTATCGTCGCCCCGTGGCTCTCGATCCAGCCGACGCTGCTGAGTACCCGCCGGAGCTCTCCCGCCTGCCCCCCGGTCGGCACGGGCTGCCGCGCGACTTCGTCGTGCACAACCAGCGCGAGCGGCTGATCGCCGGGCTCGCCGAGGCGGTCGCCGAAAAAGGCTACGGCGGCACCACGATCGCCGACATCACCCGCCACGCGGCGGTCTCGAGGCGCACCTTCTACGAGCACTTCGAGGGCAAGGACGAGTGCTTCGTCGCCGCCTTCGACACGGTCACCGCACAGCTGCGCGAGGCCATCGCCGCGGCCTACGAGGCCGAGGACGAGTGGCCACTCGCGCTCCGTGCCGGGATCGAGGCGATGCTCTCCTTCCTCGCCGCCGAGCCGAACCTGGCGCGCCTGGCCATGGTCGAGGCGCTGGTCGCCGGCCCGGTCGTGGTCGAGCGCTACGACGCCGCCGTGCAGACGTTCCTTCCCTACCTCCAGACGGGCCGCGAAAAGGCCCCGAAATCGGTGCTCAAACACCTCTCCGACTCGACCGAGGAAGCCCTCGTCGGCGGCATGGTGTCGGTCGTCTCCCGCCGCATCGTCGCCGGGCAGGCGGAGGAGCTCGAGTCGCTGCTCCCCGACCTCACCGAGTTCACCCTCACGCCTTTCATCGGCAGCGACAAGGCAGCCCGCCTCGCCGAGGGCGACTAGCGTCCCGGTTGCCTAATTAGGTACGTATCAGGTACGCTTGATCCAGGCGTCGGGGCGGGTGCTTGCGCCGGTCTTACGCCACGCGGTCGCTATCCCTGTCGACTGTGGCGCTCGGGTCCGGATCGATCGTCCCCTTGACGGTCGGTCCGACCCGGGTCGCACTGTGGCTTCGCCCGGCTTTCGCTCACCCCCTCCGGCCGAACATGTGCCCGCTGGGGGCGACGGCGCGCAGCTCGGCGACCGCGTGCTCGCGCAGCTCGCGAACCCGCGGCCGCGGCTTGGGCCGGCGCCGCGGCAGCTCGGTCCGCTCGAGCGCGGCGACCTCGGTGACGACGACGTTGGTGGTCCCCTCGCGGCGCTCCAGCTTCCCCTTCGCCCGCAGGAGCGGCGCGGCGCGGACGAGGGAGCGGTGGCGGTCGTAGACGGGCGGCGGCACGATCAGGTTGACGTTGCCGCGCTCGTCCTCGAGCAGCATGAAGACGATGCCCTTCGCCGTCTCCGGGCGTTGGCGGGCCACCACCATCCCGGCCACCTCGACGATCGCCCCGTCGCGGGTCACCGCCAGGTCCGATGAGCGGAGGATCTTCGGGTCGAGTCCCGGCCGCAGCATCTCCAGCGGGTGGCGTCCCAGGGTGAGGCCGGTGCTCCGGTAGTCGGCGATCAGCTTGCCCCACTCGCCGAGGGGTTCCAGCTCCGGCGGCTCCGGCGGCTCGATCGGCAGCGCCAGCTGGGTCGCTCCGCCGCTCGTCCGTCCCGCTCCGGTCACCCCGACCCGCCAGAGCGCGCCGCGCCGCTCGCCGTCGCCGTCGGCGGGGATGCCGTCGAGCGCCCCCGCCCAGGCCAGCTTTTCGAGGCTCGGCAGTCCCGCCCCCGAGCGCGAGGCCAGTTCGGCGATCCCCCGGTAGGGCCCGCCGCGCTCGCGCTCGACCGCCAGCGCCTCCATCTCCTCCTTGCGCACCCCCTTCACGTAGCCGAGGCCGATCCGCACCTGCAGGCCGCCGCGCAGCTCCGGGTCCTCACGCGGGGACTCGACGTGACAGAGGGCGCGGCTGGCATTCGCGTCCGGGGGCGCCACCCGGATCCCCCGCCGCTGCGCCTCGTGGACGAGCGAGTCGGGCGGGTAGAAGCCCATCGGCTGCTCGTTCAGCAGCGAGCAGAGGAACTCCGGCCCGCGGTGGACCCGCAGCCAGGCCGACTGGTAGGCGAGCAGGCCGAACGCCGCCGAGTGCGCCTTGGGGAAGCCGAAGCCGGAGAAGCCCTGGATCTGCTGCCACACCCGCTCGGCGATCTCCGGCGCGACGCCGCGCTCCGCCGCCCCCAAGACGAAGTGCTCGTGGTGGGACTCGATCGCTTGCAGCGAGCGCTTCTTCGACATCGCCCGCCGCAGCCCCTCGGCCTCCGAGGAGGAGAACCCCGCCAGCGCCATCGCCACCTCGATCACCTGCTCCTGGTAGACGATCGTCCCCAGCGTCTCCTCCAGCACCGGGCGCAGCAGCGGGTGCTCGTAGGGGACCTCGTAGGTGGGGTCCTCGCGCAGGCGCTTGCGCCGCTCGATGTAGGGGTGGATCGCGCCGCCCTGGATCGGCCCCGGCCGCACCAGCGCCACCTGGACGGTGAGGTCGTCGAGGTCCCGCGGCTGAGTACGAGGGAGCATCTGCATCTGGGCGCGGCTCTCGATCTGGAAGACGCCGGTGGTCTCGGCGGCGCGGATCGATTCGTAGGTCTGCGCGTCGTCGAGCGGGATGCGCGAGAGGTCGAGCCGCTCGTCGCGCGTGCGGGCGACCTCTTCGACCGTGCGCTCGACCGCCGAGAGCATCCCCAGCCCGAGCAGGTCGATCTTCAGGAAGCCCGCGTCGCCGCAGGAGTCCTTGTCCCACTGGACGATCTGGCGGCCGACCATCGCCGCGGGGACGACCGGGCAGACGTCGATCAGCGGCCGGGTCGAGATCACCATCCCGCCCGGGTGCTGGGAGGGGTTGCGGGGGAGGCCCAAGATCTCCTTCGACAGCTCCAGCAGCACCCGCCAGCGCGGCTCGGCCGCGCGCCGCTCGCCGAGCGCGGCGACGAGGTCACGCTCGATCTCCGCCGCGCTCTCGTGGAAGCCGCAGGTCTTCGCCACCTTGTCGATCTCCGCCGGGGGGAGCCCGAGCACCTTGCCGAGATCCCGCACCGCGCCCTTCGGCCGGTAGGTCGGGAAGGCGGCGACCAGCGCCGAGTGCTCGTGGCCGTAGCGCTCGTGGACGCGGGGGATGAGAACCTCGCGGATGTCGCGCGGAAAGTCGAGGTCGATGTCGGGCATCGAGGCGGTTTCGTCGTTGAGGAAGCGGCCGGAGAAGAGGTCGGCCTTGACCGGGTCGACGTGGGAGAGGCCGGTGAGGTAACAGACGATCGAGCTGACGCTGGAGCCGCGCCCGCGCCCGGGGGGGAGGATGGAGCGCGCCGAGTCGGGTCCCCGCACCTCGACCGCCACCTCGCGGGCCAGCTCCAGCATGTCGCGGTGGAGGAGGAAGAAGCCGGAGAGGTTGAGGCCGCGGATCGTCGCCAGCTCCTGGCGCAGCCGCGTCTCGGCCTCGGGGCGGCGCGGGTCACCCGCGTAGCGCTCGTCCATCATCCGGGCGCAGACGCGGGCGAGCTCCCCGTCGGCGGTCTCGTCCTCGGAGCCGGGGTAGCGGTAGCCGAGGTCCGCGGTGAGGTCGAAGGCGAGGCGCTCGGCGAGGCGGACGGTCTCGGCGACGGCGTCCGGGTGCTCGGAGAAGCGGGCGGCCATCGCGGCGGGGGAGGCGAGCGCCGAGGTCGAGTTGCCACGGCGCCGGGGCTCTGAGGACTCGAGCGTCTCGTTCAGGCCGATCGCGACCAGCGCGTCCTGGAGGTGGGAGCGCGAGCGCGAATGCGCGTGGACGTTCCCGGTGGCCACGGTGGGGACGCCGAGCCGCTCGGCGAGCAGGCCGAGCCAGCGGTTGCGCGCCCGGTCCCGGCGCCAGTAAGGACGCTGCAGCTCGACCCGGAAGCGGTCGCGGCCGAAGGCGGCGAGGAGCCTGCGCCCTAGCGCCTCGCCGGCCGCCGTGTCCCCGCGCTCAAAAGCCCCCGCCAGCGCCCCGTCCCGCGCGCATCCCGACAGACACACGAGCCCCTCGGAGTGCCGCTCCACTTCCTCGAGCGTCGTCCAAGCCGGCTCCGCCGTCCGCGCCGTGTTGTCCCGCGTCCGAGCGTGCGCCGCCGTAAGCAGCCGGCACAAGTTCCGATACCCGTGCGCGTCCTCCACCAGCAAGGTCAGATGTTGACGGGCCGAAAACCCGTCAGATAGTCCGGTTTTCGGCCCGTCAACATTGAGGGTCAGCTCGGCGCCGGTGATCGGGCGGAGGCCGAGGCCGACAGCGCAGTGGGCGAACTCCATCGAGCCCCAGAGGCCGTCGTGGTCGGTCAGTGCCAGCGCCGGGTAGCCGAGCGCCGCCGCGGCGCCCGCCAGCTCCAGTGGGGTCGAGGCGCCGTCGAGGAAGGAGAACGCCGAGTGGGCGTGTAGCTCGATGTAGGGAGGGGGGCTCGTCATCGTCCTCCTCGGCTCAGGCCCGCTGCCGGTACCAGCGCCCGCCGGCGGGATCGCGGAAGACGGTGAGCGCGCGGCCGTCGGCCATCGCCAGCTCGAAGTAGTGGCGGCGCAGCGGCCGCGGCGTCCACCAGCGGTCCTCGACCAGCCACTCCTCGCGGACCGCTTCGACCGCCGCCGAGTCGACCTCCCGCGGCTCTCCGTCGCCGCCGGTGCGCACCCCGACCGGGCGGGGCTCGTTCAGTCGTCGCGCCCCCGCCATCAGAGCTCCGGGAACGGGGTGAGGAGATGACGGCGCTCGGGGACCCGTGACATCGCGTCGACCGGCAGGACGCGCAGCAGGGCGTCGGCGCCTTGCGCGGCGCGCACCTCGCGGATCGCCGCGCCGAGCCGGCGCCGCCGTGGCTCGGCGCCGCCGACCTCCATCACCAGCTGGTCGGCGGCGGGCGGGCCGAAGCCGAGCGCCCGCAGCCGCA
>JAFDWD010000092.1 GCA_018268695.1 Actinomycetota bacterium
AGCGCGCCGGCGACGGCGGGCGGGACCAGATCGCCGACGTCCCCGCCGAAGGTCGCCATTTCCTTGACCCCGGTCGAGGAGAGGAAGCTGTAGTGCGGCGAGGCGATCACGTAGATGCTCTCGATCCCCGGATCGAGCTTGCGATTCAGCTGCGCCATCTCGAACTCGTACTCGAAGTCGGAGATCGCCCGCATGCCCTTGACGATCGCGTGGGCGTCGTTCTCGCGGGCGAACTCGACCAGCAGCGTGGAGAAGATCTGCACCTCGACGTTGCCGAGGTTGGCCGTCGCCGTCTCGATGAACGCCTTGCGCTCCTCCGCCGTGAACAGGGTCTTGTTCTTGCGCAGCGGGTTGTTGACGACGCCGACGACGACTTTGTCGAAGACGTTCGAGGTCCGGGTGATGATGTCGAGGTGGCCGTTGGTGACCGGGTCGTAGGTCCCGGGGCAGACGACGGTCCCGTTGCGTTCGCTCACTCGTCCTCCAGCGCGTAGATCGATACGTCCGCGGCCCCGTAGCGACGCTGCCTCAGCCGCTCCAGCGAGTCGATCGCGAGCGGGCGACGCGCGCCGCTCTCGACCACGGCACGCCCGCCGGGGGCCAGCACGCCGGGGAGGTGCGTGTCCAATTGCCGGGCCACGAGGTCGGCGAGTTTATAGGGAGCATCGACGAAGACGAGGTCGTACCGACCCCCGTCTGGGCGGTCGTTTGCGGCGAGCCACGCCTCCGCGTCGGCGCGGACGAGCTCGGCGCGGTCCCGCAGCCCCAGCCGCTCGACGTTGCCGAGCGCCGGGCGCGTGTCGCGGTCGACCAGCGTCGCGCGGGCGGCGCCGCGCGAGAGCGCCTCGATCGCCAGCGCCCCGGTCCCGCAGTAGAGATCGAGAACCGTGGCGCCCTCCACCCGCGCCCCGAGGCTCGAGAAGATCGCCTCGCGGACCCGCTCCGAGGTCGGTCGCACCTTCCAGCCGCGCGGGGCGACCAGCTGCCGGCCCTTCAGCTCTCCGGCAATCACCCGCAAGCCGCACCTCTGCACGCTTGTCTCGCTATGGAAGACAAGCGTGCAAGGTTTACAGAGGGATGGGGTCGGCGGCGCCGGTGCCGAAGCGCCGGCGGGCGGCCTCGAGCAGCGGACCGAGCTCGGGCGCCTCCAGCGAGCCGTGCTCGGCCAGCAACCGGACCACCTCGTCTTTGGCCTCGACCAGGAGCGCCTCGTCCTCGGGAAGCTGGGCGACGGTGAAGCGCGCCATGCCGCTCTGGCGGGTCCCCAGGATCTCCCCTTCGCCGCGCAGCAGCAGGTCGACCTCGGCGAGCCGGAAACCGTCGCTGGTCTCCTCCACCGCGGCGAGGCGGCGCCGCGCCATCCCCCCGGCGTCCCCGGCGAAGAGCAGACACTGCGAGGGATGCTCGCCGCGCCCGACCCGCCCGCGCAGCTGGTGGAGCTGGGAGACGCCGAAGCGCTCGGCCCCCTCGATCAGCATCATCGTCGCGTTCGGCACGTCGATCCCGACCTCGATCACCGTCGTCGCCACCAGCACGTCGGTCTCGCCCGCGGCGAAGGCGCGCATCGCCTCCCCCTTCTCGTTCGGGTGCATCTGCCCGTGGAGGAGCCCGACGCGGAAGTCCCGCAGCGGACCGCGCCGCAGGCGCTCGACCTCCTCCCCGGCCGCCTTCCCCGGCAGTTTCTCGGAGACCTCGACCAGGGGGCAGACGACGAACGCCTGGCGCCCCTCGGCGAGGCGCTCGCGCAGGAATCCGTAGGCGACCTCGCGCTCGTCCTCACCGACCACCCGCGTCATCACCGGCTTGCGGCCCGCAGGGAGGTTGTGGAGCGCCGTCGTGTCGAGGTCCCCGTAGGCGGTCAGGGACAGGGTCCGCGGGATCGGCGTCGCGGTCATGTGGAGGACGTGCGGGGCCATCCCCTCGACCCCCTTGGAGTCGAGGGCACGCCGCTGCTCGACCCCGAAGCGGTGCTGCTCGTCGACCACGCAGAGCCCGAGGCGGGCGAAGCGCACGGTCGGCTCGATCAGCGCGTGGGTCCCCAAGATCAGTCCCAGCTCGCCGCTGGCGAGCTGGTTCAAGGCCTGCCGGCGGATCGGGGCGGCCGTGGCGCCGGTCAGCAAGGCGAAGGGGATGGCCTCGGCCGCGAGCAGCCGCCCGAGCGTGATCGCGTGCTGCTCGGCGAGCGTTTCGGTCGGCGCCATCAGCGCTGCCTGATGCCCGGCTTCCAGCGCCCGCAGCATCGCGTAGACGGCGACCACGGTCTTGCCCGAGCCGACCTCGCCCATCAGGAGGCGCTGCATCGGCTCGCCCGAGTCGAGGTCCTTGTCGATGTCGGCGAAGGCGGCGCGCTGGTCGGAGGTCGGCGTGAAGGGAAGCGACGCGATCCAGCGTTCGACCATCTCCCCCGGCCTACCGAACCGCGGCGCCGGACGGGCCCGGCGGTGGCTGGTTTTGCGGGTCGCCAACAGAGCCTGGTGGAGGAAGAGCTCTTCGAAGCCGAGGCGGCGGCGCGCTTCCTCGAGCTGCTCGGGCGACTCGGGGAAATGCGCCGCGCGGATCGCCGACCCGACCCCGGCCAAGCCACGCTCCGCCCGGAGCGCGGCGGGAAGGCCCTCGATCGCATTGGGGGCGAGCTTCACCGCCTGCTCGGCCCATTCGCGGATCTTCTTCGGCGCCAGGTCCTCGGTCGCCGGATGGACCGGGACGAACGAGCCGGAGCGCTCCTCGGCGGACTCATCGACCTCGCTCGCCCGCGCGACCAGCTCCCACTCCTGCACCGCCAGCCCTTTCGGGCTCCGCTTCCCCGTGATCAGGACCCGGGACCCCTTTTCCAGTTTGCCGCTGACCCACGGCTGGTTGAACCAGGTCGCGCGCACCGAGTCCGATTCGTCGCCGACCCTGACGCCGACCATCGTCAACTTCCCCCGCCGGAACGGCCGCGGCGGGTTGCCCATCACTTCGACCAAGACGGTCCCCGTTTCACCGGCCGCGAGCGTCTCCAGCAGCCGGATCTGGCGGTCGCGATGGGAGTGCGGGAAGCGATAGAGGAGGTCACCGACCGTGCCGATCCCGGCGCTCCGGGCCGCCTCGGCCAGCTTCGGGCCGACGCCGTCGAGCGCCTCGAGACCCGCCTCCAGGACGCTCGGCCGCGGCCAGTGCACGGGCGCGGCGCGCAGCTCGGCGCGCGTCGGCTCACCCACTCCGGCGAATCCGCGCACCGCTACTGCGCCGCGAGCAGCCACCACCAGCTGGGCTGGCCTCCCTCGTGCTTCTCGAGCTCGACCCCGTCGGGGACGTGGGCGTCCACCTGGTCGAGCGGCAGCGGCGCCTCGGCGCCGCCGATCACAGTGCCGATCTCCGCCTCGCGGTCGGCGGCGAGCAGATCGATCGTCACCTCCAGCGTCGATCCCGCCCCGCCCCAGGCGACGATCTCGCCCTCGACGAAACCGACCGCGTCGCCGCGCTTGAAGCGTCCCTGGGCGTCGTCGCGGGCCGCCGGGGCGACGCCCCCGGTCGCC